>CAMASJ010000008.1 GCA_945860685.1 Akkermansia muciniphila
ACAGCCAGGACCGGGCCTGCTTGCGGGATTCCAGGTCGAAGGCCGGACGGGTCTCCGCCGCCGCCCCAAGCGCCCACGCCATCGACACCGCCGCCACGGTGCGGAAAAGAGGATGGCCGGGTCGGTTCATGGAACACGAAAACGATGCGCCGCAGACCGACGTCGGGGAAGCCGTTTCCCTTCAGGACGTCGTGAGAAAACGCCTCCGTCGCTTCCGATGCGCCTCCGGCCTTCAATTTCCTTGGGGCCGGATCGTCTTGGGCGGAGGATCCTGCTCCCTTCCTTCCCGTGAAACACCCCGCGCTCCTCCTGATCGGCGCCGTCCTCGGCACCTTGGCTCCGCTTCGCGCCGCCGAAGCGGCGATCCGACACTCCTACCTCGTCCTCGGAGGACGGACCGCGATCGTCGCCGAGGACGGCTCGGTCTCCTGGGAGTACAAGGGCGGTTCCCGCGACGGCTTCGTGCTGCCCGGCGGCAACGTCCTGGTCGCCTGGTCTGACCGGGTGGAGGAGGTCACGCCGGCGAAGCAGGTGGTGTTCTCGTACGTCCGGAGTCCGGAGAACGCCGAGATCGGCACCACGCAGCGCCTGTATGACGGCACGACGCTCGTCACGGAACTCGGGAAGTCGCCGCGTCTGCTGCGGGTCGACGCCAAGGGAGCCGTGGTGGCGTCCACGGCGCTCCAGCCGGAGACCGACAACGCGCACATGCAGACCCGGATGGCGCGTCAGCTGCGCAACGGGAACCTCCTCGTCCCGCACCTGCTGGCGTTCGCGGTGAAGGAGTACACGCCCGAGGGGCGCGTGGTCCGGACATTGCGGACCGACCTGCCTGGGCTCGGCGGCCGCGCGGCGGAGAACTGGCCGTTCACGGCCATCCGGCTGGACGACGGCCACACGGTCGTCTCGCTGACCCACGGGAACCAGGTGGTGGAGTTCGACGGGGCCGGCGCCGTGGTCTGGAAGGTGACCAACGCGGAGGTCGGCGGGCTGTTCCAGGATCCCTGCGGCGCACAGCGTCTCGCCAACGGCAACACCGTGGTCGGCAGCCATGCCGCCATGAAGGGCGTCTCGATGGTCGAGGTGAACCCGGAGAAAAAGATCGTGTGGACGAGCGACCATCCCGCCGCCGCGGGCGTGCATTCCTTCCAGATCCTGACCACCAACGGCCGTCCCGAACCCGGCCAGCCACAGAAGTAGTCCCGTGGTTGGTGACCGGAATCGAATTTGCCCCGTTCCCAAGCGTCGCCACCTTTGAATCACATGTCGTCCAAACTTCTCGGCCCCGTCGCCGCGCTCCTCATCCTCCTCCCTTCGCCGGGTCGGGCTGTGGAGACGATCCCGTTGAAGCCGTCCCCCGCGGTCCCCGCGGTCCCGGCGATCTCCTTGGCGACCTCCGCCCCGGTGGTTTTGGTGCTGACCAACGCCGTGGCCCTGGTGCCGCCGGCCGGAGGCTGGTTGCTGCCCGACGATGCGGAGAAGGCCTACGACGAGCTGGACAAGGCCAACCGCGTGCCCGCAGCACCGGCAGAATGGAACACCACGCCGCCCACCGAAGAGCAGCGGAAGGAGTTCCGGAAGTCGTTGTCTGTCGCCGCGGGCAAGGCCGCGGACAAGGCGAAGGAGTTCGCCTTGCGGTTCCCGTCCCATCGCAACGCGAAGTTCGCGAAGTCGATCCACCGTGAGCTGCTCAAGGCCGCGATCCAGCTCGGTGCCCAGGACCGCGTCGCGGAACTGGAGGGGCTTGGTCCCGAGGAGGCCAACCCGGTGCTTGCCCCGGAGCCGAGCGCCTTCGAACTGAAAATGAAGGCGGCGGTCGCCAAGGCGCAGTCCTTGCAGTCCAAGGGACTCGACAGCGTGCTCGACACCTTCGAGGCGGAACTGCGGTTGATCCGGAAGGAACATCCCGAGGAGCAGTCCGTCTTCGCGGCCATGATGCAGATCGTTCAGCTCGGCTCCCCGAAACGCGCGCGGCCCATCGTCGAGGAGATCCTTCAGGTCACCAACCTGCATCCGGTCCTCCGGCTGCAGGCCAAGATGGCCAAGTCGCGCTTCGACCGGCTCGACAAGCCCTTCGACCTCGAGTTCACGGCGGTCGACGGACGCAAGGTCAAGGTCTCCGATCTCCGCGGCAAGGTGGTGCTGGTCGACTTCTGGGCGACCTGGTGCCCGCCCTGCGTCGCCTCGGTTCCCGAGCTCATCGCCCTGCACCGGCGCCTCCAGCCCCAGGGACTCGAGATCGTCGGCATCAGCGCCGACGAGGAGCAGGGTGAGCTGAAGTCCTTCGTCAAGCGGACCGGCATGTCCTGGCCCCAGTTCTTCGACCCCGCCGGTCGGGAAAGCCGCATGCTCGAGGAGCTCGGCATCAACAAGTACCCCACGATGTGGCTGGTGGACCGCAAGGGCATCCTGCGCGACCTCGAGGCCGAATCCGACCTGTCCAAGAAGGTCGAGGCCCTGGTCGCCGAGAAGCTCTGACCCGGAGATCCGCTACGCCAGGATCGGTCGGACGACGTTCCCCGCCACGTCGGTGAGACGGAAGTCGCGGCCGGCGTGGCGGTAGGTGAGGCGTTCGTGGTCCAGCCCCATCAGGTGCAGGATGGTGGCGTGGAAGTCGTGGACGTGGACGCCGTCCTTCGCCACGCGGATGCCATTTTCGTCGGATTCCCCGTACACCGTTCCCGGCCGTATGCCGGCGCCGGCCAGCCAACTGGAGAAGACCCAATGGTGGTGTTCCCGGCCCTTGGCGTCCGCGGTGGCGTTGAACGGTGTCCTTCCGAATTCCGTGGTCCACACCACCAGCGTGTCCTCCAGCATCCCGCGGCGCTTCAGGTCCCGGAGCAGTCCCGCGATCGGCCTGTCGACGTTCCGCGCCAGCGGGGTGTGGGTCAGCATGTCGCCGTGGGCGTCCCAGTTGTCGGAGGATCCCACGTCGATCAGCTCGACGAACCGCACCCCGCGCTCGGCCAGCCTTCGGGCCACGAGGCACTGCCAGGCGAAGCCCTGCGTGCTCCCGCGCTGCAGCCCGTACATCTCCAGCGTCCCGTCGCTTTCCTTCGAGAGGTCGAACAGCTCGGGCATCTCCATCTGCATGCCGAACGCGGTCTCGAAGGAGCGCATCCGCGCCTGGAGCAGCGGATCGGAATCCCGCGGCGCCAGGTGCGCCCGGTTCATCTCGGCCATCGCCTCCAGCTCCATCCGCTGGAGTTCCTCCGAGGCCGAACGCCGGTGCAGGTTCGCCACCGGCTCGGCCCCCGGCATCACGAGGGTTCCCTGGTGCGATCCCGGAAGGAAGTCGCTCCCCCAGACCTGGCTGCCCGCGTACGGCGACTTCGGCGCGATCACCACGAACGACGGGAGGTTCCGGTTCTCCGAGCCGAGGCCGTAGCTCACCCAGGAGCCGATGCTCGGACGCGCGAACGTGAACGAGCCGGTGTGGATGCCCAGCGTCGCCTCGTAGTGGTTCGTGTGGTCCGAGGTCATCGACCGGATCAGGCAGAGGTCGTCCACGCAGCCCGCCATGTGCGGGAACAGCGAGCTGACCTCCGTCCCGCACCGCCCATGGCGTGCGAACTCCCACTGCGGCCGCTTCACGAACATCCGGAAGTCGCCCTTCCGGCCCTGGAACTCATCCACCGAAACGGTCTTGCCCGCGTCCGCGAACAGCCGCGGCTTCGGATCCCACGCGTCCACGTGCGACACGCCGCCGCTCATGTAGAGGAAGATCACCCGCTTCGCCTTCGGCGTGTGGTGCGCGGCCCGCGGTTGCAGCGGATCGCGCGGACCGTCCTCGGCCAGCAGCTGCGAGACGACGCCGGGGAACAGCGACGATCCGGCCACGAGAGAGCGGACGAAGGAACGGCGTCCCGGATCGAAGGCCTTGTGGTTGCGTGTCATTTCCCGGTGTCTCCCCTTCTCAGTCCACTGTGAGGAACTCGTTCGCGCCATACAGCACCCGGGCGCAGGCGGCGAGGGCTTCCCGTGCGGGTTCCCGAGTCCCCGCGGCCAGACGCCGACGGTAGCCGTCCATGAACGCGGCCGCCCGCCGCGCCTCGTCGTCCGACGGATCCCGTCCCAGGACCGCACGGAAGAGTCCCACCACCGGGTCGCCGTCCGCCGCGTGAATCCGTCCAGCGAGGGTGGCGGCGTTGTCATGGACGAACGGGTCGTTCAGGAAGAACAGCGCCTGCGTGGGCACCGTGCTGGTCCGCCGCTCCGGCGTGCTGCCGTTCGGGTCCGCCCCGTCGAACAGGGCGAGGAACCCATGTCGCCGGATCCGCTGGGTCATCAGGTAGAGGCTCCGCCGCGTGTGCTCGTACTGGCCGAGATACGGTCCGTGCTGGGTGTAGCCCCAGGTCGTCGGCGACGGGAACGGATGCCCCGTGCCCGGGCTCTCGTCGAGGCGTCCCGCGGTCAACAGCAGCGCGTCGCGGACCTCCTCCGCGGTCAGACGCCGACGCGGGAACGGGGAGAACGTCTCCGCGGCGGCCACCGCCACGAACGTGGGCGCGGACTCCTGCCCGGCCGGCGCGCAGGCGGGGCATTCCGGACCCGAGGACAGCGAAGGTGAGGCGTCCGTCCCAGTGGTCGCCGCGCTTCGCTGACGGTAGGTCGCGCTGTTCACGATCAGCCGGTGCAGCGCCTTCATGGACCAGCCGTTCCGCCGGAATTCCGTCGCCAGGTGGTCGAGCAGTTCCGGGTGGCTCGGCCGTTGTCCGCGCGTCCCGAAGTCGTTCGGCGTCCGCACCAGGCCGGTCCCGAAGTGGCCGAGCCACAGCCGATTCGCCATGACGCGGGCGGTGAGCGGATTCGCCGGCGAGGCGAGCCATTCGGCCAGCTCGCGGCGTCCGCTGCCACGGAGCCCCTCCGGCAGCGCCCCGCCGCCGGCCGCCGGCAGCAACGAGCGGGGAGTGGATCCACCCGGACGGTCCGGTTCGCCCCGCAGCTGGATGCGTGCGTCCCGCGGCGTGCCCTCGGTGACGGCGTAGGCCATCGGGAACGGTCCGTCGACCAGCAGGCGCTCCATCTCCTGTCTCAGCTCCGTCGCCTCGCGATCGAAGTCCGCCATGCGTCCCCGCAACGCGGCGACCTTGCGTCGGCGCTCCTCCCGGACACCGGCGGATTCCGCGGCGGCCACGGTCGTCAAGGACGGCAGCGGCGTGGGACGCACGAAGAAGTTGTCCACGTCGATGGCCGGACGGACGCCGCCGCGATGCCCGTGGCTGTCGATGAAGGTGTAGTCGATCCGGCCGTCCCAGCCCTCCGCGAAGCGCCCGTCGAACTGAAGTTCCCCGCCTGCCGGGAACTCAGTCAGGGTGCCGCGCCAGGTCCGGGCCTTCAGGTCCAGGGCGACGCGGACCTGGTGCCAGGTCCCCACCGCGATCGGACCCACCACATCGCGGGAGTCACCGCTGCGGCGGAAGAACTCCCGGCCGTTGAAGAACAGCTCCACCGCCGGTGAAGGCCCCGGTCCGTGCCCGATGTGGAAACGCCAGGAGCCGTCGCCGCCGGCCGCCACGTCCGTTGCCCGGAAGTCGAAGCCGACGTGGATCTCCGGAGCCGATTCGGCGGTCCAGAGCTTGGGCAGCGTGCGTCCGAAGCCGTCGTACACGCCGAGGTTGCCGAGGTGCAGTCCGCGTTCCCCGACGGGGGCCACGTCCGTGAATGGGCTCTGCGCCGAAGCCTGGATGCGGACCGCGGCGTTCGGCCCGGGATTCCACGGCGCCGAGGGCGGCTCGGCGTCCGTGCCGAGTTCGAATCCGCCGTCGTCCTCGGTGAGCGTGGCCAGTTCCCGACGCGTTTCGGCCGGGTCGGGCCGTGCGGCGAGGTCGGGGAAGGAACGGGCCGTACGCGAGACCGGCGCGAACGGACGGTCACGCACCTCCAAGTGGTCGAACGCGATGGCGTCGATCGACTCCCCGGTGGCCGGTGAGGCCGCGAGTCCGAACTCGAGCAGCCGCGGCGCACCGGCTTCGGGACCCAAAGGGAACGGGCCGAACGCGAAGTCGTCCCCGGGATTCCCCAGGTGCCCCGAGACCGTTCCCGCCTTGGGATCCGCCGACACGCGCAGGCTCTGCCATTCGCCCGGCTTCAGGTCCCGGATCGGGAACGTTCCGGCCGCGGTGCGAAGCAGGGCCTTGTGGGAGGTGAGTTCCACGGAGACCCGCGGATGCTCCGGCGACTCGCCGATCCAGAACCGATGCGACGCGGGCGAGGACTTGGCGGCGTCCACGGCGGCGAAGCGGAAGTCCAGGTTCCCGTGCAGCGTCGCCGATCCGTCGGCGGGTGCGGCCAGGAGCGCCTGGCCGAGGCGGTAGGCGTTGGTCCCGGCGGGAACGGAGGCGCCGACCTTCCCGGAGGGATGCACGTTGCGGAACGGACTCTGGGCGTCGCCGGCCACCGCGATCGGCCCGTCGTACACCCACGGCGGAACCAGCACGCCCTTGCTACCGCCCGCGGCCGGCGCCTGCATCTCGAAGTCGCCGTCGGTCTCGTCGAGCGACCGCAGGGTCCCGCCCGGCCCGGACTTCCCGAGCGCCTCGAGCCGCGCAGCCAACGCCGCCAGGCGTTCCTCGTGGACCTGCCAGGCGGCGCGTGACTCCGACGGCGGCACCATCGGCACGAGCGCGCGGTGCCGCTGTTTCTGTTCGGATCCGGGGAAGCTGTAGCGGGTGCTCTCGAAGATGCCGTAGAGCCCGTAGTAGTCGGCGGACGAGACCGGGTCGTACTTGTGCGGATGGCACCGCGCGCAGCCGAGCGTCAGGCCGAGGACCGCCTGGCCCACCGTGTCGATCGTGTCCTGCACGGTGAGGTGGTGGTAGTTCTCGGAGTCGAAACCGAAGCGCCGGGAGACGGCGATGAAGCCGGTGGCGGCGATCTTGCGGGCATAGCCGTCCGCAGGGCGCTCCCGGGCCAGGATGTCGCCAGCGACCTGTTCGCGGAGGAACCGGTCGTACGGCATGTCCGCGTTGAGGGCCTCGACGACGTAGTTCCTATAGCGCCACGCCGTCGGTACCGGGTAGTCGGCGGTCTCGCCCGCGGTGTCGGCATAGCGCACCACGTCGAGCCAGCGACGCCCCCAATGCTCCCCGTACCGCGGCGAGGCCAGCAGACGGTCCACGAGCCGTTCGTACGCGTCGGGAGCCGGATCCCGCTCGAAGGCGTCGACCTCCTCCGCACTGGGCGGCAGCCCGGCGAGGTCGTACGCGAGCCGCCGGATCAGGGTGCGTCGGTCCGCCTCGGGCGCCGGGCGTCGACCTGATTCCTCGAGGCGGGCGAGGATGAACCGGTCGAGGGAGGTCCGGCACCAGGCGGGGTCCTTCACCGCCGGCGGCGCCGTGTCGCGGATGGGCTGGAAGGCCCAGTGCGGTTCCGCTCCGTTCCCGAGGTGTGTTCCACCGAGGAGCCCAAGCAGAAGCCCGCCAAGGCCGACGCCGCGGCGGAGGGACGCGCGGAAACCGGTACGGGATGTGGGCCTGGGCTCCATCGGGTAACGTCCGAACAGTTCCGTCCCGTGCGGATGGAGTCAGGCTAAAATCCGGGGATGGACGGGGAGGACACGGATTTCACGGAGTGTCCGTTGTTTGTGGTTTGTTGTCCGTTGCCAGTTGTCCGTTGCCAGTTGCCAGTGGCGGGCGGCAGGCCGAATCGGGTTGGGGTTTCACCCGCCGGCATCTGCGTGTCCCTGTCCGATCTGTGGATGAACTCCGGATCCGTGGAATCCGTGTCGAACCACGGGTCAGGCCAGGATGCCTTTGACCACCTCGCCGTGGATGTCGGTGAGCCGGAAGTCGCGTCCCTGGAAGCGGTGGGTGAGCTTCAGGTGGTCGACGCCGAAGAGGTGCAGGATGGTCGCGTGCAGGTCGTGCACATGGACCTTATCCTCGACGGCGTGGAAGCCGAAGTCGTCCGTGCGCCCGTACACGGTGCCGGGCTTGATGCCGCCTCCCGCCATCCAGATGGTGTAGCCGTGGGGATGGTGGTCGCGGCCGATCTGGTCGGGCTTCAACGCGCCCTGCATCATCGGAGTCCGCCCGAACTCGCCGCCCCAGAGGACGAGGGTCTCGTCGAGCAGGCCGCGCTCCTTGAGGTCCTTCACGAGGGCGACCGCAGGCTGGTCCGTCTCCGCACAGCGCTTCTTGAGGTCGAACACGAGGTTGCCGTCCGGTCCGCCGTGGTGGTCCCAGCCGCGGTGGTAGAGCTGGACGAACCGCACGCCGCGCTCCACGAGACGGCGGGCGAGCAGGCAGTTGTTGGCGAACGACGCGCGTCCCGGGGTCGTGCCGTAGGCCTCCTGGGTGCGGAGGTCCTCCTTCGAGATGTCCATGACCTCGGGCACGCTGGTCTGCATCCGGTAGGCCAGCTCGTAGGACGCGATGCGCGTGCGGATCTCCGGATCCTGCAGCACGTCGTGGCGGATCGTGTTGAGGTCCTTGAGGACGTCCAGCGACTGACGGCGCCTGCGGGACCCCATGCCCTCGGGATTGCCCACGAACAGGACCGGATCGCCCTGGGAACGGAGCGTGACGCCCTGGTGTTCGGTCGGGAGGAATCCGCTGCCCCACGCGGCGTTGGTCAGCGGCTGGCCCACGCCGGTCATGAGCACCACGAACGCGGGCAGGTCCTTGTTCTCGCTGCCGAGCCCGTAGCTGAACCAGGAACCCATCGCCGGCCGTCCGGCCAGCTGGGCGCCCGTGTTCATGAAGATGGTCGCCGGATCGTGGTTGAAGGCCTCGGAGTGGAAGCCCTGCACGAAGCAGACGTCGTCGACGATCGTCCGCATGTGGGGCAGCAGCTCGCTCAGCCACATGCCGGACTTCCCGTGCCGGTCGAACTTGTACGGCGACGCGAGCAGCTGGGCTTCCTTCCCGATCTGGGCCAGGCGGATGTTCCGCACCAGTTCCTCGGGAACGCGCTGTCCGTTGCGCTTCGTCAGCTCGGGCTTGGGATCGAAGAGGTCGAGGTGGGACGGTCCGCCGGACTGGAACAGGTAGATGATGTTCTTAGCCTTGGGCGCGAAGTGCGGTCGTCCGAGCACCGGCTGGCCGGCTTCGGCGCCGAGAAGGCGGCCGTCGAGCAGCGAACCCAGCGCGAGCGCACCGACACCCGCGCCGCACTGCTGGAGGAAACGGCGGCGCGTGCTGTCGCGCAGGGCGTCGAGGACCGGGGGCGGAAGGGGCTTCATGGGAAGGCTCGGGAACCGGGATTGGACCCGCGAACTATGGCGGGGGTTCCGGGGTTCCGGCCATTCCAAACCCCGGCTGTTTCTTGGGCGGAATCGGCCCCGGTTTGGACTCCGGCCATCCAGGCGCCGTGTGTGTGCGACGGCGGAGTCACTTCCCGCGTCCCGCCTTCTGCGTGGGCGTGGACATCGGGTAGAGACCGGGGCAGCAGCCGAAGGTCTGGTGGAACGCGGCGCTGAAGTGGCTGAGGCTGTTGTATCCGACCTCGTAGGCGACCTCGGTCACGTTGTACTCGCCCGACTTCAGCAGCTCCGCGGCCTTCTCCATCCGCAGCTGGCGCACGTACTGGGGGATGGTCTGGCCCATCTCCTTGGAGAAGGTCCGGCTCAGGTAGAACGGACTGCAGGCGACCTCGCGCGAGATCTGCTCGAGCGACGGCGGGTTCACCAGGTCCTTCTTGAGCATCGCGACCACGGCCTCGACGCGACCGGCCGCCACCCGCTGCTGCCGATGGCAGAACAGCTCGGCGTCGGCCGGCGGCTCGAAGAAGAACTCGCTCATCAGCTCGACGGCCTTGGCGCCGTACCAGAGCGTCTGGGCGCCCGCAAGCACCGGCGGCTGACGCAGCGTGGCGACCAGTTCGCGCTGACGTGTGGTCAGGGCGGAAGGTGCGGAGACACCGGACTCCACGGCACCGCCCGAGGCGACGTGGCGCACCAGCGGATGCAGGCCTTCACGGACCCCTCCGAGATGGCGGACGAGGAAGTCCGGCCGGAACTCGACGGTGATGAACTGGTGGGTTTCCCCCGGGGTGCGGGCCGCGCTGAGCGGATCGGCGCCCTGCAGGTAGAAGCCGGCGGTGCGGGGCGCGAAGGCGGCGCGGGCGTCGCCGTTCCGGACCTCGCCGTTGCCCGAGAGGTTGAGGCAGAGTTCCAGGCTTCCCGGATGGAAGCTGCGGGCCCAGTCGGGCGGCTGGGTGGAGTTGAAGTCGTGCCACTCGAAGCTGAAGCCGAGGTCGGTGAAGTTGCCCGACAACTGTCGCCAGCCGGCCCCGACCGCACGCCACGCCGCAGCCTCGCCCTCGAAGGCGTTCGGATCCGGTTGTCGACTTGCTCCCATCTGCGGCGGCGAAGCTAGACCCCGGATCCGAGGTCAACAAGAGCGTCAGGCAAGGTGGCTGTTCGGAACGACTCCGTCGAGGCGAAGACGGACCTCCCGCAAAAACGCCAAGACGCCAACAGGGCACCCATGCCGGGAACGAAATGGCGATTCCACCGCGAACTCCGCGGCTCCGCGTGGGTCCTCCGGCGGCTTCGCGGCTTGGCGTGCCGATCCCTTCCGCATCGGTCCGTCTCAGGACTGCGGCACCTCGAGCGAGATCTCCAGCGGGGCGGCTTCGATGGCGCCGACCTCGACCACCACCCGACGGGTGCCCGCGGTGCGATGGTTGAATTCCAATTCATGGCGTCCCGCAGGCAGGGGTTGGCTGAAGCGCCACCGGCCGTCCTGATCGGTCACCGCATGGAAGGGATGCGGGAACACGGAGACGCCGGCGGCCATCCACGGATGGACATTGCAGATGAGACGGATCCCGGATTCGGGCTCGGCGAAGGACTTCTCGTTGACCTGTCCAGCCGTCGCCTGGGCGAAGTTGAAGCCCCGGTTCGCCCGGGCCTGGGCGTTGACGTTGTGCAGGAAGGGGTCCGAGTTGCGGATCCGGACCACCTGCTGGGTCGTGAGGGTGATCACCGGCGGCTCATACACGCATCCGACCTGGTCCAGCAGCGGCTTCTCCGTCGCGGGCTGGAACACGAGACCGGGAGGAACGGCGACCAAGGAGACGACGACGTTCGCGAGACCGCGTTCCTTGCCGAGCAGGTACCTCCGCGTCAGGACCGCATTCGTGTGCAGGGCTCCGCAAAGACGGTCCGCCCGGATCGGGGTGATCTCGCGTTCCGCCGGAGGCGTGCCTTCCAGGCGCACGACTCCGTGCAACAGCCCGGGTCCGGGAACGGCGATGCCGACGACCGTGACCGGTGTCGAGACGGGGTCTTTGATCCCCGAAGCTCCGGAAACGCCACTGGCCGACGTCGGAGAAGGCGGGGTTGCCGCATTGGATCCCGGCGCGCCCGAAGAACCGGTTCCAGCCGAGTTCGGTGCCGGGATTCGCGTCTGCGGTGACGTGGCGGTTTCGGTTGCCGGTTCGGCGGAAGCGGGCTCCGCAGACGAACCATAGGCCAACGGCACGATTCTCGATGGGGTTCCGTTGGTGGCCGTCGTTGGGACGGACGGTGCGGCCGAACGTTTCCAGACGATGAAGGTTCCCGCGGCCACCAGCACAACTGTGACGAAGACAACCCAGGGAATGCGTGTGGCTTGGGACTCAGGTCGACGGGGGGCCATGGGTGGAGGATGCCATCCCGCGGTCCCTGGGTCGAGGTGGACGGATCACCGCGGGGCTTTCCGCCAAATCGGCATGGACCCCGCCGTGTTCCGCGACACACTCGGGGTGCCGTGAACCCCCGTCCGTCCCACTCGTCCTCCGGCGTGCGCCGGTGGGTCGTCCTCGCCGCGGTCGTGTTCCGCGCGTGGCCGCTCCAAGCCGCCGACGTCGTCCCGGGCGCCCTGCCCGCGCCGGCGTCCGCCGCGGTGGAGTTCTCCCGCGACATCGCGCCGCTGTTCGCCGACCGCTGCATTTCCTGCCATGGCTCGAAGCGCTCGGAATCGGGTCTCCGACTGGATTCCCGCGAGGCGGCGCTCAAGGGCGGCGAACATGGGCCGGCGTGGATCCCGGGCCGGAGCGCGGACTCGATCCTCATCCAGGCCGTGGCCGGGACGCATCCCGAACTGGGGCGCATGCCCAGGAAGGGAGAGCCGCTCGACGCCGGGGAGATCGGACGTCTCCGCGCCTGGATCGACCGTGGCGCGGATTGGCCCGCGGTGGCGGCGAAGGACGTGCCGGCCGGCGGGCACTGGGCCTGGACGGCGCCGGTGCGTCCGCCCGTGCCGCGGGTGCGGGATGCGAAATGGGCGCGGACGCCGATCGACCGGTTCGTGTTGGAGCGGCTGGAGGCGGCGGGACTGAGGCCTTCGTCCGAGGCGGACCGCACGACGCTGCTGCGACGTCTGCATTTCGACCTGACGGGACTTCCGCCGACGCCGGAGGACGTGGACCGGTTCCTGGCGGACCGTTCTGCGGACGCCTGGGACCGCAAGGTGGAGGAACTCCTGGCGTCGCCCCACTTCGGCGAACGGTGGGGACGCCACTGGCTCGACGCCGCGCGGTACGCGGATTCCGACGGGTTCGAGAAGGACAAGCCGCGCTTCGTCTGGGCCTACCGCGACTGGGTGGTCGACGCCATCAACCGCGACCTGCCGTACGACCGCTTCGTGCTGGAGCAGGTCGCCGGGGACCAGCTTCCGGGAGCCACCGAGTCGCAGCGGATCGCCACCGGCTTCCTGCGGAACGCCATGCTCAACGAGGAAGGCGGCGCGGATCCGGAGCAGTTCCGCATCGACGGCCTGATCGACCGCATGGACTGCATCGGCAAGGCCGTGCTGGGGATCACCATCCAGTGCGCGCAGTGCCACAACCACAAGTTCGACCCGGTCTCGCAGGAGGAATACTACCGGCTGTTCGCCTTCCTGAACAACGACCACGAATCCTCGATGGTGGCCTACACGCCGTCGCAGCAGCTCCAGCGCGACACCGTGGCGCGGGAGATCCGCGAGGCCGAGGAGGCGCTGCGCCACACCGCTTCGGGATGGGAGGAGAAGATGGCCGCGTGGGAGGAATCGGTTCGCGGCGACCAGCCGGACTGGCAGGTCGTGCGTTGCGCCAACGCCGGGGACAACGGCGAGCGGTTCTACCAGTACGAGGACGGCTCGATCCGCGCCGCCAGCTATGCGCCGACCCAATGGACCGCGCATTTCCACGGGACCAACACGTTGACCGGGATCGCCGCGGTGCGCCTGGAGCAGCTCACCGACCCGAACCTCCCCTGCAACGGGCCCGGCCGCTCGGTCCACGGCATGGCGGCGCTGAGCGAGTTCCGGCTCGTGGCCGAGGAGATCGCGAACCCGACGAACCGGGTGACGGTGAAGTTCGTCCGCGCCACCGCCGACTTCGAGAACGCGGAGAAGCCGCTCGAGGCGGAGTTCGACAACCGTTCCGGGAAGAAGCGCACCTACGGTCCCGTGGCCCATGCGGTCGACGGCAACGGCGACACCGCCTGGGGCATCGACGCGGGACCCGGCCGCCGCAACCAGGCGCGCAAGGCGGTGTTCGTGGCGGAGAAGCCGTTCGGTTTCGCCGGTGGCACGCGGCTGAAGTTCGAGCTCGGCCAGAACCACGGCGGGTTCAACTCCGACGATCTCCAGACCCACAACCTCGGGCGCTTCCGCCTCTCGGTCGCCACCGCGACCAACGCCGTGGCCGATCCGCTGCCCGCCTCGGTCCGCGAGATCGTGGGCCGTGTCCCGCGGGAACGCCGCACGCCCGCCCAGACCGCCGCGGTGTTCGCGTACTGGCGCACCACGCGTCCGGAGTTCCGCGAGGCCAACGAGCGCATCGACGCGCTATGGAAACGCTGGCCCGAGGGCGCGCCGTCGCTGGTGTTCGCCCGCCGCACCGGGGAAGGGCCCGGCGAGGCCCGTCAGGCGACGCGGATGTTCAAGCGCGGCGACTGGCTGAAGCCGGGCAAGGAGGTCGACTTCGGCACCCCAGCGTTCCTGCATCCGCTGCCGCCCGGCGCCGACGACTCGCGTCTGACGCTGGCCCGCTGGCTCACGGACCCGGCTTCGCCCACCACCGCGCGCGTCGCCGTGAACCGGCTTTGGCAGCAGTACTTCGGCACCGGCCTGGTGGAGACCCCGGAGGACCTCGGCACCCAGTCGCCGAAGGCGTCCCATCCGGAACTGTTCGACTGGCTCGCCGTCGAGTTCATGCGGCCCTCCGAACCGGGCGTCGCGCCGTGGTCCATGAAGCACCTGCACCGCCTCGTCGTCCGGTCCGCGGCCTACCGCCAGTCGAGCCGGGTGACGCCCGCGCTGCTGGAGAAGGATCCGTTCAACCGCCTGTTGGCCCGCGGTGCGCGGCTGCGGGTGGAGGGCGAGATCGTCCGGGACGTCGCCTTGGCCGCGTCCGGCCTGCTCAACCCCGCCCTCGGCGGCCGGCCGGTCTACCCGCCGGCGCCCGAGTTCCTGTTCCAGCCGCCCGCGAGCTACGGCCCGAAGACCTGGAAGGAGGAAACCGGCCCCGAACGCTATCGGCGTTCGATCTACGCCTTCCGGTTCCGCAGCATCCCTTACCCGGTGCTCCAGACCTTCGACGCCCCGAACGGCGACTTCTCCTGCGTGCGCCGGCTGCGGTCGAACACCCCGTTGCAGGCGTTGATCTCGCTGAACGAGCCCCAGTTCCTGGAGGCCGCCCAGGCGTTGGCCCTGCGCACGGTCCGCGAAGGCGGCCGCACCGACGAACAGCGCATCCGCTACGCCTTCCGCCGCGTGCTCAGCCGTCCTCCGACGGCGAAGGAATCCCGCGTCCTGCTCGACCTGCTCGACCGCCAGAAGGCCCACGTGGCCGAGGGCTGGGTCAGCGCCTCGGAATTGGCGACGGGCGGACGGGACGTGCCGTCGGACCTGCCCTCCGGGGTCACCCCGACCACGCTCGCGGCCTACACCGCGGTCGCCCGCGCGCTGCTGAACCTCGACGAAGCCATCACCAAGGAATGACGCCATGAACCGCCTCACCCATCTCGAACAGGCCGTGTCCGAGGCCCGTTCCGCCCGCACCCGTCGCTGGTTCTTCAAGGAATGCGGCGTCGGCCTCGGCATGGCCGCGCTCCAGGGCCTGCTCGCCGACCGCGCCGTGGCCTCAGCGGCGTCCAGTCCCGCCGGCGCCGCCAATCCCATGGCCCCGCGGCGTCCGCCCCTTCCGGCGAAGGCCAAGCGCGTCATCTACCTCTTCCAGGCGGGGGCGCCGAGCCACCTGGAGCTGCTCGACCACAAGCCGGAGCTGGCCAAGTGGGACGGCAAGCTGCCGCCGGCGGAGCTGCTCAAGGGCTACCGCGCGGCGTTCATCAACCCCAACTCCACGCTGCTCGGGCCGAAGTTCAAGTTCGCCCGACACGGCCGGTCCGGCGCGGAGATCTCGGAGCTGATGCCGCATCTCGCGACCGTCGCCGACGACATCGCCATCGTGAAGTCGATGCACACCGACGCCTTCAACCATGCGCCGGCGCAGATCATGATGAACACCGGTTCGCAGCAGTTCGGCCGGCCGAGCTTCGGCGCGTGGACCACCTACGGACTCGGTTCCGAGAGCAGCGACCTGCCGGCCTACGTCGTCTTCTCCACCGGCAGCAAGGGCACCAGCGGCGGCGCCTCGAACTGGGGCGCGGGATTCCTGCCCAGCGTGCACAACGGCGTGCTCTTCCGCAGCGGCGGCGACCCGGTGCTGTACCTCTCCAACCCGAAGGGCGTGGACCGCGTCATGCAGCGCGACACCCTCGACGCCATCCGCGAACTCAACCGCGAGCGTCTCGGCGTGGTCGGCGACCCGGAGATCGCCACGCGCATCAGCGCCTTCGAGATGGCCTACCGGATGCAGTCCAGCGCGCCGGAGCTGATGGACCTCACCCGCGAGTCCCCGAAGACGCTGGAGATGTACGGCGCGACCCCCGGCAAGACCACCTACGCCTCCGCGTGCCTGCTCGCGCGGCGGATGGTCGAGCGGGGTGTCCGGTTCGTGCAGGTCTTCCACGAGGCGTGGGACCAGCACGGCAACCTCGTCGGCGACCTGAAGAAGAACTGCGCCGACACCGACCGGGCCAACGCGGCCTTGGTGCGGGACCTCAAGGAGCGGGGACTGCTCGACGACACGCTGGTGATCTGGGGCGGCGAGTTCGGCCGGACGCCGATGGTCCAGGGCGGCAACGACGGACGCGACCACCACCCGAACTGCTTCTCCATGTGGTTCGCCGGCGGCGGCATCCGGCCGGGGTTGACCCTGGGCGAGTCCGACGACTTCGGCTTCAACGCCACCACCGACAAGGTCCACGTCCACGACTTCCACGCCACCATGCTGCACCTGCTGGGATTCAACCACGAGAAGCTGACCTACCGCTTCCAGGGCCGCGACTTCCGGCTCACCGACGTCCACGGCGAGGTCGTCTCGAAGCTGTTGGCATAGCGGTGGAGGCGGGACGGGTTTTCCCGCGGAGGCGCGGAGCCCGCAGGGGGAGTTGGGAGAATCCCCGGAACATGGCGCCGAGGTCACAGGGTGCCGATCGTGATACTCCGTCGTCAGGGCGTCCACGGACCGGCTTCGAAGTGCTCACGGAACCTGTGCCGTGGCGTTGCCCGTTGATTCACCGGAGGAAGTCCTACTCCGCGTCTCTGCGTCTCTGCGGGAGAAAGATCTGAGAGGGATTCGTTTTCCCGCGGAGGCGCGGAGCACGCAGAGGGGGTTGGGGGAATCGCGCGGGCATCGCGCCGAGAGCACGGGAAGCCAGCTGAGGTCAGGGCCCAAAACCTCAGGGGTTTCTACTTGGCACCCTTGGTTGTGAACCCCAATCCCGGCCTCGGACGGGCTGTGAACCGCGCCCTCGCCCGCAAAGTCGCCGGAAGCCGTTCCCCTCCGCGTCTCCGCGCCTCCGCGTGGGCCTCACCTCGATCCCGGCTCCAGGGAACTTTCTGATTCGTCGCTCAGAATCCCGCCGACACCGCTCTCGACGGCGCGCTCCTGGAAACTCCGCAGGGTCTTCGTGCTCATGGGTGCCCTTCCTGCTTCGCGGACTCCCTCTCCAGCGCCACGGCCATCCGTGTGACGGCATCCAAAAGGCCGGGGATGTCCTCGTGGACCGCCGTCCAGAGGATCCGGTGATCCACTCCGTCATAGGCATGGACCAGCCAGTCCCGCATTCCCGCCACACCCTTCCAATTCACCTCGGGATTCCGGTCGCGCAGCTCCTGGGGAAGCCGCTTCACGCCTTCACCGAGGCACTCCATCAGCCTTTCGAGCGCCAAGGTGTGCACCGGACTCCCGACGAAGGCCTCGAAGGTCTGACCCCGGACCAGATCCTGGGCTTGGCTCGCAAACTCCGCCATCTGGGCCAGTGTCACCCGTGGGTCATGCCTGCTCATAGATCGTCACCAATTCCCCTTCCACGTGCGGGGTGATGTGCCTTCCAAGGCGGGAGTTCAGGTCCACCCTGTGCCCGAGGATTCGTTCCAGCTCCTCGGCCCAGCCGAAAAACTCCCAGCCGGGCACCCGGCCCGGCAGGAACTCCACCAGGACGTCCACGTCGCTGCGGACCGGATCGAAATCGCCCCGCACCACTGAGCCGAAGAGGCTCATGCGGCGGATCCCCCGCGACCCGCAGAACCCGGCAATCCGATCCCCGTCGATCTCAACCGGGAGCCGGGCGAAATGGACCGATGACGAACCCCCGCGGCTTCCTTTCGCCAACGGTCTTCTCCGCCCGCCTTCCTCCCCGCCCGACCGGGAGCGGATCTCCCGGGCCGCCGCCTGCATGCGCTCCACGATCCGGACCTTTTCCGGATAGGGCAGGGCCATCAAGCGAAGCCGACGGGACCGCTTCTGCTCCAGTGTCTGTTCCATCAACGGAGTCATGATGCCTTCATGAATCGTTTTTCAAAGGTCCGCCAGGCCGCAGAAAGCCCGTGGCGTTCGAGGATGCCGGCCAATGTCGACGGATCCGAAACCCCGGACTCCACGAAGGCCACCAACCGGGCAAAATCCTTGGCCCGCCCAGTCTGGAGAGCAATCGCCATCAGGTGTTCCGCGGACATCACTCGGGTCGGCACGCCGTCGAAATCGATGTCTCGCGCCCGCTCCACCGCCTCCCTCAGCAACAGCGACTCAGCGGGAATGAACTGCACCGGCCAGCCATGGACAAGGATGGCGTCGCCTTCCACCCCATGGCCGCGCGCCTTCAGGAAGTCATGGATCGGCGTCAGCGTCAGAATGAGCGGCGCGCCATCGAAAAGGACGAAGATGTCGAGGTCGAAGGTCGACACCGGTTCCAGGTAGAAGGTGGCTCCCATGGCCCCGCCAATGGCGCAACGGCCGATGAAGCCGGCCTGCTCGAGTGCGTGGATCTCAGAAAGGGTCTCCCTCATCGGCTAGGCCTTCGGTTGGAAGCGGCGGGCCGGCCTTTTGGGGATCGCCCCGTGCTCGACGTGGGCGGCGCGGATGTGCCGGCGCAGCGTCTCCAGTTGGCAGGAATAGAGGGCCGCCGATGCCGTCCGCGACATGGCCTCGCGCCGGGCGGGCACCAGAGCGGCGGTGAAGCGGGGCACGCAGGACAACGCCGACTCGGCGCCGCTCGCCTGGAGGAAATCCACCCCGGTGAATGGTCCGATGGAGGTGTACTCCAGACCTGCGCGTGGTCCGGTTCCACCAAACCATCGGGCGGGATCCGGCGGTTGCCGGGGGTAGGAGAAGCCGCCACCCAGACCCGGTACCAGGTCCAGAGCCTTGAAGTCGCCGTTCACCGCTGCGTCCCGTCGGTCCCGGTCCTCCAGAGGCCGGGCGAGTTCCTCGCGGTTCTGATGGACATACTTGCCGGGCACGGTGCGTTGCATTTTGAGCGGTCGGGCGGTCGAGAGGCGAGCAGCGAATCGCCGGCTCCAGGCAGGTCGAGCGCACTTCATCCGCAGAGGACGCAGATTCCCGCAGATGTTGGGAGCACAACTGCTCAGCGGATCCTGCATGCGGATTTTCACGCGGAGGCGCGGAGCCTGCGGAGTCGCCGGAGGCAGTCCCCCTCCGCGTCTCTGCGTGGACCTCTCTTTCCGGTCCCAGCCGTTCCTCCGCGGGGTGGCGGAGGAACTCCAGCTTCAGCGGAACTGCGACTCGTAGTGGTTCCGCCGTTCGAGGATGCCCAGCACGTACTGCCGGGTCCCCGGGAAGGTCATGGCCGAGAGGAAGACGCGGCTGTTGGTGCGCGCGGCCGGGGCGTTGGTGGAGTTCATCCAGCGCAGCACATTCCCGCGGCCGGCATTGTAGTCGGCCAACGCGTAGGCCAGCGGGTTGTCCGTCGCGCCGTAGCGGCGCAGGACCTTCGACAGGTAGTGGGACCCCGCGAAGACGTTCGTCGCCGGGTCCAGGGTGTGCTCGTGGACGTAGTGGGTGAGGCGCAGGCTGTCGGCCCATTCCTGCGCGGCGTCCTCGGTGATCTGCATGAGGCCGATCTCGCCGGCCTTCCCGCGGGCGTCGGCGTTGAAGCGGCTTTCCTTCCAGATCACCGCCTTCACCAGCGCCGGTGGCAATCCGTACTTCGCGGCACCGGCCCGGATCTCCGTGTCGTAGCGGTTCTCGGAGCGGAACCGCCACCAGTAGGCCATGGCGGCCGCGGCGGCCATGGCGACGACCCCGAAAACCCAGATGGAGCTCCAGCGCTTCAACCGATCCCTTGTTCCAGAAACCACGCCGGACGGGAATGGGAATCCACGATCGGGGATCGGGTGCCCATTCCGTCCGGCGTCCGGCTCAGGGCTGGCCGCCGTAGCTGACGTGGTCGTCGAGGTCGAGCATGTCGGCCCACGCCCGGAGGTCCTCGCGCGTGGTACTCAGCTTGGCCACCGCGTTGGCGAAGTAGGCGAGCGTCTCGGCGTCGCTGTCGGGTCCCCGGTTGTCATGGTAGGCGCTCCACTGCTGGATCTCCCACGGCGACCGCGGGATCTTCGCGTTGGCCTGCACCCACGCGAGCATCCCGCTGTCGCCGGCGCCCTTCGCGACCTCGGCCTTGAAGGCCTCGGCGTCGATGCCGACGAAGTTGAAGAGGTGCTGGTCCAGCGGGCAGTTGAACTTGTACTCGCCGTTCTTGCCGACGAGGACGGCGCGGCATTTGTCGAGGACCCGCGGCAGGATCGCGTATCCGCCGAGGCGGACGCGCATGCTGCGAGGAGGGCGTTGGGTCAGGTCGAGGGCTCGGATTTCGTTGGTGGTGCTCATGTTTTCGAAGTGGGTTTCGGTGGAATGGCGGCGGTCCCAGTCAGTGTGCGAGTGCGGTGTAGTCGGTGTAGCCCTTGGGGCCGGGGGCGTAGAACGTGGTCTCGTCGGGTTCGTTGAGCGCGGCCCCGGCACGGAAGCGCGCCGGGAGATCGGGATTGGCGATGAACTTCACCCCGAAGGCCACGGCGTCCGCCCAGCCCTCGGCGAGGGCCCGGTTGCCGGACTCCAGGTCGAATCCGCCGGCCGTGACGACATTCCCGCGATAGCTGGAACGGAGTTCGCGGGGACCGACCCCGGCCTTGGCGCCGTGGGCGATGTCCTGGGCGGTCACGGCGGTCACGTGCGCGTACGCGAGGTTCATGGGCGAAAGCTCCTGGAGCACGTATCCGAAGGTCTCCAGCGGATTGGAATCGCGCATGTCGTTGAACACGCCGCCCGGGGAGAAGCGGATGCCCACGCGATCCGCGCCCCAGACCCCGACGACGGCCTCGGTGACCTCGAGGGTGAGGCGGGCCCGGTTCTGGACGCTGCCGCCGTAGCGGTCGGTGCGGTGGTTCGTGCCGTCCCTCAGGAACTGGTCGAGCAGGTAGCCGTTGGCGTTGTGGATCTCCACGCCGTCGAAGCCGGCGGCCTTGGCCAGCTGCGCGCCGTGGACGTACTCGGCGACGATGCCGGGAATTTCGGACAGTTCGAGCGCCCGCGGCGGGACGTAGTTTGCCATCGCGGTGCCGGTGAAGATCTGGCCTCGCGGCGCGATCGCGGAGGGAGCCACGGGGAGGCCACCGTCAGGTTGGTAGGAAGGATGGGAAATGCGTCCGACATGCCAAAGCTGGAGGAAGATGCGTCCGCCCGCGGCATGGACCGAGTTCGTGACCGTGCGCCAACCGGCGACCTGCGCCTCGGTGAAGAGGCCCGGAGTGTTGGGATAACCGAACCCGCGGGGGGACACGGAGGTGGCCTCGGTGATGATCAGGCCCGCCGTGGCGCGTTGGGTGTAGTAGAGGGCGTTCAGTTCGACGGGGACATTTCCGGCAGCCGCCCGGCAGCGGGTGAGCGGCGCCATGAAGATGCGGTTGGGCGCCTCGACGGCGCCGATGCGGATCGGGGTGAACAGGTTTGCAGGAGTGCTCATGGGAATCGGAAGGCGAGAAATGACAGACTGGTCGGTCTACTATGCTAACTAGGAGGTTTCGAAACGGGGTCTTGGGCGGTCAGGACTTGGAGGAACCGCAGAGGGAAAGGGCGGCTGCCTTGGCGGAGTCGACGGGCCAAAGCGCCTTGGCGTTCTGGGCTTCGGTGACGGCGCCGGAGAACAGGAGGAACCAGGCGTCACCGAGGGCCCGGGCCGCGGAAGGCTCTCGGTGGACCTGCAGGGCCAGGGAATGCCAGAAGAGGCGTGAATTCGCCTTGTACTCCTGGACCACGCCGACGGCGTCGCTGTCGCGCGGGATCACGGTGGCAGTGTTGGAGAACGGGCATCCGCGGAACTCGGACTCCTTGAGGAAGTTGCGGAGTCCGTCGAAGCGGATGGCGACCTTCTCCGCGGCGGGCAGATCGCGGTCCAACAGGGCCGACGCCTGTTGCTCGGACGCGGCCGCCTCCAGACGCAGCCATTCCACGCACAGCGACTCCTTGCTGCGGAACTGCTGGTAGAAGGTCGCCTTGCAGACCTCCGACTTCTCGATGAGCTCGTTGATGCCCACGGCCTCGTAGCCCCGTTCGGCGAACAAACGGGCGGCCGTCTCCAGGATACGCTGACGGGCTTCAGACATCTCGGGATGTTAATAAACAGACAAGTCTGTCTATTGCAAGTCGGAATTGGGTAAGAGTTGGAGATTGGCCACGGAGGCGCAGAGGACACGGAGGATGGGGGGTTGGAATTGGAAGCGGGTGGGGAGGAGGTTTCGGCCACGCCGGCAACCGTCGGTCTCGCCAAGAGAGGCGAGCGGCGTTCATCGAGAAGGAGGCGGAGAGGTTTCTTCGAGGTACTGGTCGCACCTTCAGTTGCCTTTCCGTTTGGCGTCTTGGCGATTTGGCGTGAGGTCGGTCTTCGCCCGATTTTCGGCATGTCGCATGGGCTGGTCCGGAGTGGCTGCGTTTCTTGACCCTCGCCGGCTCGCCCGTACGCTCCCGGCCGTGATCGCCGTCCCTTGGCTCCCCCGCTTCCGTTCCGCGCTTGTCGCGGCGACGTTCGCCGTCGTTGCCGTCGCCGTGTCGCACTGCCCGGCCCGCGCCGAAGACGTCCCCGGACTGGCCCTGACCCTCGTGACGGGCGACAAGTCGGACGCCCAGTCGGTCGACGGCATCGGTCTGTATGTGCCCTCGGGCCAACCGGCGTCGCCGTTCGTTCCTCCCGGGAAGTTCTCCGCCACCTGGTCGGGCAACGTCTCGGTCGATCTCCGGGCCGACTACGTCTTCCACGGCGCCTTCACCGGCCACCTCAAGATCACGGTGAACGACACCGTCTCGCTTGACGCCGACGGCAAGGGCGAGGAGGTCGTCGACGGCCAGAAGGTGCGGATGAACAAGGGGGCGAACCGGATCCAAGTCGAGTACACCCCGCCGGAATCCGGCGACGCCTTCCTGCGCGTGTACTGGTCGGGCAAGGAGACGCCGTTCAATCCGATCCCGGTCACCTCGCTCGGGCACACGGTGACGCCGCAGATCACCGCGGCCGAGGAGGTCCGTCGCGGTCGGGAACTGTTCACCGAGCACCGTTGTTTCTCGTGTCATACGGCCACCGGACGCATGCCCGAGCTGAAGGCGGACGCTCCGTCCTTCGCGGGGATCGGTTCGCGCCGGAAGTTCGATTGGTTGGCGCGCTGGGTGGAAGACCCCGCGGCCGTCCGTCCCGGGACGCCGATGCCCGCGGTGCTCCACGGCCCGACGGCCAAGGCCGACGCGGAAGCGGTCGCCGCCTACCTCGCCTCGCTGAAGGCGTCCGCCGAGCCCGCCGCGGTGACGGTTCCGGCCGACGCCGTCGAGGCCGGCAAGGGGCTGTTCGAGAAGCTCCATTGCGTCGCCTGCCACCTCGCGCCGGACGCCACGGAAGCCGACCCGAAGAAGGTCTCCCAGAAGCAGGTCCTCGCGAAGTTCACCCCGGGTTCCCTGGTGGCCTTCCTCAAGAAGCCGTCCGAACACTACGCGTGGATCCGGATGCCGGACTTCAAGCTGTCGGACGCGGAGGCGATCCAGTTGGCGGCCTACCTCGAGTCGGTGGCGGACAAGCCGACGGACCGGACTGCGCCCACCGAGGAGGCGATCGTGACGAAGGGTCGGACGCTGGTGCAGAACTCGGGATGCCTGAACTGCCACAGCCTCGCCGGGGCGCAGAACCAGTTCGCCGCCAAGCCGCTTTCGGGGCTCCCTGCGACGTGGAATTCCGGATGCGTCGCGGACACCCACGCCGAAGGTTCCAAGGCCGCGCGTTATGCGTTCACCGAAGCGGATCGAAAGGCCCTGCGGGCGTTCGCCGCGTCGGACCGCGCCTCGCTGGCCCGCCACACGGCGGCCGACTTCCTCGACCGCCAATCGCGCGCGCTGAACTGCCGGGAATGCCATGGCAAGTTCGAGGGCTTCCCCGCCTGGGAGCTGCTGCAAGGCAAGCTCAAGCCCGAGTGGGCCGTGAAGTTCATCGCGGGTACCGAGACGTGGAAGCCGCGTCCGTGGCTGGAGTCCCGCATGCCCGCCTTCCCGGCGTTCGCCCAGAACCTCGGAGTGGGCCTGGCCACGTCGCACGGATTCGGGACGAAGACCGCGGAGGACGTCGCCCCGGACGCCGAGTTGGCCAAGGTCGGCGTGAAGCTGGTGAGCGCCAACGGCGGCTTCGCCTGCACCTCCTGCCATAGCGTCGGCGACTTCGGCGCCACCCAGGTCTTCGAGGCCCCGGGCATCAATCTCGCCCACTCCCACGAGCGCCTTCAACCGGACTTCTTCCGTCGTTGGCTGCGCAGCCCGCCCTCCATCGATTCCAACAGCAAGATGCCCGCCTACTTCGACGAGGAAGGCCGGAGCGCGTTGGCGGATGTCCTCGAAGGCGACGGTCCCAAGACCATCCGCGCCGTGTGGGAATACCTGCGCCTTGGGGACAAGATGCCGAAGCCGGAGTGAACCGGCCGCGGCAGGAGCGCCTGTCTTGGTGATGCCGAACCCGTGGCCACGGGCTCGGCGGTCCAACTTCCGTCACATTCCCAATTTCCGGATTCTGTCCGGCGCAGGCGGCGTTTAGCCTCCGGCCATGGCCGACAAAGGCGTCCCCTTCGCCCCCTACATCCCCGCCGTCACCCGCCTCCGTGAGTTCACGTTGCGATCGGTGCTCGTCGGTTCGCTGCTCGGCATCATCTTCGGCGCCTCCTCGCTCTACCTCGCGCTCAAGGTCGGCCTGACCGTCAGCGCCTCGATCCCCGTTGCCGTGATCTCGGTCACGCTCTTCCGGTTGTGGTCGAAGATGGGCGGCCAGGACGCATCGATCCTCGAGCACAACATCGCCCAGACCGCCGGGTCGGCCGGCGAGTCGCTGGCGTTCGGCGCCGCGGTCACGATGCCGGCGATCCTGATCCTGGGCTTCGACCTCGAAGTCGGCCGCGTGATGCTGGTGGCCACCTTGGGCGGTCTGCTGGGCATCCTCATGATGATCCCGCTGCGACGTCCGCTGATCGTGCAGCAGCACGGCGAGCTGAAGTATCCCGAGGGAACCGCCTGCGCCGAGGTGCTGAAGGCCGGGGCGAACGCCGAGTCGCGGGCCGCCGCCGATCCCGCCTATGCCAAGGAGACCGCCGTCGCCGGGGTCAACGCGAAGACCATCTTCGGCGGATTCGCCATCGGCCTGCTCTACAAGTTCGGCAACTCCGCCCTGAAGCTCTGGAAGGAGGCGCCCGAGAAGGTGTTCGGCGCGCCGCTCAAGGGCGGCTCGGTCTCCTGCGAGATCTCCCCCGAGATGCTCGGCGTCGGCTACATCATCGGGCCCCGCATCGCCGGCATCATGGCCGGCGGCGGCGTGCTCAGCTACCTCGTGCTGATCCCGCTGGTGAAGTTCTTCGGCGACAACCTGGCCGAACCGCTCGCGCCCGGCGTGAAGACCATCTCCAGCCTCAGCCCCGGCGGGATCCGGTCCGGCTACATCCTCTACATCGGCGCCGGCGCCGTGGCGGCGGGCGGACTCGTCAGCCTGATCCGCTCCCTGCCCACGATCTGGCACAGCCTACGGGCCGGCCTCGCCGACCTCGCCGGCGCCCGCGGCTCCAAGGCCGGCGACGACCGGCGCGACCGGGATCTGCCCATGAAGTTCGTGGTCGGCGGGGTCTTCGCCCTGCTGGCCGCGATCACCCTCGCGCCCTCGCTGCACATGAACTGGCTGGGTGCGGTGCTGATCCTCGTCCTCGGCTTCTTCTTCGTGACCGTCTCCTCCCGCCTCACCGGCGAGGTCGGTTCGAGTTCCAATCCGATCTCCGGCATGACCATCGCCACGCTGCTCCTGACCTGCGTGACGTTCGTGGCGATGGGCTGGACCGGGAAGGAGCACTACGTCACCGCCCTGTCCATCGGCGGCATCGTCTGCATCGCCTGCTCGAACGGCGGCACGACGTCGCAGGACCTGAAGACCGGCTTCCTCGTGGGCGGCACGCCGCGATACCAGCAGATCGCCATCCTCTTCGGTGCGTTCGCCTCGGCCCTGTTGATGGGCTGGGTGCTGCTCGCCATGAACAACGCCGGAACGGTGTACGTGAAGGCCGAGACGGTCGCCCCCGGCCTGGTGGCCCCGGCCTCCGAGTTGGCCGCCTCCAAGCGGGAACACCTCGTGGGACCGATGTCCGGCGCGGATGCGGCCGAGTACCGCACGTGGCACCAGACCGACGCCCAGGGCAACAGCCGCAAGTGGCTCGTGGACGACGCGGGCAAGGCGGTGTGGCTCGTCGACCCGGCGATCACCGGAACGGAGTCGAAGCTGCCGGGCGGATCCACGGTGACCAAGTACGACGCGCCCAAGACCGTGCTCGTGAGCTACATCATCAAGGGCGTGCTCAACCGGAAGCTGCCCTGGGACCTGGTGCTCATCGGCGCGATGATCGCCCTCGTGCTCGAGTTGAGCGGCATCCCGTCGCTCGCCTTCGCGGTCGGTGTGTACCTGCCGCTTTCCACCTCGCTGGGAATCTTCGTGGGCGGCTGCATCCGGTGGCTGGTCGACCGCGTGAACCGTCCGCGGCTCCTTTCCAAGGGGCTGGACGAGGAGCGGATCCAGGCCGAGGGCGACAAGTCGCCCGGCGTGCTCATGGCGAGCGGCTACATCGCCGGCGGCAGCATCGCGGGCATCGGCGTCGCCATCTCCCAGGGCGTGACCACCGAGTTCAACGAGAAGGTCGAGAAGTGGATGACCGCGAACAACCCGCTGTTCGAGGGCGCATCCTCGGACCTGCTCTCGCTCCTGCCGTACGCCGTGCTGGTCGGACTGCTGTTCCTGGCGGCACGGGAGAAGTTCCTCTCCGCGAGGAAGGCGTCCTGAGCGGACCTTCCTTCGATCCACGCGAACATCCCGGCGCGGGGTTCCGTTCGTCACGGACCCCGCGCCTCTTGGATCGTTTCCTCCAAAGCGGACCGCCCTGTCAGGCGATCTTCACCTTGATCCGCTTACCGGCGAACTCGGTGCGCTTGAGACGGGAGACGAAGGACGCGGCGCGGTCGCCGGGGACTTCCGCGAAGGCGTGGCGTTCGCGGACATCCACACGTCCGAGGGAAGCGTCGGGTTCACCGGTGCTTCCCAGGATCAGCTCCCGGAGGTTTTCCGGCGTGGCCCCATTCTCGATGCCGGCCCCGATCCAGAGGCGCACGCGTCCCGCGGGCTTGGCTCCGGGAACCTCGATGGGCGCTTCCACCGGCGCCGACTCGCCTTCCGGTCCGCTTTCCGGTGCCGGAGCCGGTGTCGGTGCCGCCGTGGCCTTGGCGGCGGACTTCGGGACATAGGGCGCCTTGGGCGCCGTCGGCTTGACCGGGCGCGGTGTCGGCGTGGGAGCCGGAGCCGGTTCAGGAACGGCGGCGACGGAGGCGGGCTCGATCTCCCGTGGAGCCGGGCGTTCCATCACGGGCGCCGGTGCCGGAGCCGGGGGCGTCGGGATCTTTGGGGCTTTCGGGACCCGCGGGCCTGCGGGCGTGGCGGGTCTGGCCGGTACGGCGGCAGCGGGTGCCGGCGCGGGTGTGGCGGGACGCGGGCGCGACGGTGCGGGAGCGGGGGGCAGGTCCGGCTGGGCGGAATCCCAGTCGGAAGGCTCAGGCCGACGGCCGACCGGCGCCGCGGGCGCCTTGGCCGCGGCGGTTTCCTCGCCGGACTTCGCCAGCAGCTGGTGCAGGGCCGCGCTCGCCACGTCGAGCGAGTCGAATCCCTCCTCCAGCAACGCCTCGATCAGGTGGTCATAGTGACGGAAGTCCCCGGCCTTGAGCGTCTCGCGCAGGCCGTTGAGATGCTGGTCGCGACGCGCCTCCTCGATCTCGCCTGCGCTCGGGATGTCCGCCCGGCGGATCCGTTGACGGGTGAAGCGCTCGATGTCGCGGATCAGGAAGACCTCGCGTCCGCTGGCGAAGGACATCGCCATGCCGCTCCGGCCCGCACGGCCAGTCCGGCCGATCCGGTGGACGTAGTCCTCCGGGTCGTACGGCAGGTCGAAGTTGAAGACGATCTGGATGTCGTCCACGTCGATGCCGCGGGCCGCGACGTCGGTGGCCACCAGCAGGCGGAGCCCGCCGGCGCGGAACTTGTTCATCACGCGGTCGCGGGCGCCTTGTGCCATGCCGCCGTGGATGCAGTCCGCGGTGTAGCCCGCGCCGACCAGTTCCTCGGTCAACTCCTCCACCACGCGCTGGGTGTTGGCGAAGATGATGCCGAGCGCGACGTCGTGGCGGTCCAGCAGGCGCGTCAACGCCTCGAACTTCCATCGGCGGTCCACCTCGAAGTAGGCCTGCTCGATCGTCGGCACGGTCATGGCCTTCGACTCGATCCGGACGCGGGCCGGGTCGCGGGTGAAGCGGGCGATCAGCTCCTCGATGGCCCGGGGAACGGTGGCCGAGAACATCACCGTCTGACGCTGCGACGGCGTGGAACTGAGGATCTGCTCGATGTCGTCGCGGAAGCCCATGTTCAGCATCTCGTCGGCCTCGTCGAGGATCACGGTCCGGATGCCGCCGAGCTTGAGGGTGCCACGGCCGATGTGGTCGATGACGCGGCCCGGGGTGCCGATGATGACGTTCGCGCCGGAGCGGAGTCCGGCCAGCTGCCGGTCGTAGCTCTGCCCGCCGTACACGGGAAGCGGCCGGATGCCCTTCTTGAAGTAGCCGAGCTTGTGGACCTCCTCGCTCACCTGGATGGCCAGCTCACGGGTGGGACAGAGGATCAGGACGCCGGGGCCGGGGATCGAGACGTCGAGGCGTTCGATGGCCGGGATGGCGAAGGCGGCGGTCTTGCCGGAGCCGGTCTGGGACTGCCCGACCATGTCCCGTCCGGTCAGCAGGACGGGGATGGCCTCGGCCTGGATCGGAGACGCCTGCTCGAAGCCGAGGCGTTGGACCGCCTTGAGGATTTCCGGGGACAGACCGAGTTCGGAGAACAGCTTGGTGCTCATTCGCAGGAGCGGATACTAACCCCGCGCGAGGTGCTTCCGCGAAGCTTTTCGCACGCCGGAACTCAACCGGACTAGCGGATCGAGCCGGATCCACCGCGCGGGGCGCGGCCCACCTCGGGCGGGTTTGTGACCGGGGCCATCCACACGATGACGTAGATCAGCGAGAGCACGCTGGTGAGGGTGAGGACGGTTGCCAGGATCAGCGCCTCACGGCGGTGACGATGGATCGGAGTCGGATCGGATTGGATCATGCGGACCCTCTCGGCGGGAGACCTTGGTGAAGGAGTCAGCGGCGCCGCCGGGTCCGCGCTTTAGGAAGATGTCCGCCCCTAGGCGCCGGCTCTGCCGTACGCCTTGAATGAGCGCTCAAGTTTCCGTCGCCACCGCCGATGAACCCAATTGGGTCCAGGGAGGAATCGGTCCGGCATTCAAGGGATGGCTGCCGCCGTGTCGCTTTCGGGCGTCCTTCGTGGGTCCGCGAAACCATGCAGCAGGCTCACCACGGAGGGTGGAGTAGGGACTTCACGTCATCTTGCATTTCGGGGTTCCGGCACCGAGCCATCGGCTTCGTGTTGTTGTTCTTCCTTTCGCTGCCTTCCCGCGCCCAGGAATCTCTCTTCGAGGACGTCGCCGTGGAGGCGGTCCTTTCGGCAAAACGCCTGCCCTCCTCTCCCGGTGCCGAGGAAGGCGCCCGCCGTTCCAGGGTGGTCCGCGTCGACCCGTCGCGCCTGCAGGATCCGGCCGCTGCGCTTCACCAGCCCTCGCCGGCCTTCCAGAAACGGTCCGCTTCCCGCCTCCGCCTCAATCTCTTCCCCGACATCGAGGCCGTCCTCCATGTCGAACGGACCGACTTCTTCGCGGATGGACGCTTCGTGGCCCGCGGCATGGTCGAGGGGGAACCCGACAGCCTCGTCCTGATCAGCGTGGATGGCGAAGTCCTCGCCGCCACGGTCTCCATCCCGGGACGGGAGGCCATCAAGGTGCGCTACCTTGGCGACGGACTGCATGAGGTCATCCAGTTGGACTCCAGCCAGTTCCGCCCGTGCAACCCACTGGTTCCCGACCTGACCACCCGACCGGAGGCGGCGAAGTCGAAGGCCCCGACCCAACCGATCGCCCCGGCCCCGGTGGCGAAGGCGGTGAAGACCGTGCTCGACGTGATGGTGGTCTACACCGGGGCGGCCCGTGCCGGTGCCGGCGGCGATGCCGGAATCCGCAGCCTCGTCAATCTCTCCATCGCCGAGGCCAACGATGCCTATTCCCGCAGCCTCATCGATGCCGAGCTCAATCTCGTCTACGCCGGCGAGGTCGCCTACACGGAGACCGGCAACGCCAACACGGATCTCACCCGGCTGCAGAGCCCCTCGGACGGCCAAATGGACGGCGTCCACACCCTGCGCAACCAGTACGGCGCCGACATCGTGTGCCTCTTCACCGAGGCCATGGCCTCCTATGCCGGCTTGGGATATGTGATGAGCCCTCCCCGAGCGGGCTTCGCCGACTACGCATTCAGCGTGGTACGCCGCATGTACGCCCACGGCCAGTTCGTCTTCGCCCACGAGGTCGGACACAACCTCGGCTGCCAGCACGACCGGAACAACGCCAACAACTCCGGCGCCTACGCGTACTCCTACGGACACCGGTTCGCCGCGGGCGGCACCACCTATCGGACCGTGATGGCCTATGCGCCGGGCGTTCCCATCCCGCACTTCTCCAATCCCTCGGTGCCCTACCTGGGCGTGGCCACGGGCGTCACCGCCGGCCAGGCCACCGCCGCCGACAATGCCCAGACGATCAACCTCACCGCCCCGGTGGCCGCTGGGTTCCGTGGGCAGGGAACCGTCATCCAGATGGCCTCCGCGACGGTGACCGTTTCCGAGGGCGTCGGGAACGCGTCGGTCAACGTGGCGCGGTCCGGCGACGTCTCCCGCACTTCGACCGTATGGTTCGGAGTCTCCAACGGGACTGCGGTGGCCGGCTCCGACTTCACCGCGGTGGCCAATGCGCAGCTGACTTTCGCGGCCGGGGAGACGAACAAGGTGATCACCGTGCCGATCCTTGACGACTCGGTAGTGGAGTCCCCGGAGACGATCCGTCTCAACCTGGGTCAACCCGCGGGGGCCATGCTCGGCGCGGTCACGGTCACCACGCTCACCATCGCGGACAACGATTCCAGCCTGGCCATGGCGGCCGCGACGGCCTCCGTCGTCGAGAACGCCGGGACCGTGCGGGTCGAGGTCCGGCGCCTCGGTTCGACGGCCACCTCGGCCTCCGTCGACTACACGACCCTTGCCGGCACCGCCACGGCCGGCGGCGACTTCACCACCACCTCCGGCACGCTTTCCTTCGCGGCTGGGGCCACCAACGGGTTCATCACCATCCCGATCGCCGACGACTCCGCCGTCGAGTCCACCGAGACGTTCGTGGTCCGACTTTCCAATGCCGTGGGCACACGTTTGGGAACCCCGACCGACACCACGGTCCAGATCCTGGAGGACGACTCCCGCATCGGGCTGGCGGTGGCCACGGCCAACGTGTCCGAGAACGCCGGACAACTCTCCGTGGCGGTGACGCGGACCGGAGGGACAGCCGGCGTGTCCACCGTGGCGTACGCCACCGCGAACGGCACCGCGACGGCCGGTTCGGACTACACCGCCGTCTCCGGGACCCTTCAGTTCAACGTCGGTGAGACCACCAAGACCCTCGTCGTCCCGATCCTCAACGACACGGTCATCGAGTCCGCGGAGACCTTCACGCTGACGCTCTCCTCGCCTACCGGCGGGGCGCAGGCTGGTGCGGTCATGGTCCTGACCGCCACCGTGGTGGACAACGACAGCCAGTTCGCCTTCTACGCGAACCGGTCGTTCCCCGAGAACACGGCGCGTGCGGAGGTGTGGGTAACGCGGACGGGCGGCGTGGTCGCGCCGGCGACGGTGCGGTACACCACGGCGAACGGCACCGCGGCCGCGGGGAGCGAC
>CAMASJ010000009.1 GCA_945860685.1 Akkermansia muciniphila
TGTCGTAGTCGCGGCGCTCACCCACCTGCTCGGCGTAGTTCCACTGGAACCGGCCGTCGGCACCGGTGGCCAGCGCGTACCCCACGTTGCCGCCGCTGCTCCAGTTCTTGTTGGAGATGAACAGCGGATCCCGCTGCCAGCGGCTGAACTTCACCCACATCGAGAAGGAGAAGTCGGCGTCCACGCTGAACTCGAGGTCCGCCGCCTGGCCGAGCGTCACGTAGTTGAACTCGGTCCCGTCGGACCGGTGGGAGAAACGCAGGGCCTTCCCGCCGACGAACCCGTCCACGAGCGTCGGGTTGCCGACCGGGGAACCGTGATTGCCACGGCCGGAGGAATCCCGGAAGTCCCCATCGAAGGTCAGGTGCGCCACAAGTCCCTGGCGAATGTCACTGACCAGCCCGACCACCGCCTCGAGACTGGTGCTCGTCTGTCCGTTGCCGGCGCGGACCTCGACCGTGTAGCGGCCTTCGTCGGCAAGACGCATCCGCGGGATCACCAGGGTGGAGGAGGTGGCACCGGGGACGCGGTCGCCGTTCCGGAACCAGGTGTACGAGAGCGGGGCCACGCCGGCGGCGGAGACCCGGAGCTCGACCCGGGCGTTGGGGGCGGCGGTGACTCCCAGCGGTCCCGCGAGGATCGCCGGCGGCTGGGCCAGGTCGACGGAGACCTCGGCCGGTTCGCTGGTCGCGGATCCGGCGACGTTGGAGACGACGCAGACATACGAACCGGCATCGGCGGACTGGACGTTGGTCAGCGAGAGGATCGCGTTGGTCGCCCCGGGGATGGCGCTGGTTCCACGGCGCCATTCGAAGGTGAACGGCGAGGTCCCGCGGGGCAGCACCCGCAAGGTGACGTTCTCACCGGCGACCACGGAAGCACCGTCGGGACTGCGGGCGAACATGGGAACCTCCGGCGTGGAGACGACCGTGGAGAGGTCACGTCCCGCCTCGCCCGACTGGTAGACCGCGACGGCTTCGGCCGCCGTGAGGACACGGCGCCAGATCCCGACGTCGTCCATCATGAGGTCGAGGATCTCCACCGACCCGCCATCGGTGTAACGGCCCGTGCCATCCTGACCGATGTTCACCGCTTGACCGGCCGGAGTGTCGACGTTGTTCAGGCTGGCCGAGACGTCACGCTGGTCGACGACGACGCCGTCCAGGTAGGTGGTGACCTCGCCGGCTCGCAGGAAGGTGATCAGGACGTGATGCCACCGACCGTCGTCCATCGTGCGGCCGGGCCCGTCGTAGTCCTTGCGCTGGCCGGGTGCCCCGCCGTAGTTCCACTGGAGGCGCCCGTCGGTACCCGTTGCGACCATCCAGCCCTGATACTGGCCGCTCAGCCAGTCCTTGTTGCCGATGAAGGGCGGATCGAAGACGAAGTTCGTGAACTTGGACCAGAAGCTGACCGTGAAGTCGGTGGTGGTCCCGAAGTTGAGGTCGGCCGGGGCGCCGAGGGTGACGAAGTTGAAGCCGGAACCGTCCTTGCGGAAGGAGAGGTTCGCGGCGCCCGAACCGACCTTGCCGGCTCCGAAGGTGACGTTGCCCACGGCAGCGCCGTGGTTGGTCCGGCCCGAGGAATCCTCGAGCGACTGGTCGAACCTGAGGTGCGCGACGAGTTGGTCGGTGATGGCCGCCCGGAGTGTCGGCATCAGGATGGCCCCTGACACCATCAGGGCGAGGAGTCTGGCTTTCATGGCTTGTTTGACCGCGGGTTTGGGTTGGGTTCGGAGGGTTGGGACTTGGGGATCGGGTTAACGAGGCGAGTCGCCGGTGTACCAGCGGTAGTCCACGCCGCGGGAATGGCGGATCGGGGACACGTGCCCGCCCAGCCAAAGCGTGGAACACTGACGGTTGTGGCGGAACCACTCGAATTCCATCCGGATGCCCGGATAGAGAGGCGCCAACCGCACCTTCCACTGAACCAGGCACTCATTGTACCCGGGGAAGATGCCGAGGCTGTCGTCGTGGCCCTCCATCCGCTGCTCGGCGGAATCCTGGGCAATCACCATCGTGGAAGGAGACTCGACCGAGGACGTCTTGCGCGGCCTGTCCGGATCCGCAGTGAGCACGGCTCCCGGCTCGAGAGCCGCATATCGGTTCATGCCGTAGGTCGAGTTCCGCCAGAATTCGCTGGGGTAGGCGAGGCCGGTCTCCCGCCACTCGTCGACGACCTTCGCGGAGGGACAACGGAAAGCCCGACGCGCCCCGCCGAAGTAGTTCACGTAGGGAACCCCCCAGTAGGCGATCACCCGCTGGTTCGCATTGGCCATGTCGAGAAGCGCGTTGTGCGCCGGGGTCAGAGTCCACTGGCCATGGTTCGGCACCTGGGGCTTGCGGTCCGCGTCGATGTAGTAGAACAGGGCGTCCGCGTTGTCCTGCGCATAGAGGGTCGTGCCGATCGTGACCTGATGGAGATTGCTGAAGCAGACCGACTGGCGGCCCTTTTCCTTCGCACGCGACAAGGCGGGAAGCAGCATACCGGCAAGGATCGCAATGATGGCGATCACCACCAGGAGCTCGATCAACGTGAACGCGTCCTTCCGGTGGGAACACGTCACCCGGACGCTGCGACACCTCGGCATGGACTCCATGGAGCCGCGGCTCGGTGACACCCCGGATTCCGTTCGGCAACGGCGCCGCGAAGGTTCGGTTTCGGTGCCGCTTCGAACCGGTGTCGGATTCGTGCGGGACCCGCTTTACGGCGGGGATCCCCGCAGCAAAACAGGACCGCGAGTGGGTAAGCCGGAGCACCAACCCAGCAATGCGCCAGTCACCCCGGCTGGAACGCAGGGACTCCAAGGCCCCCAAGGGCTGGTGCCGCCGGAATTCTTTCGGTTGGCCGAAAAGGGCTCCCCGTATTCAATCGCAGACCTGTGGCCGCGCCGACCCCGCTCCCCCGACTCCTCGCCCTGGCCTCGCCGGCACGATCCGGAGACCAGTTGGCCGGCTTCGCCGCGGAATCCCGGGAACAACGCGTCCGCGCCCAGCAGGAACTCGCCGACACCCCGCTCTCCCGGTTCCTCGAGGAACCCCTCGTACCCTACGAAACGGACGAGGTCACCCGGCTGATCCTCGATTCCCACGACCCCGTGGCCTTCGCTCCGATCCGATCCCTCTCCGTCGGGCAGTTCCGCGAGTGGCTCCTGGACTTCGCCACCGACGGCGCCCGGATCGGGGCCGTTTCCGCGGGCCTGACTCCCGAGATGGTCGCCGCGACCAGCAAGATCATGGCGAACCAGGACCTGATCCTCGTCGCCTCGAAACGACGCGTGGTCACCGGATTCCGGAACACCCTCGGCCAACCCGGAACGCTCGCGGTCCGCCTCCAGCCCAACCACCCCACCGACGACCCCAAGGGCATCGTCGCCGCCATCCTCGACGGCCTCCTGCTCGGCGCCGGCGACGCCGTGATCGGCATCAACCCCGCCACCGACAGCGTCCGTTCCCTCGAGGTCCTCTCCCGCCTGCTCGACGACCTCATCCAAGGCCACGGCATCCCCACCCAGGGTTGCGTGCTCGGACACGTCACCACCCAGATCCGCGCCATCGAGGCCGGGGTCCCGATCGACCTCGTCTTCCAGTCCATCGCCGGCACCGAAGCCGCCAACGCGTCCTTCGGCGTCCACCTCGCGCTCCTCCGCGAGGCCCAACAGGCCGCCCTCTCCCAGAACCGCGGAACCGTCGGACGGAACGTCATGTATTTCGAGACCGGTCAGGGCTCGTGCCTCTCCGCCAATGCCCACCACGGCATCGACCAGCAGACCCTCGAGGCCCGCGCCTACGCCGTCGCCCGCGCCTTCGACCCCTTTCTGGTCAACACGGTCGTCGGCTTCATCGGCCCCGAGTACCTCGCCGACGGCAAGCAGATCCTGCGCGCCGGCCTCGAGGACCACTTCTGCGGCAAGCTGCTCGGACTGCCGATGGGTTGCGACGTCTGCTACACCAACCACGCCGAGGCCGACCAGGACGACATGGACACGCTCCTCACCCTGCTCGCCGTCGCGGGCGTCAACTACGTCATGGGCGTGCCCGGCGCCGACGACGTCATGCTCAGCTACCAGTCCACCTCCTTCCACGACGCCTGGTACATCCGACAGGCCCTCGGGCTGCGTCCGGCCCCCGAGTTCGATGCCTGGCTCGCACGGGTCGGTCTTCTCGACGACGCCGGACGGCTCCGCTCGCCTTCGGACCGCCTGCCCTTCACCCGGCACGCACTCCTGGAGGACGCACGATGAATCCGTCGGAACCCGCCACGGACCTCGGCGCCGCACTGCGCCGCCGCACCCATGCCCGCGTCGGACTCGGCCGCGCCGGAGGAAGCCTGCCCACGTCCGCGCTCCTGGATTTCCGCCTGTCCCACGCCCGAGCAAGGGATGCCCTTCTCCGTCCCCTCGACGCCCCGGCTCTCGCCGCCGCGATGGCCGCCGCGACCTCCGGGTCCCAGGTCCTCACCGTCGACAGCGCCGCTCCCGACCTCGCGACCTACCTCGTCCGGCCCGATCTCGGACGGTCCCTCGCTCCCTCCGCGATCCCTTTGCTCGAGGCGGCACGGACCACGCCGCCGGCCGACCTGGCCCTGGTGGTCTCCGAGGGTCTGTCCACGCTGGCGGTCGAGAACCACGCCGCCGAGGTGCTCGGCCACCTTGTCCCAAGCCTGCTCGTCAACGGATGGCGCCTCGCCCCGATCGTGCTTGTGCGTCGCGGCCGAGTGGCGGTCCAGGATTTCGTCGGCTCGGTCCTCGGCGTTTCCCACGCGCTCATCCTGCTCGGAGAACGCCCCGGCTTGGGCACCCCGGACAGCCTCGGCGCCTATCTCGTCCACGAACCGCGCCCCGGAAACACCGACGCCCGGAGGAACTGCGTCTCCAACATCCACGCCGCCGGCCTCCGCCCTCCGGACGCCGCATCCCGCCTGCTCTGGCTGCTGAACGCCTCACGTCTCCGTCGAGTCAGCGGCGTGGAACTGAAGGACGAATCGGACCTGCTCCAGATCCAGCCCGCCGAACCGCTCCACACCTCCTGAGCCCTCCGCGTCTCCGCGCTTCCGCGTGATGGTTCCGTCGGCAGGCTCCCTTCCCGAGCCGGGGTTGCGCTTCGTTTCGCGGCTGGCATTCTCCCATCCGACAACCCTCCGCATTCACCCAGATGAACTCTCCCCTGCACTCCGCCATCGCGGCCCTCGGCCTGCTGGCCACCGGTTCCCTCGCCGCGGCCGACTGGCCCCAATGGCGCGGCCCCACCCGCAACGACCACTCTCCCGACAAGGGCCTGCTCAAGTCCTGGCCCAAGGACGGACCTAAACGGGCCTGGCTCTACGACGGCGTCGGCCTCGGTTACGCCGGCTACTCCGTCGCGGACGGCAAGCTCTTCACCATGGGCCTCCGCGAAGGCCAGGAACTGCTCATCGCCCTCGACGCCGCCACCGGAAAGGAACTCTGGGCCACCCCCGCCGGTCCCCGCTATCCCAACAACTGGGGCGACGGCCCCCGCATGACCCCCACCGTGGCCGGCGACCGGGTCTTCGCCATCGGCGGCCAAGGCCTGCTCGTCTGCGCCTCCGCCAAGGACGGCAAGGTCCTCTGGACCAAGTCCCTCGTCTCCGACCTCGGCGGCAAGCTCCAGGACTGGGGCTACACCGAATCCCCGCTCGTCGTCGGCGATGTCGTGATCTGCACCCCGGGCGGATCCCAGGGTACGCTCGCCGCCCTTGACACCCAGACCGGCAAGGTCGTCTGGCGCTCCAAGGACGTCACCGACAACGCCCAGTACTCCTCGCCCATCCTCATCTCCCATGAGGGCAAGCCGCAGGTGGTCCAGCTGATCATGAACAAGGTGTTCGGCGTCGATCCCAAGTCCGGCGCGCTCCTCTGGAAACACGACTTCCCCGGCCGCGTCGCCGTCATCCCGACACCCATCTACTCCGAAGGGATCGTCTACGTCACCGCCGGCTACGGCGTCGGCTGCGCCGCGTTCAAGCTCGGGCCCGGCAACTCGGTGGAGCCCCTCTACCAGGACAACAAGGTGATGAAGAACCACCACGGCGGCGTGGTGCTCGTCGGCGGCCATCTCTACGGCCATTCCGACGGCGCCGGCTGGGTCTGCCAGGAACTCGCCACCGGCAAGGAGGTCTGGTCCCACAAGGGCTTCGGCAAGGGCGCCGTCCACTACGCCGACGGCATGCTCTACTGCCTCGACGAACGCAGCGGCGACGTCGCGCTCGTGGAGGCCAACACCCAGGGATGGAAGGAAGTCGCCCGATTCAAGCTGGCTCCGTTGAGCGAGAAGCGCAGCCGGCAGGGCGGCATCTGGCCCCACCCGGTGGTCGTCAACGGCCGCCTCTACCTGCGCGACCAGGAGTACCTCCACTGCTTCGACGTGAAGGGAAGCTGACCGCCCCCCCGGCCCGCGGCCTCGGGCACCCCGCCCGAGGCCGCACCCAGATCCTTCCCCAAGCCATTCAGGGGTAGGAGACGACGTCAGAAGTCTCAAACCGACCCGGCGCCGCTTTCTCATCCCCATTGCCGTGGCGAGCGTGGGATACATTCCGTCGGAACTGCCTGGCTCCGGCGAATTGCCCACCAAGGTTGACGACAACGGTGTCGGAGATAGGATTCCTATATGAAGACCGCGGTGTATCCCTTGCCCATGGATGCGAACCTCGCCCGCGAGGTGAACCGAGCCTCGAAGGCGACGGGGCTCTCTCGTGCCGAACTCATGAGGCAGGCCATCGCCTTCGGTCTTCCGACCGTCATCAAGGCACTCGGCAAGCCCCAGGGTCGGATCACGACCATCAACCCGCTTTCATCCAGGCAGTCGCGGGAACTGTATGGGCAGGACGACGACGACCGTCAGGAAGTCGCCCGGCTCATGGCCGCCCAACACCTAGGGGTGTCCGATTGAAGGCCTGGGAGATCTACACCGCAGACATCTTCGGCGAGCATCCAGTTGTGTTGGTCTCCAACCAACCTCGCATCGACGCGAAGCCGGAAGTGGTCGTCCTCGGATGCCGCACGATGCGTCCCTCCAATGAGCGGGAACCGAGGGCGAACGAGGTCCTGCTCGATGAAACCGACGGCCTGGATCTCAAGACCCTTTGCCGGTGCGACCTCCTCTTCACCGTGGAGAAGAACAACTTGGGCCGTCTTCGGGGCATAGTCACACCGGCTCGGCGCAAGGAGATCGCCCGCAGGATCATCCAAGGGTTGGCCATCGCCGGAATGTGATCCCTCCTCCCGCTGTCTTGTCGTAGGAGACGTCGTCAGGAGTCTCGCAACGACCCGGCGCCGCGTTGCTGACACGGCCCGAATACCCAACGCCCCATTCCGTCGCCTTGTACCCCTTCAGCGATCGCCCAGCTCACGAACGGCCTTGCGACGGTTCGCCAACAAGCTCGCCACAAAAAGGACCGTCCCACCGCCGAACCAAGGCAGTCCGAAGTGGAGGAACCCGAATCCGATCTTCCGGTTCTCCTCAGGACCCACATCCGCCAAGGCACCGAGAAATCCCAAGACTCCAAGTGCCACGGAGACCAGCGCGACTGCGAAACAGGCGATGCCCACGAAGGCTGCGATCACCTTCAACGCACGTATCCGCGTCCACCCGTCTCCGGCTCCGCCACCATTCTCGACGTCCTTCTGAACTGGCGATGGTTTCATGATGGTTTCAGTCCGGCTTGGGCGCCTGTTTCCTCCGGCCCGCGGGATCCGAAGGCGCGAAGTGGATTGAGGGTGTGATCAGGATTCAGACCCGTCGCCGCTTCGTCGGACTGCCCCAACACTTCCCCCGACTCCGCTGCCGCAGGAGACGACGCCAGGAGTCTCACCTCAATCCGGGACTGATCCGCAAGGCGGTTCCGGGTTCTGTGGCGAGGTCTTCGGATCAGGATGGTCCCGCCGGTGGATGCAGGAACTCCATGGCTTCGGATGGGCTCGGCGACGGAATGGGGCGCTGCCCTTGGTGGTGGGGTCGCGGAGGTCGAGGGCTCTGTGGGAAAAAGCGCGAGCGGACTCGCGCACTCCACGACGCTCCCGCGCATCCCCAAGCCGCGGGTGTCTTCCCTATTCGGCGTGCGAAATGCCCCGGCGAAGGCGGAACGTGCAATCCGTGCCAATCCGTGACCAACTCCAACGCCTCGCCCAAATCACGGATCGCGAACCACGAATCGCGAATCAAAGGTCGATCCATCGACCCGTCGCGGCGGATTCGAGTGCGGCATCCATGACTGCCTGCGTGGCCGCCCCGTCGTGGAAGGTCACCGAACACGGACGCTGTTCCCGGATCGCGTTGATGAATTCCACCGCCTGGTCGTAGCGGAAGCTCACCAGCGGATCGCCGACACCGGGATCGCGCGGGGATCCCGGCCACACCCAGAATTCGCGCGGAACCGGCAACGGCGTCATCCCGGGCCCGCCGATCCGGCCGTGCTGCAGCTCGTTCCACTTGCCGGTCGTGAACTCGAAGCTGCCTTCGCTGCCGTTGACCTCCACGTAGTCGAGGCTGCGCCAGCTCTCGTTCCGACCGCTCGCCAGCTTCGTGCTCTCCAACACGCCCGTGGCCCCGTTCCGGAAGTCCGCTATGATCGCGACCCAGTCGTCGGTGTCGTTCGGCTTGCCCGCGCGCATCGGCGTCAGCGTCTTCACGTTGGCCACGATCCGCTTCATCGGTCCCACCAGGTGGTGCGCGAAGTTGATCCGGTGGCTCAGCATGTCGCCCAGTTCACCGGTGCCCGCGAGCTTCTTCACCATCCGCCAGCCGAGGTCCCGCGTGCCCCAATCCTGCAGGCGGCACGACCGGTAATGCCAGGGCTCGCCGAGGTCGCCGGTGTCCGCGAGGTGCTTGAGGTAGCGCATCGCCGGCACGAAGCGGTAGGTGAACGCCGTCATGTGCCGCACACACCCCGCATCCGCCGCCGCGGCCATCGTCCGCGCGTCCGCCGCTCCCAGCGCGATCGGCTTCTCGCAGAGCACATGCTTGCCCGCCGCGATCGCCGCCATGGCGATCGGGTAATGCAGCATGTTCGGCGTGGCGATGATCACCGCGTGGACGTCGTCCCGCGCGATCACGTCCTCGTACCGCGTCGTGGTCACGTCACACCCGGTCTCCACCCGCGCCCGCTCCAGGGTGCGCGGATCCGCGTCGCACAGCGCCGCGACACGGACGTCCCGGCAGAGGGCGAGTCCGGGAAGGTGGTTCTGCAGGGTGATGCCGCCGCAGCCGATGATGCCGATTCCGAGTGTGCTCATGTGTTTCGCAGGGTCCGGGGAGGTTAACGCCGCCGGTGCGTCGGGAACAAACCCGGAAACGTCCGTCGACCCCTCATCCGCCTCGACGCCCCAGCCACACGCACGCACCTTCCCCGGACAAGCCCATTTCCGACACGAACCGGTCTTCGCCGTGAAAGCCCCCTTCCCCGCCTCCGGATCCGCCTTCGCCCTGGCGTTCGCATTCGCGCTTCTTCCCGACGCCAAACCGCTCGCCGCGTCCCACGTCTGGATCGAGGCCGAGAACCCGACCCGGCAGTCCATGCACCGGCATCCCTGGTGGTACGACCAGGTCCACACCAACGTCTTCTCCGGCGGCGCCTTCCTCTCCAACTTCCACGCCACCGAGGACGGCACCGCCGAGTATGCCTTCCAGCTCCCCGCCGAAGGTCGACGCGACCTGTGGATCCGCGCCAACCCCGTGCAGTCGGTCCTGCGCGTCTCCGTGAACGGCGAACCGGAGGTCGACGTGGACTTCCGCCACGGTCTCGTCGGACAGGAGAACGTCGCCGCCGACGGCAAACCCGACCTGCGTTTCCTCGCCTGGGTGCGGATCCCGGCCATGGCCTTCCGCGCCGGCGACAACCGCGTCGCGTTCCGCATGGCCAGCGGCAACAACCACCACGGCATGCTCGACTGCTTCGTCCTCGCCGACGGCCCGTTCGATCCCGTCGAGGCCCTCGCGGCCAAGTCGCCCGCGGACGGCGGCGACGCCGGCTGGTTCCCGTTCGCCCCGGGCGAGGACGCCTTCCCGACCAACAGCGTCATCGACCTCCGCCTGCTCAACGAACGGTACGCCGGCGAACACGGTCGGATCGCGGTCTCCGGAGGCCAGTTCGTGCGGTCCGGCGACGGCCAACCGGCGCGCTTCTGGGCGGTCAACGGCCCGCCGTCCGAGACCCAGGATCCCGCGGAGCTCCGACGCCTCGCCCGGCTGCTCGCCAAGTACGGCGTGAACCTCGTCCGGGTGCACGGCCCCGTGTTCGACGACGCCGGCGAACCCGACCCGGCCCGCATCCGCCGCGTCCAGGAAGTCGTCGCCGCCATGAAGTCGGCCGGCATCTACACCCATCTCTCGGTTTACTTCCCGCTGTGGCTCAAGCCGACACCCGCGACCCGCTGGCTCAAGGGCTACGACGGCGGCAAACACCCGTTCGCGGCGCTGCTGTTCAACGCCGACTTCCAGGCGCAGTACCGCCGTTGGGTCGAGGCCCTGCTGTCGGCCCCGGCCTCCGGCGACGCGGCGCGCCTGCTCGACGACCCCGCGGTCTTCGGCTTCGAGATCCAGAACGAGGACTCCTTCCTGTTCTGGACCTTCAACGAGCAGAACCTGCCAGAGCCCCAGCTGAATCTCGTCGAGTCCCTCTTCGGCGGTTGGCTGACCCGGAAGTACGGCTCCTGCCAGGCCGCCCTCGACGCGTGGGCCGGTCCACGGCTCAAGCGCGACGCCCCGGAGTCGGGCCGGATCGCGTTCCGCCCGCTGTGGTCCATCGCCAACGAGCGGACCCGCCGCGACAAGGACACCGTGGCCTTCCTCGTCGAGACCCAGACCGCCTTCTACCGCGAGACCATCCAGTGGATCCGGGGACTCGGTTTCCGCGGCCTGGTCCACGCTTCCAACTGGACCACCGCCGACGCACAACGCCTCGGCCCGCTCGAGAAGCTCAGCTACACCGTCGGCGACTTCGTGGACCGCCACGGCTACTTCGGCAGCGCCGTCTCCGGAGACGATTCGGAATGGTCCCTGCGCGAGGGCCACACCTTCCGCAACCGCAGTGCCTACCGTTTCGACGGCGAGAAGCCCGGGTCGGGCCGCCTCTATGTGCACCCGGCGATGGATCCCTCCTACAACGGGCTTCCTTCGATGATCTCGGAAACGACCTGGAACCGCCCGAACCGGCATCGCACGGAGGCGCCGCTCTTCCTCGCCGCATACGGTGCTCTCCAGGACTCCGACGCCCTCGTCCATTTCGCCCTCGACGGCGCCCGCTGGTCGGTGAAGCCGGGATTCTGGATGCAGCCCTGGACGTTGATGTCGCCTTCGCAGGTCGGCCAGTTCCCCGCGACCGCGCTGCTGTATCGCCAGGGACTTGTCCGTCCGGGCGAACTGCTGGCGGACGTCCGGCTCAACCGCCGCGAACTCCTGGATCTCGAGGGCACGCCGCTGCCGCAGGATGCCGCCTTTGACGAACTGCGATTGAAGGACGTCCCCGGCGGCCTTTCACCGGTCCAACCGGGCCAGGTGATCGACCCACTCGTCCACTTCGCCGGACGTACCGCGGTCACCTTCACCGACACCCCACGCCAGACGGTGACCCGGGACCTGACGTCCCTGGTCGACCGGACCCGCCGTCGCGTCACCGCCTCGACCGGGGATCTGGAACTGGACTACGGGAAGGGAGTCCTCCAGGTGCGTGCGCCGGCCGTGCAGGGCGCCGGCGGCAACCTCGGATCGGAACCGGTCATCGCCCTGCCGGACCTCGTCATACGCAGCCCTATGGAAGTCGGCCAGATCCTCGTGGTGAGCCTCGACGGCAAGCCGCTCGCGGTTTCCGACCGCCTGTTGCTCCAGGTGATGAGCGAGGAGCGGCCCACCGGCTGGGTCGACGAGCCGGCCGAGGCCGGCAGCCGCCGGATCCGTTCTTTGGGACGCGATCCGTGGCGGGTGCGGGAATTCGAGGGCACGGTCGAATTCCGCCGCGCGGACGCCTCGAAGCTGCGGGTGCGCCGCCTCGACCACCAAGGGGTGCCGGTGGCCGACCACGGCGACGCCCGACGCATCGAACTCGATCCGAAGACGCTCTACTACGAGGTGCGCCGCGAGTGATGCGGAGGAGGTTTGTTGTCCGTCGTTCGTCGTCAGTGGCACGCGGTCTGTCGCGCCTCCGGCTCCCCACTCTTCGCCCCCTGCCCTGTCGCCCGGCACCGGTTTCGGGTCCCTTCGACTTCCGTTGGGTGAAATCATTGCCAACTGTGAATTTGGGATTGAACGGTTCTCCAAACTGGATGTCATAAGGGGGCCTTCTCCAGAACGTTTCCCGTCTCGCGGTGTTGCATCTCCGGGTTGAAACCGCTCCGGGCAGGCCCGTCCGAACCCGGAAACCATCCATCCGCCCCGAACCCCTTAGACCTACCGAATCACCGCGGCCCTGAACCCGCAGGATCCTGTTCGAAACCCCTTGGACGGCCCATGGAGCACCCCGCCCCAACCGATGTCGCCGCCGCCTCCCGCACGGAGGCAGGTGCCGCCAGCCGCCTCCTGACGGTGGAGTTCGCCCGGCAACACCAACTGCTGCCCCTCGACCACCACGAAGGGATCCTCCGTATCGCCGCGGCCGCCGTGCCCTCGCCGGAACTGGTGGAGGACCTGCGCCTCCTCACCGGGTTGGAGATCGCGTTCGAGATCCGGACGGCAGCCGAGGTCGAGGAAGGCCTAGCCGATTCGTACCAGGTGACGGTCGAGCGCATGATCGAGGACCTGGACTCGGCCAAGACCGGCGGCGCCGAGGGGAAGAGCCTCCACGACATCGAAGTCGCCGCCAACGAGCCCACGGTCATCAACCTCGTCAACGTCATCATCTCCACCGCGCTCCGCGAACGGGCCTCGGACATCCATCTGCTCCCCTTCGAGAACGCCATCGAGTTGCGCTACCGCGTCGACGGCATCCTGCAGGTCAAGCCGCCGCCTCCCCGCGGAATGCACGCCGCGCTGGTCTCTCGGATCAAGATCATGGCGGAGATGAACATCGCGGAACGGTTCCTGCCGCAGGACGGACACATCCAGATCCACCATCGAGGCGAACGGGTCGACGTCCGCGTGGGCACCATGCCCACCATCCATGGCGAGAGCGTGGTGATGCGCCTCCTCGCCCGGAACAACCGGCTGCTGGAACCCGAGGAGCTTGGACTGGACGCGGTACGGGCCCGGCAGCTCCGTTCGATGGTGCAGAAGCCGCACGGCCTCTTCCTCACCACCGGCCCGACCTGCTCGGGCAAGACGACGACCCTCTATTCCGTGCTCCAGGGCATCTATTCCCCGGAAAAGAAGATCATCACCATCGAGGATCCGGTGGAGTACGAGCTGAACGGCGTCGCCCAGATCCCGGTGCGACCCGGCCGCGGGTTCACCTTCGCCACCGGATTGCGGGCCATCCTCCGGCAAGACCCGGACGTGGTGATGGTCGGCGAGATCCGCGACGCGGAGACCGCGGAGATCGCGATCCGCGCGGCGCTGACCGGACACCAGGTCTTCAGCACCCTGCACACCAACGACGCGCCCGGCGCGGTGACGCGGCTCATCGACATGGGCATCGAACCGTTCCTGATCGCCTCCTCGTTGGACGGAGTGCTAGCACAGCGTCTCGTCCGGCGGATCTGCCCGGCCTGCAAGACGCCCGTCAGCGTCGCCGAGAGCATCCGCGGCAAGATCGAGCGCCTCGACGGTCGCCCGCTGGAAGGCGAGTTCTGGACCGGAGCCGGATGCCCGGAGTGTCGCGGCGTCGGCTATCGGGGCCGCTTGGGGCTCTTCGAACTGCTGGTGGTCAACGGCGAGCTCCGGGAACTCATCCTCCAGCGCCGCTCCAGCGCGGAGATCAAGTCGAAGGTCCGGGGAGTGATGACGACCCTCTTCGACGACGGGCTGGGCAAGGCCGGAGCCGGCGTCACCTCCCTCGAGGAAGTGGTGCGGGTCTGCGCGGCCGACGCGGAGGAATGATGAGCGCGTTCCGCTACCAGGGTCTGCAGGGCGGCTCACCGGTGTCCGGGGTGATCGAGGCGTCGGACCGCCGTGAGGCCCTGCGACGCCTTGGCGAGAAGGGGGTTTTCCCCTCCAACCTGGAGCCGGTCTCCGCCGGCATCGGACGCACGGCCGCGGCTCCCTCCTCCTCCGCGCGGACCGCCGACCGGGCCCCATCGACCTCGCCCCCCGCGGCATCCGCAGCGGCGTCAAGCTCTCCGGCCGGCGGCGGCTTCCGGCTGGGTTCCGGGATCCGGCGCAAGGAGATCACGGCCTTCACCCGCGAGCTGGCCGCGCTCCTCGCGGCGGCCATTCCCATCCCCCAGGCCCTGGCGGGCATCGCCGAGGAGGAGTCCAATCCCGCCCTCAAGGAGATCATCGAGAAGGTCTCCCTCGAGGTGAAGGGCGGCGTCGCGCTCTCTTCAGCGCTGGCCGCGCATCCCAGGCTCTTCCCGCCGCTCTACACCTCGATGATCCGCGTCGGAGAAGAGGCCGGAGCCCTTCCCCGCGTGATCACCGACCTCGCGGACCTGCTGGAGAACGCGGACGAGGTCCGCGCCGAGGTCACCTCGGCGATCTCCTACCCGCTGTTCGTGCTGGGGTTCGGGATGGTGACGGTCGCGGTCCTGCTGACCGTCGTCCTGCCCAAGCTGTTCTCCATGTTGGAAGACATGCTCGACGCGCTGCCGCTGCCGACGCTGATTCTGCTTCGCCTGAGCGGATTCTGTTCGCGGTGGTGGCCGTGGCTGCTCACCGGCGCCGTCCTGGCCGGCGCCGGCGCTTTCTCGTACTTCCGAAGCCCGCGGGGAAGGCTCGCTTGGGACGGCTTGAAGCTGCGGGTGCCGGTGCTCGGTCCGCTGGTCCGTTCCGCGGCGCTCAACCGCTTCGCGCGGACGCTTTCCATCCTCCTCAAGAGCGGCGTCTCGCTGCTGCCTTCGCTGAAGATCGTGGAGGCGACCGTCGGCAACCTCGTGATCGCCGGAAAGATCGCCCAGGTCGCCGAGGAGACCCGCGGCGGCGACTCCCTCGCCGCGCCGTTGCGCAAGCTCGGGCTGTTCCCGCGCAGCGCCGTCCAGATGATCTCGGCGGGCGAGGAATCCGGCAAACTCGACGAGATGCTCGGCAAGGTGGCCCAGATCGAGGAACGCCACCTGCGTGCCCGCACCAAGACCCTGGTCTCCCTCCTCGCACCGATCCTGATCCTCATCGTCGGCGGCGTGGTCGGCTTCATGGTCATCGCCATCCTGCTCCCCATCTTCCGCATGAGCCGCGGCGTCCACTGAGTCCCCCCGAAATCCGACGAGCCCTCCTCTCCTTTCCCCAGAACCCGGCAGAAATCCACCGCATGACTCCAATACCGCATCCACCACGGAATCCCGCTCGCGGCATCGCCGCCTTCACCCTGCTCGAGATCATGGTCGTCGTGATCATCCTCGGTGTGCTTGCCGCCACGATCATCCCGCAGTTCGTCGGCACCACGCAGGAGGCGAAGGTCAGCGCCGCGAAGGCACACATCGCCGAGATCGAGTCCGCCGTCGAACGCTTCTACGTCCACATGGACCGCTACCCGACCCAGGACGAAGGCCTCGCGGTCCTCGAGAAGTCGCCCACGACGGACGCCTCGAAGTGGCGCGGGCCCTACGTGAAGAAGCTGCGTCCGGATCCCTGGGGCCAGCCCTACCAGTACCGGCGTCCGGGCGTGCGCCACGCCAACAGCTTCGACCTCTGGTCCCGCGGCACCGACACCGCCGACGGAGGCGAAGGCGACGGAACCGACATCGGCAACTGGTGATCCTGCGCCCTCCATTCCCGCAGCCGCCCCGGCCCCGGCAGAACCGGCGGGCGTTCACCCTCATCGAACTGATGGTGGTGATCACTCTCATCGCCGTCCTGACCGCGGTGATCCTGCCGGAGATGCGCGGCACGCTGGAGGAGACCGCCCTGCGGTCCGCCGCGCGCGAACTGGTTTCCGCATGCCAGACCGCGAACGCGCGGGCCGTCGCCACGGGCCGGCCGCAGCAACTGGTGCTTGACGCCACCGCGCACCGTTTCCGGATCGAGACCGCCCGGGGCGGTCCGGGGGAAGCCCAGAGGCCCCGTTCCGCATCGGAACCGGAAAGCGGAAAGCTCGATCCCCGCATCGCCGTGGAGGTCCGGCTTCAGGAACCACCGCTGCCCGGAGCCCCGGCCGGCATCGAATTCCAGGCCGACGGGACGGTCACGGCCGCGGACATCATCCTCCGGGACCGGACCGGTTTCGGCCTCGTCCTGCGGCTGAATCCTGTCACGGCACGCCCCACGTTGAAGGATCTGGCCCGGAAATGAGACTCCGCCTCCAACGTGCGGGGAACGGGACCGGGGCACCGGGAGGCGGCGGATTCTCCCTGGTCGAGATCATGGTCGCGGTGGCGATCCTCGCCGTCGCCTTGGTGGGGCTCACCCGCGGTCTCACCACGGCCCTCGCCTCGAGCCGCGAGAGCGCGGCCTACTCCCAGGCGGTGTGGGTCGCGGCGTCCCGGATCGAGTTCCTGCGCGCCGACTACCTGCCGTCGGAAGGGGAATCCGAAGGCACCTCGGGACCCTTCACCTGGCGCCAGAAGGTCTCGAAGACCGCCAACGACGGACTGTTCGAGATCCGGGTGGAGGTCGAGCGGACGTCGGAGCCCGGCACGCTCTACACGCTCTACACCTTCCTCTACGACACACCGGTCGCCGACAAGGACGCCGGGAAGGATCGGGAGCGCCAAAGGGACCGCCGTCGGAAGGGAGGCGGACGATGACGCCCCGGATCCGGGACTCCTCGCGCGGGGCCTTCACCCTCGTCGAACTCGTGGTGGCCACGGCGTTGACCGCCTTCGTCCTGGGGGCGGCCTATGCCTGCATGCTGGCGGGATTCAGCACGCGGAAGACCATCGAACCCCGGAGCGATCGCTTCCAGTCGGCGCGGGTGACACTCGGCCTGTTGACGGCGGACCTGCGCTCGGCCTGCCCGATGCACAAGGGCCCGGAGTTCCTGGGGGCACCAGGTAAGGACGCGACGGTTCCGGCCGGGCAACTCGACTTCGCGACCCACCACTTCACGCCGCGCCGCGAGGGGGAAGGCGACTACGCGTGTTTGAGCTGGTTCGTCGAGAACGACCCGGCCACTGGGGAGGCGGTGTTGTGGCGCCGACGGAATCCCGGCATCGGTCCGGATCCGCTCACGGGGGGCCCACGCGAGGAGATCCTCCGTCCGGTCGAGGGTCTCGACCTGGAGTTCTATGACGGCCTCGACTGGCACGAGACCTGGGGCGATCCCAACGGCCGGGCCAAACAGGAGAGCTCCTTCCGGGACCGGCCGAACCTCGTCGGCATGCCCACCGCGGTGCGGATCACGCTCAGCCTGCCGGGCGAACCCGGCGCCGAATCCGCCGACGGCACCCCGCCGCCGCCGCTCGTGTTCGAGGCCGTGGTGAAGATCGCGGTCGATTCCACCGGCGGATCGTCCCCGGGCGCCAACTCCGGAGGCTCCGGATCCAACCAGAACCCCGCCGCGGCTCCACAGGGCGGTCCACCCCAGTTCTGATGCGACCTCAAGCCCCATCCCGAACCGCAGCAAAGGGCTCGATCCTCGTCGCCGTCCTCTGGTGTCTCGCGCTCCTCTCCGTGGTCGTCGTGAGCGTCCTCCACACGGCCCGCCAGGACCTGCGCCTGGCCCGGCACCAAGGCGACCTGGTCCAGGCCCGCTACCTCGCCATCGCCGGCATCGAGCGCGCCAAGGCGGCGCTTTTCGAGGATCTCCGCCAAAGGAGGCGCGCGTCGCGGCCGGCGAACGACGCCCTCGGGGACTCGCCCGACATCTTCCGCGACGTAGCCCTCGGTCGGGGACGTTTCAGCGTGATCCAACCCGGTTCACCGGCCGACGCGACGCGCCACGGCGTCGCCGACGAGTCCGGACGCCTCGACATCAACGTCGTCCAGACCAACGAACTGCTTCGCCTGCCGGGCATGACCCACGACGTCGCCATCGCCATCCTTGACTGGCGCGATCCGGACTCCGTCGCCGGTCCCGGTGGCGCCGAAGCGGACTACTACGATTCGTTGAATCCCCCGCGGCTTCCCCGCAACGGGCCCTTCCAGACCCTGCGCGAGCTGATGATGGTCCGGGGGATCACCCGCGAACGGATGTCCGGCATGGCGGGCCAGCCCGGCTGGAACGTCCTCCTGGGACTCGGCGCCAACTCCCCGAGCCTCAACGCCGCCGGTGAGGCGAGGGTCGATCTGCGCACGGCCGACGAACGCTCCCTGGCCAGCGTCCGCGGCTTCAACCAGGACATCGCCCGCGCCATCGTGGCACGCCGTGGACGCGAGGAGTTCCGGAGCCTTCTGGACCTTCTCGAGCTGACGCCGGCCCCGCCTTCCGGAGGTCCCGGGAATCCCGGCGGCCGCTCGCCGAGTCCCGGACTGCCCGACGGGTTCAACCCGGGCGGCGGCGGCGGCGGTCCCCGCCTGGTCTCGCAGGACCTGCTCATCGACGTGGCCGATCTGCTCACCACCGGCGACAACGACAACGCCCAGGGCCGGATCAACATCAACTCCGCCCAGGCCGAGGTGCTTGCCTGCCTCGATGGCATTGACCTGACGGCCGCCCAGTCCCTCGTCGCCTACCGCCAGAGCGTCGGCGGATTCTCCCATCCGGTGGCGTTGCTCCGGGCACCCGGGATGACGGTCGACCGGCTGCGACCGATCCTCGGCCGCCTGACCGCCGACTCCGACACCTGGCGGATCCTTGCCGAGGGGACCGTCCCGGACCGCGGCACCCGGGTCCGCGTCGAGGAGGTGGTGCGGCTCGACCTCACCCGCTGCACGACCCTTTCCCACCGCGAGGACGACCTCTGAACATGCCCACCCTCTTCGCCAATTCCCACGTCGACGCCGCCCTGCGGGATGGCGTTCTGACCCTCGTCGCCGGACCGTTGCGGCGCGAAGTCCCGTGGCCGTGCGATCCCCTCGCCGTTCCCGGCGCCGCCGAACGGGCCGCCCTCGTCGCCGCGCTCAAGGAAGTGGCACCCGCCTCGCCCTGGCGTCCCAAGACGCTCCTGCGCTGCAGCCTGCCGGCGCACGGCGTGACCGTGCGTGCGTTGCGGGTTCCGGCTTCCGCCGGGGCCGAGTTCCGACGGCTGCTGCAACTCCAGGTCGAAGCCTCGTTCCCGGTGCCGCCTGAGGAGCTGGCTTGGGGCGTCGTCGAGCCGGCCTCCACAGGCGCGGCGTCAGGAACCCGAAGCGGCACGGAACTGCAAACGGTCCACGTCGCCGCCATCCGTCGCGCCACGGTCCAGCCCATCGCCGACGCGGCGTCGGAAGCCGGGCTTGCGACGGCCTTCACCCTCTCCTCGAGGATCCGGCATGGAGCCGGCTTCGTCGGCTTCACCGGCTGCCGGCTGGATGTCGGGCGGCGCGGCACCGACATGAGCCTCTGGGAAGACGGGCAGTTGGTCCGCGTCCGGACTATGCCCGCCGGCATCGACAACCCGGCTGCCGCCGCGGAAGTCCTCGGCACCGCGGTGACGGAGCTGCCATCCGGCACGCGGATCTCGTTGGCGGCCGAACTCGACCTGGCCGGGTTGGAGGCTTTGGCCGGTCGCATCCCCGAGCGCGGCCGTGTGGAATTCCGTTCCGTGGAACCGGGGAACTTCGAATGGGCCGTCCCACTGTCCGCCTGGACGGGAGCGCCGCTTCCGCTGCGTTTCGCGGTGGATGCAGAGGCCGGTCCCGCGATGGCCGACTCGAAACGCCGGATCCCCGCCGAGGCCCGTCCTTGGCTGGTGCGGGCCGCCGTGCTGGCCGGAGCCATCCTGCTTTTTCCCTGGGTCGAGGCGCTGATCCAGCGTCCCCGCCTCCATCGGCAGCTGTCGGGACTCGGCAAGGACCTGGGCCGCCTGCCCGAGATCGACCGTCGCCTGGACTTCCTGCAGCACATCGCCGACAGCCAGCCGCCCTACTTCGACGCGACCTACGTGATCTCGAAGTCCGCCCCACAGGGAACGAAGCTGGACGGCTTCACCATGAACCGGCGGGGCGAGGTCAGCCTCAACGGCTACGTCCAGCAGCCGCAGCAGGTCGGCGAGTTCCGGGACCGCCTGATCGAGTCACGCTTCTTCTCCGGCGTCGTCGTCGAGGAACAGTCCATGCCGCAGCCGGGCGGCGGCCGCGCGAACTTCCGCATCTCGGCCCAGTGGAAGCCCGCGGCGGAACGGGAGGCGCTCCGGCTCGGGCCCGAGCCGCCTTCGCCCCCGGCCACCAACGCCCCCTCCGGCACCAACGGTCCCGCCAACCGGCCCGCCTCCATGCCCACGAACCCCTCCCGTTCATGAAGTCGCTCACCCCATCCGAACGCCGTACCCTTCGGCTCGGTTCCATCGGACTCGCGCTGTACCTGCTCGCGTTCTTCGGACTGAAGTGGTTTCAGGCGGTGGACTCGTTGCGCCGCGACCACGCACGTCTGCGCGAGCGCGCCACGGCCCTGCGGGCGGACGTCGAACGCTACCAGCTCCGCGCCGAACGACTCACGCGCCTGATGGACCGTCTCCAGATCGATCCCGGAACCTTGCGTACGAACACGGTGGTCGGGGAGGCCAGCGCAGCGCTGCAACGGGTCGCGCAGTCCCAAGGACTCCAGGTCAGCTCGGTACGCGAGTCCGTGAACCGCTCCGGCGAACGGGAGCTTGGCTCCATCCAGTTCGACGCCGGCGGCCCCACGCAGGCGGTGCTCGGTTTCCTCGCACGGATCCAGTCCCTAGGCGTCCCGGTACTCGTCGATTCGGTCCAATGCACCGCCAATCCACGCGGCCCCGGACAGCTCAAGCTCCTGCTGAACGTGGTCGTGCTCGACTTCGACCAATGGAAGCCCCGGGAGGTGCCCCGTGCCTGACCGCCTCCTCCGGCTCCTGCGCGGCGCCACCTGGGTCCTCCTCGGGGCTCTTGTCCTTCGGCTGGCGCTCGCCCTTTTCCGTCCAAGCCCGCTCGCCACCCTGCGCGTCCCGGCGCTGCCGACGCTGGCCGATTCCTCCGCGGCCACCAACACGCCGGCGGACGCGTCATCCATGCCACCGGTGCCGGCCCCCGCCCCGAAGCCGGCCTCGGCCGGGGCCACCAGCGCGGCGACGCCTTCGGCCGGCTCGAACGCGATTCCCACCAACCTTTCCGCTTCGGTGTCTCCCTTGGGCACCAACCCGCCTCCGAAGCCGTCCGGTACCCAGGCCGTGGCCTCGAACATTCCGCCGAAGCGACCCAGCGCGGCGCCACAGGTCGCCGGCGGCCCGTTCCCCGGGATGTCGCCCGGATTCCCGTTCCCCGGCGGACCCGGTCGTGGTCGTGGGGCGGACGGAAAGCCGCTCGACCCGTTGATCCAGGCACGCCTCGACAAGGTCATCCAGGGCGAGCTGCTCGGCCCGGCACCACGTCCCATTCCCATGGCCCTGATGGGCATCGCCGGCTCCAACGCCTTCATCCGGACCACCTCCGGCATGTCCGGCATGGTCGGCGAAGGCGGCGAACTCGGCGGCGTCCGCCTGGTCCGCATCGGAATCAACCGGGTCCTCGTGAACGAGGCCGGCACCAACAAGGAACTCACCATCTTCGGCGGCGCCGGCGGCGAAAGCCTGCTCCCCAAGTCCACCAACCAGCCATGAACCGCGACCGACTGCCCTTCATCCGAGCCCTGCTCGTCGCCCTGTCCCTCGCCGCCGGCGGCACACCCCGCTCCGACGCGCAGGGCCCGGTTCCACCCCCGGTGCCGCCGGGTTCACCGGCCCTCGAGCCGCCGCCCGGCCCCGGCTCCACCAACAACCCGGCCTCGACCAACGGCATCCAGCTCAGCTTCCAGGGGGCCAACATCGACATGGTCGTCCAATGGCTCTCCCAGACGACCGGCAAGTCGGTGCTCAAGCATCCCCAGGCCCAATGCCAGCTCACCATCATCGGCGGCACCCGGCTCGGACAGCGTGAGGCCATCGCCCTCGTCTACCGCGCCCTCTCCATGGAGGGCTTCACCGCCATCGAATCCTCGAACTCCATCCTCATCGTCCCAGAGGGCCGGGAGCCCAAGATGGAGCCCGAACTGGTCAACTCCACCAACTCCGTCCCCGCCGGCCGCCAACGCCTGGTCAAGATCTTCAACCTCCGCCACGTCTCCGCCACCGAGATGCGCGAGAAGATCAAGCCGGTCCTCTCCGAGAAGGCCCACCTCGACATCAACGACCGAGGCAACCAGCTCATCGTCACCGACTACAACGAGGGGCTGAACCTCGCCGGCGACCTGATCACGGCCCTCGACACCGACAACCTCGGCGACCGCTCCGTCCGCGTGCTCCCGGTCCGCCACGTCAACGCCCAGGACCTCGCCAAGGAACTGACGCCTCTCTACGCGAAGCTCGGCGCCAAGGGAGGCGACTCCGTCGAGGTCTCCGCCAACGACCGCTCCAACTCCCTCATCATCCTCTCCAGCGAGGCCAACTACCAGGCGGTCGAACGCATCGTGCGCGCCCTCGACACCGACGACGCCTCCTCGAAGACGCTCACCACCTTCTCCCTCAAGAACGCCGACGCCGAGGATGTCGCCAAGCAGATCAAGGACCTGCTCAACGCCCAGGACGGCAGCCGCTTCCCATCCTACGTCTTCTTCGGCGACTCCTCCGGCGCCGGCGGCACCAAGTCCCGCAAGGCCACCGTCGTCGCCGACCGCCGACGCAACTCCGTGGTCGTCCAGGCCCCGCAGGCGGAGCTTCCCAGCATCCAGAAGATGATCGAGTTCCTCGACGAAGCCGTGGAGGGCGAGTCGCTGGCGCCGAAGATCTACGGGCTGAAGTACGTTTCGGCCGTGGACGTCGAGGACGTGCTCAACGAGCTGTTCCTCAAGAAGTCCCAGCAGCAGCGTCCCTACTGGTACTACGACGAGGAGCCGCCGCAGACAGCGGACCGCAACGTCGGACGCCTCTACGGCAAGGTCCGCATCACCTCGGAGCCCTACTCCAACAGCATCATCATCACCTCCAACTCCAAGGAGGCCCTCAGTGCCGTCGAGGAGGTGCTCAAGAAGCTCGACGCCCCTTCCCAGGCCGGCGAGGGCACGCTCCGTGTCGTGCTCAAGCACGGCAAGGCCTCCACCGTCGCCAACAGCCTGAACGTGCTGTTCGCCAAGAACGGCTCGCCGCCGATCCGGCAGAACAACCCGAACCAGCCGCAGAACCAGCCGCAGCCGAACCAGAACCAGAATCCCAACGGCCCCACCAACGACCGCTCGTTCGAACTGGAGCGGGAGAACGAGGAGGATGGCTACTTCCCCTGGCTCGGCGGCGCCGCCGACAACACCCGCGGCTCCGACACCAAGGCCGGACTCCGCCAGGTCAGCGATCTCGTCGGCCGCGTCCGCGTCGTGCCCGACCACCGCAGCAATTCCCTGCTCCTCTCCGCCAACGTCCACCTGCTTCCCCAGATCCTCCGCCTGATCGAGGACCTCGACGCCCCGACCCCGCAGGTGATGATCGAGGCCCGCATCGTCGAGGTCTCCTCCAACTTCCTCGATCGCCTCGGCGTCCGCTGGTCCCCGGACGGTTCCCGGGTCTACACCACCGAAGACTACGACAACTCCTTCCTCATCGGGACCAAGGGGCAGTACACGAAGGGCTTCGGCGGCATGACCACCGTCAACACCCCGACCGGCGGCGCGGTCGCACAGGCGCTCGCCTCGCTGCAGTCCGGCGTCGTCGACAGCCGCATCGGCATGGATTTCCTCATCCAGTTCCTCCGTCAGAACGTCGGCGCCTCCGTCCTCGCCGAACCCAAGATCACCGTCGGCGACAACGAGACCGCCAAGCTCTTCGTCGGCTCCCAGGTGCCCTTCATCAAGGACAGCCAGAACACCCAGGTCGGCTCCCTCAACCAGACCTTCTCCTACAAGGACGTCGGCGTGATCCTCGAGGTCGTCCCCCACCTCAACAAGGACGGCGACGTGAACCTCCAGATCCGCGCCGAGTCCTCGACCATCCAGCCCGGACAGACCCTCTTCGGCGGCGCGATCCTCGACACCCGCAACTTCAAGACCCACCTCGTCGCCCGCTCGGGACAGACCCACGTGATCGGCGGCATCATCCAGAAGCAGGAGTCCCAGAACGAACGCAAGGTCCCCGGGCTGGGCAGCATTCCGGGGCTCGGATGGGCCTTCAAGAAGAAGGACAAGTCCCTGCGCGAGGTGGAGTTGCTGGTGTTCCTGAAGCCGACGGTCTTCCGGACCGACTCGGAGGCCCGGGCCCTGAACGACGACGTCAGCAACCGCATGCCGCTGATCGACAAGTGGCAGCAGGAAAAGGGCGCCACCACCAACGCCCCCGTCAAGGCGAAACCCTGAGGGGAACGGGACAGGCATTCGTGATTCCCAATTCCCCGCAGGTAGCCGCGGCCGCCCGGCTGCGGTCACCTCCCCATTCCCGTTCAACGGTTCCGCAACCGAACCCACGCCCCTCCCGTAGCCGCGGCTGCCAAGCTGCGGAGTGCTCCCCATTTCAAGATCCTCCGTCCGAGTCCGATTGGCGTGCCGCTCCCCCCCGGCTTCGATTCACCCGGCCCCGGCGTCCAGCCGTCAGATCACGTCCAGGAACCGCTGAAGCTCGGCGTCGGTGTTGTAGAAGTGCGGCGAGAGTCGGATCAGCCACTGGCCGTCCGGCATCCGACGTCGCGAGGTGACGACCCCGGCCTCACCCAGCTTCCGGTGCAACGCCGACATGTCGTCGCCGGGCCGGTGGAAGCTGGTGATGCCACCGGCGTTATCGGGCAGGACGTCCGCGCGCAGGACCTCGTAGCCCTTGGCCTGGATGGCCGGCGCCAGCCAAGCGCGTTTGCGGGAGAGTTCCGACGCAATGGCTTCCACGCCGATCTCCTGCACCAGCTTCAGCGCGGCCTCGAGCCCGAGCAGCCCGAGGAAGTTGTGGGTGCCCGCCTCGTAGCGGCGTCCACCTTCCTGGAACTGCATGTCGTCCTGGGTCAGGAAGTCCGGGCACTTCACGTTGTGCCATCCGTGGACCACCGGCCGGATGTGCGGCTGGACTTCCTTCCGCACGTAGAGAATGCCCGCCGCGCAGGGGCCCAGCAGCCACTTGTGCGAATCGGCCGCTAGGATGTCCACATGCGTCGCCGGCGTCGGGAACGCTCCCAGCGTCTGGATCGCGTCGAGGCAGAAGAGCACGCCCCGGCTGCGGAGCATCTTCCCGATGGCGTCGATGTTCACCCGGAAGCCAGTCAGGTAGTGGGCGCTGGCAATCGACACCAGACGGGTGTCCTCGTCGATCTGCCCCTGCACGTCCACGACCCGGATCCGGCCCAGCTCGCGGATGTTCATGAACCGGACTTCGACCCCGCGGTCGGCGAGCGCCATCCACGGATAGACGTTGGAAGGATAGCAGTCGTGGTAGACGAGGACGTTCTGGCCCCGTTTCACATGCAGGCCGGCCGCGACCTGGCTCAAGGCCAGCGAGGTCGGGCCGACCAATGAGATCTCGTCCGCCTGGGCTCCGATGAGGCGGGCGGCCGACTGCCGGATCCGATGCACGGTCCCTGCGGGAATCGCCGCCTCCTGGTCCGCCATGGCACAGGCTGCGGAATACCCGTTCACCGCGTCGCTCACCCGTCGGGGCAGCGGACACACCCCCGCATGGGCGAGGTACACCGAGTCCTGGACCACCGGGAACTCGCGGCGGCGCAGGGCCTCGTCGGAATGCAGTTCGGAAATCGTCACGGCCCGGACGCTATCCGACGTCCCTCCGCGAAGGCCAGCCACACCGGGACGGGACCGTCCGAAGGGAACAGTGACGGACCTCACGCCGGTACGCAGGTCCATTCACGACTCCCGATCGTTGATTCACGACATCTCCCAAGTAGCCGCGGCTGCCAAGCTGCGGACTTCTCCCCATTCCAGGATCCTCCGCGCGAGTCCGATTGGCGGATTCAGACCAGCCGAAGCGGGGATTCCATGCCTTTGCAATCCCCTCCGCGAACTCTGCGCTTCCGCATGCCGCTCTCCTCTTGTAGCCGCGGCTGCCAAGCTGCGGACTGCCCCCATTCCAGGATCCTCCGCGCGACTCCGATCTGCGGATTCAGGCCAGCCGAAGCACGGGATTCCATGCCTTTGCCCTCACGCGGACTCCGCGGCTCCGAGTGCGCCAAATGGCGGTCAGTCAAAAGGACGCCCCTTCCCACACCCTCACGGCTTGGCGGCTTGGCTTGCCGCCCCCCCTCCTCGTGAAGCCGTCTCAGGCCTTCGGCTCGGGACCCGGACGCAGGCGCATGTTGATCATCTCGACGACCGTGGCGAAGGTCATGGCGAAGTAGATGTAGCCCTTGCTGATGTGCTGATGGAAGCCGTCCGCGACGAGCATCGTGCCGATCAGGATCAGGAAGGCCAGGGCCAGGATCTTGATGGTCGGATTCTTCTCAACGAACCGGCCGATCTGGTCCACGAAGATCAGCATGACGATCATGGCGATCACCACGGCGGCCACCATGACCGGTATCTGGTTCGACATGCCCACGGCGGTGATCACCGAGTCGAGTGAGAAGACGATGTCGAGCAGGAGGATCTGGACCACCACCGCACCGAAGCCGGGGACCGGGCGACCGGACGCGCCGGACTCCTCGTGCCCGGCCACCTTCTCATGGATCTCCTTTACGGACTTCCAGATCAGGAAGAGTCCGCCCACGGCGAGGACGAGGTCCTTGCCGGTGTCGGGGAACTCGAGACCGAACGGGGAGAAGGTCCACAGCCGGTTGCTGAGGCCCATCACCCAGCTCAGGGAGAAGAGCAGCAGGATACGGGTGATCAGCGCGAGGGCGAGCCCGGTGCGACGGGCGCGGGACTGCTGCTCCGGCGGAAGCTTGCCGGCGAGGATGGAAATGAAGATGAGGTTGTCGATGCCGAGGACGATCTCGAGCACGGACAGCGTCGCGAGGCCGATCCAGGCCTGGGGGGACTGGAGCCATTCTAACCAGTTCATCGGTCGAGGAACCTATGCGCTGCCGGCCAAATCGCGAGCGAAACCGGTCGACGGCGAAACTTGCCGTTGCCCGCCGGAAGCGGGGGCCGGTATCTTGACCAAGTTCCCGCAACCGTTCCGAACAATGCCCCGTTGAATGACCGATCCCGTTGACGCGTCATCCCGCGGTCACACCAACCCCACCATGAGCGAGATCTTCAACTCCGGCGCCTCCATCCTCACGCGCCGCCACTTCCTCTCCACCTCGGGCTCCGCCGTCGGCGCCGCGCTGCTCGCCGGCTCGGCGATATCCCAGTTCGTCCATGCCGCGGCCAGCGACGAGATCAAGGTTGCGCTCGTCGGTTGCGGCGGCCGCGGTTCCGGCGCCGCCAACCAGGCCCTGAACGTCCCGGGCAACAAGCTCGTCGCCGTGGCCGACGCCTTCCAGGACCGCCTCACCGGCTCCCTCGAGAACCTCAAGAAGGAACACGGTGCGAAGGTCGACGTCCCCGCGGACCGCCAGTTCGTCGGGCTCGACGGCTACAAGAAGGCCATCGCCCTCGCCGATGTCGTCATCCTCGCCACGCCTCCCGGCTTCCGTCCCCAGCACTTCGAGGAGGCCGTCCGCCAGGGCAAGCACGTGTTCATGGAGAAGCCGGTCGCCGTCGACGGCCCCGGCGTCCGCCGCGTGCTCGCCGCCGCCGAGGAGGCCAAGAAGAAGAACCTCAAGGTCGGTGTCGGCCTCCAGCGCCACCACCAGCCCGGCTACATCGAGACGATGCGCCGCCTCCACGGCGGCGCCATCGGCGACATCTACCTCGTCCGCGCCTACTGGAACGACGGCGGCGTCTGGGTGAACCCCCGCAAGGAAGGCCAGACCGAACTCGAGTACCAGATGCGCAACTGGTACTACTTCAACTGGCTCTGCGGCGACCACATCACCGAGCAGCACATCCACAACCTCGATGTCGCCAACTGGGTCAAGAACGCCTACCCCGTGAAGGCCCACGGCATAGGCGGCCGCCAGGTCCGCACCCAGAAGGAATACGGCGAGATCTTCGACCACCACGCGGTCGAATACACCTACGCCGACGGCACCACCCTGCTCAGCCAGTGCCGCCACATCCGCGGCGCCGACAGCAACGTCTCCGAGCAGTGCGTCGGCTCGAAGGGATTCTGCGACATCAGCGGCCACAACATCCGCTTCGTCGGCGGCGGCAGTTGGCGGTACCGTTCCGAGAAGCAGGTCGATCCGTACCAGCAGGAGCACGACGACCTCTTCGCGGCCATCCGCAAGAACACCGAGTACAACGAGGCGTTCAACGGCGCGAAGTCGTCCCTCACCTCGGTCATGGGCCGCATGTCCACCTACACCGGCAAGACCATCACCTGGGAGCAGGCCCTGAACTCCAAGATCCAGCTCGCGCCGGACGACTTCGAGAACCTCACCTGGAACTCCCCGTGCAAGTCCCTGCCCAACGCCGAGGGCTTCTACCCCGTCGCCGTCCCGGGCAACGGCGAGTGGTTCAAGAAGGTCGTCTGAACCGGACCCTTTCCCGACACTCACGTCCCCTCCGCAGGCCCGCGCCGCCCACTCGGCGCGGGCCGTTTCTTTGTCAGACACCCCCCTTTCGGGCCCGTTTGCCGGGGCCGACGTTTTTCGCAGACAATTTCCCGTCCGACGCGCGTCCTCTCCACGGAAGACACGCATGAACGCACCGGACGCACTGGAACAGCTCTACGACGCCCACGCGGGCGCCCTGTTCGCGTTCGCCCTGAACCTCACGCGTTCCGAGCCCGACTCCCGGGATCTGCTGCAGGACCTCTTCCATCGCCTCGCCGACCGGCCGATGCCGTCCGAGGTCCGGGATCCGCGTGGCTGGCTGCTCCGTTCCCTGCACCACCTTTCCGTGGACCGCGTCCGCCGCCGCGACAGCCGCTCCCGCACCGCCGACCGGCTGGCCGCCGAGTCGCTTGAGCTCTTCGCGCCGGCGGCGGACCCGGACGAGGCCGCCTTCCGCCACGAGCTGGCCGCCGCCCTCGGCGAACTGCCCGAGGAACAGCGTTCGGTGGTGCATCTCAAGCTCTGGGAAGGCCGCACCTTCGAGCAGATCGCCAACCTGCTCGACATTCCCGCCAACACCGCCGCCAGCCGCCACCGCTACGCGCTCGAGAAGCTGCGCGACCGGCTTCGCCCCCTTTACGACGAGATCCGCTGAATCAACCCAGGAAAGGAATCCCATGGACACCCGCAACATCCCTTCCGACCCCGGCCAACCCGACGACCTGGAAGCCCGCATCGCCCGCACCGGCTTCCTGCCGCCGCCGCCCGACCTCCGGGCCGCCTGTCTCTCCCGCACCTCCCGCATTCCGGCCAGCCCCGCACCGTCGCCGCTGTGGCGACGTCTGTGGGACGCCTTCATCACCCCCCATCCCGTCCTTGCGACTTCCATGGCCGCGGCCTGGATCGCCATCTTCGGACTGTGGTTCTCGACGCCGGAAGTCGGACGCGGCGAGTCCCTCCGCCACGCCCGCGTCCCGGAGGAGTACCGTCGGACCCTGGCCGCCCAGCGCGCGGAACTGCTCGCCTCGCTCCGCGCCGTCGACGAGGACTCCTCGCCAGCCGTCCGTGACCGTGCTCCCCGGCGGGTGACGCCTTCCGCGACGCCCGCGCCCCGCAGCTCCCTTTCCCACACCAACCGGATGGCCTGAGTCCCGCATCCGCCTCCTTCGCTTCGTTCCAACACCCTGCAAACCGCTTCCATGAACCTCCTGACCCGCCTCCACATCCTGCCTCCTCCGGACCGGCGCTTCGGCTTCTGGAGAACCGTCCTCCTCTACCTGCTCGCCGTGATCGTGATGCTGGTGCTCTGCAACACCGTCCTGTCCGGCCTATTGGACGGCGACCTGCAGCGCAATGTCGCCAGCCTCCTCCTCGCTTTGCCGAGCCTGCTGGTGCCGTTGCTCTGGAACCGGTCCGCGGTGAAGGCCGGCGCGCCGGGCTTCCTTGCCGTCTGGGCTTCCCGCATCCGCGCCATCGCCTCTGTCGCCTTCGTGTTCAGCACCGCGCTCGCGCTGATCCTGGCGGTCGAGAACCGCCGGGCCGCCAGCGCCTGGAAGGCCCTCGAGTCGGACCTGAAGTCCCGCGGCGAACCGCTCCGCTTCACCGATCTGGCCGGTCCTCCGATCCCGCCGGAACAGAACTTCGCCGATCACCCGCTCATGGCCGGCATCCTGTCCTACACCGAGACCAACGACGCCCGCGGTCTCCCGACATTCCGCTGGACGTGGACGGGGCAGAAGAAGCAGCAGGAACTCAGCGACGCCCTGCGCTTTCCCGAGATCCCCACCCCGGAGACGAAGGAAGGGAAGAAGCTGCGCCGCACCGGCCCCGACCTCGTCGCGCTGTCCGAGGTGCTGAAGACCGGCACCAACCAGTACCGGACCTCGGTCACCGACCCGGTGACCGGCGACTCCAGCCTGACCAACAAGCGGTTCAACCTCCCGATTCCACCGGCGGACATGCCGCCCGCCCAAGCGGTGCTCTTCACCCTCGAGGCCAAGCGGGCCATCTTCGACCAGATCGCCGAGGCCGTCCGTCGACCCGGCAGCCGCTTCGACATCCGCTATGACGACGGCCCCAACGCCCTCCTGCCCCACCTGGCCTTGCACAAGTCCATGGCCGTGCAGCTCCGCACCCGGATCGCCGCCCGCATCGGAACCGGCGATGCAAAGGGCGCCATGGAGGACATCGACACCATCCTCCGACTCGCCGAGAAGCTGGACGGTGATCCGACCATGATCAGCTACCTCGTCCGAGTGGCCGTGCAGACCATCGCGGTCTCGAGCTTCTGGGAAGGCGCCGCCGCACACGCCTGGTCCGACGCCCAGCTCGTGGAGTTCCAGCGCCGGTTCGACGGGATCCGCCAGCGGGATCCGCTGGTCCGGGCCTTCCGCGGGGAACGCCTGTTCGGAAAGACCGCCTTCGAGATGATGCGGGAAGGCCGTCTCGGCTCCGAGATGCTGGGCGGCCCCGACGGGGAGAGCGACCCGCAGGTTGCCATGATCCGGCTGTTTCCAAGCTGTTGGCTGCTCCAGAACCAGATCCATCACACCCGGCTACTCGACGGCGTCACCGCGATCCTGCTCAAGGCCGATCCGGAACGCTGCGTCGGCTCCGCGGGGATCGGCCGGGGCATGAACAACCTTGAGGACGCCTTCTTCATCGGAAAGGGCAAGGGCTTCATGCCGTACCGGATCCTGGCCGACATGTTGACGCCGGCCCTCGCCAGGACCCACCTGAAGGCGGACCGGATGCTGACCG
>CAMASJ010000010.1 GCA_945860685.1 Akkermansia muciniphila
GGGTTGTGGATGGTGTTGGTGTAGCAGAGGACCTGATCCGTGAAGCTGTCGTTGTATTGCAGCACCACCTCAGAGTGGACCTCGATGTCCTTGTCGGAGGAGATCGTCTTCAATTCCTTGCGGATCACGATCGGCTTCGGGTGGATGACCGAGCGGCTCTTGTTGAGCTGCCGCACGAACTCCTCGATTCCATCCTTGAAGTAGAAGGTCTCCGGCTTGGCGTCCGGTTGGCGTTCGTCGACGAAGACGATCTCCAAGCCGGAATTGATGCAGGCCAACTCCCTCAACCGTTGGGCGATCCGATCGAACTTGAACTCGACCGTCTCCTTGAAGATCTCGGGATCCGGCTTGAAAGTGATCAAGGTCCCGGTGGACTTGGACTTTCCGGAGACATTGAGCGCCTTGGTGGTCTTCCCACGCTCGAACTCCATGTGGTAGACCTTGTTGTCGCGGCTGACCTCGACCTCGAACCATTCCGATACGGCATTGACGCACTTGGCTCCGACGCCGTGGGTACCGCCCGAGAACTTGTAGCCGCCTTGGCCGTACTTCCCGCCGGAATGGAGGGTGGTGAGCACCAATTCCACGGTCGGGATCTTCTTGACCGGATGGGGATCGACCGGAATGCCGCGACCGTCGTCCCGGATCGAGATCGACCCGTCGACATGGATGGTGACTTCGATCCGGTTGCAGTGACCGGCGAGGTGCTCGTCGACCGAGTTGTCGAGAACCTCGGACACGCAATGGTGAAGGGCCCGTTCATCGGTGCCGCCGATGTACATGCCGGGCTTCTTGCGCACCGCCTCGAGACCTTCGAGGGTGCTGATCTTTGAACCGTCGTACGTGTCCCCGGAGGGTGTTTTTTCTGCCATAGGAGATCGGAAAAGCGGTGCGGAAACGGACCGCTCTGAGCTCCGAAAACCTATGCCGGATGCGAAGGCGGGACAATAGGATTCACACGCTCCCCCATCCCTTGGGCCCTTCGGATTTGGAAACGCCTACAGATTGTGGAAACGCCGCCCGGAAGCGCAGAATCAGGGCTCCGAACGGATGATCACAAACCACGCGTCATCCCACTTCTTCTTGTCGTCACCGGCGATGATCAGGAACTCGCCATGCTTGAGTGCGTCCATCGAATGCTGGACGGTCTTGATCAGCTTCAACTCCCGGTCCGGAAGAACAGTCGAGAGGCGTACCTCGATCTGGTTGTTCGGAAGGACCTTCAGATCCACCTGGCACCGATCCAAGATAATCGAGCGGCTGGCTTTCTCTGGCACAGAAGGGGTCTCGGACTTCACCACCCAGTAGTTCTTCCAACGCAGATGACGCAGCTTCTCGCGCGCCTTGGAATCGAGCTCAACCAGATCCTTGCCGTCGGGCCGTGTACCATCGGTTCCCCAAGCGAGTTCGACACGGAGCTTGGCGTCACCACCGAAGGCGGACACCGTGATCCCTGCAAAGGCCAGGAGAAGGTACAGGCGTTGGAGATGGTTCATCAGGAAAGGCTTCCGAATGGGGATATCCCAGGATCCGCAGGAACCCATCAATCGATCCAGTGGATGGTAACGCCGTCACTTTCAGAACGGAAGACCACGGCGGAAGATTCCGTCTGAGCGGAATCAAAGGTGCCCGCCAATGTGACCTCCTCGCGACTAGGACGGAGCGTCACCACCACAGCGACAGCAGCCGCACCCACGGCAGGAACAAGCCAACGAAGCCATCCCAAGGCAAACCCGGCCGGACGGCGGATCTCCTCCCGCTCGGCGAGGTCGATCTGCTTCTGGATCTGCGACCAGTAGAATTCGCGGCTGGCCGGGACCTTGATTTCGGGCTCGTGCGAACGGACCAGAAGACTCAATCGGCGCAGGCCCTCGACCAACTCCCTCGCTTCGGCATCGCCTGACAGCATGGCTTCAACCGCCTGACGCCGGTCGGACGGCAGTTCGCCATCGACGTAGGCCTGCAGGTCCAGGGTCATTTCAGTCGTTTTCATTCAGATCTTTCTCTCTTCAAACTCTGTAAAAGGGTCGCCAACCGACGTCGGGCGTAGAAAAGCCGGGACATCACCGTCCCGATCGAAATCCCAACCCGCTTTGCGATCTCTTTGTATTCAAGTCCTTCAAATTCATGGAGTACCACCACGGTGCGGTGAGCCTCCGTCAGTTTTCCCAAAGCCTCGTCGATCCGCCGACGCAACTCGTCCTGCTCCAACCCCGCTGTGGGATTGGGGTCGGCAACCGGCAACTGCCTCTCGACGCCGCCGGATTCCTCCTGCATTTCGTCGATCGATTCCGTGCGCACCCGCTTCTGACGCCGCAACTGGTCGAGGCACAGGTTGATGACGATTCGCGTCATCCATGTGGCGAAACTCGATTCGCCCTGAAACTGAGCCAGACGTTGCCATGCCTTCACCCACGCTTCCTGAGACAGCTCCAATGCTTGGTCTTCATTGCGCATCATCATCATCGCCCGGGCAAAAATCTTGTCCCGGTGACGAAAGACCAGCTGTTCGAACGCTTCGGTGTCGCCACTTTGCGCCCACCGCACCAACGATTCGTCGGGTGCGGACGGATAATCATGTTTCACCGACAAGGGCATCGACGCAGGGCGTTGAGTCGTATTCAGGCTCGCTTCAAGCGGACTGAAACACGGGATTCGGTGGAGGCATTTCGGTGGGGCGGACGAGTTGGTTTGAATCCGGAATCCAAGCTAGAGCTTTCCCTTGCTGCTGGGGATGACTCCCGCGATCCGGGGATCCATCTGACAGGCGTGATCCACGGAGCGTGCAAACGCCTTGAACAGAGCCTCTACCACATGATGGGGCTCCCCTCCATCCAGGAGTTCCAGATGCAGGTTGCAGCGGGCTTCGTTGACGAAGCCCTGGAAGAACTCCTTGGCCAAGCCGAATCGAAACCGGGACGAAGCGTCTTGCTCGCGGTCCTCCTTCGGAATCCGCTTCTGGGAAAGGGAATCCATACCGCGCCAGACCAGATAGGGACGGCCACTGAAGTCGATGACCCCGCGTGCAAGAACCTCATCCATCGGGACATAGGACTCTCCTGTGAATGGGTTCCGAGGATCGAATCCGGCTCCGTATCGGCGGATGCCGCGCTTGTCGCCCAAGGACTTCAGGAACGCCTGACCCAAGGCGATGCCGCAGTCCTCGACGGTGTGGTGGTCATCGACCTCGAGATCCCCTTTGCACCGCAGCTTGAGGTCGCACGTCGAATGGCGGGCGAAGGCGGTCAGCATGTGGTCGAAGAAACCAATCCCGGTCCGGACGTCAGCCTTGCCCTTACCGTCCACGACCAGGTGTAGGCGGATGTCCGTCTCCCCGGTGACTCGATGGATCTTGGCTTCTCTCCGGATCATTGGCGCCGAACGGGTAAACGTGGACGGCATGGCCAACAAGGTTTTTGTTTGACGGACATCGGGTCGGCGGGAGGCTTGGGGACAGCATGAAACGCCGCGAATTTCTAACCACCGCCGGATTGGCCACCACCGCCCTGATCACCGGATGTGAGTACACCGGGAACACCGACCGGTTGGTTTCCAGCCACTCCAGTGCCGTCCCGGGAGCCGCCGTCTCGAACACCGACCGTTCGGCGATGTACGAGCTCCGGATCTACACTATCAACCCGGGCAAGAGCGATGCCCTGATGGCCCGGTTCCGCAACCACACCCTCAAGCTCTTCCGTCGGCACGGCATCGAAAGCCTCGGCTACTGGATGCCCACCGACGAAGCCGATCGCCGTCTCCACTTCTTTCTCCGTTACCCGAGCCGCGAAGCCCGTGAAGCGTCCTGGAAGGCGTTTCAGGCGGATCCCGAATGGCAGGCCGCTTACAAGGCCAGCGAAGCCAACGGTGGGCTCGTGGCGAAGGCCGAGAATCCTTACCTTCAATTGACCGACTACTCGCGGGTGTTCCCCACGGGTAACGTGTCGAAGGACGGCGTGTTCGAACTCCGGGTCTACACAACCCCGGCTGGACGGCTTACAAACCTCGACGCGCGCTTCCGCGACCACACGCTGGCCCTGTTCGAGAAGCATGGGATCCACAACGTGGCCTACTTCCACAAACTGGCGGATCAACCGGGCGGAGACACCACCCTGTTGTACTTCGTGACCCACAAATCCCAGGCCGCGGCGAAAGCCAGCTTCGCCTCCTTCGGCGCGGATCCCGCTTGGAAGGCCGCCCGGGAAGCCAGCGAAAAGGCTGCAGGCGGTTCCCTCACCGTCCCCGGTGGCGTGAAGTCGTACTTCCTTCGGCCGACCGACTTCTCCCCCACCCGCTGATTCCTGTGGGGTGAACCAGGGGCGGAGGCCGCATCGGCTCCGCCCCTTTCCTTTGTCCTGCATGATCCTGATCCCCAGTCGCGTCGCCCCGAGTGGCATCCACGGCAACGGACTGTTCGCCGTGGACGATGTCGCGGCAGGCACCCCCATCTGGAGGCATCAACCGGGCTTTGACCAAGTGCTGGATTCCAAATGGGTCGAAAGCCTGCCGGAACCGGCCCGTCGTCACGTCCATTGGTTCGCATTCCTCGATCCAGCGGACCACTGCTGGCATCTGAGCGGCGATCACGCCTGCTTCATGAACCACTCTGAGGCCCCGAACACCGGGCGACCTTCGGATCAGGACGGGCCCGTCGTCACGGTGGCCTTGAGGGACATTCGGGCCGGTGAGGAATTGACCTGCGACTACGGGGCTTTCGACCGCGCCGCTTTGGAGAAGCTCGGTTCCACTTGAACGCCAGGAAAGGCAACGCCCCGGCTCCCAAGTAAGGGAACCGGGGCGCTGGGGGAGCCCAGACGGTCAGAGCTTCTTGATCTGGATGTTCCGGAACGCGACGGGGTCGTTGTGTCCGGCGAACCCAAGGTGCCCTTGCTTCAGGTCCTTGCCGGGATGCGGGCTGTTGGCCATGTACTGGCTGACCTTGGAGAGGTCCGTGTCGAGGATCACCGAGCCGTTGAGCTCAACGTGGATCTTGGATCCCTGGACGGTCACTTCCTGGAAGTTCCACTCACCGGCCGGACGTAGGTAGCCCTGATGGGCGGCAGCCATTCCGTAGGCGGAACCGTGGACCTGGCGGGGGTCCAACTTGGCCTTGTGGACCGTCTCGTAGTCCGCGGCCAGCACCTGGAGTTCGCACATGCCGGCATAGGCGGGATCGCCATGACCCGGGTAACGGATCGCCAGGCCGTTGTTGCAGCCCGACGGGATCTGGATCTCGAGCCGGGCGGAGAAGTCCGCGTACTCCGCCGCGGTGTAGAGGTGGCCGCCGCGCCCCGCCTTGCAGCGGATCGCGCCATCGACGATTTCATGGTCGGCAACCGCGCCCGACCAACCGGTGAAGTCCTTCCCGTTCCACACGCCCTGGAATCCGTCGTTGCCGTGGCTCGCCAAGATGCGATTGGCCTCGGCGGAACCGATCTCGCGGATGAAGACGTTCTTCCAGCGGATCTCGCCGCCGTGGGTCTGGAGCTGGATGGGTCCGCGCGCAGGGATGGGCTGCTTGCGGTCGTAGTAGTTCTCCATCAGGGCGTGCTTCACGACCTGCTTGCCGTTCAACCAGACACTCACCCGCGAACCCACCATGACGATCCGGAAGGAGTTCCACTCGCCGAAGGGCTTGTCGGCCAACACGAGGGGATCCTTGCCGGGCGCTCCTGGGGAATTGTTCCAGAGACCACCCGAGCCCTTGTCAGCGCCGAGGTTGAACTTGGCCTTCTCCGTGAAATCCCAGATCTGGACCTGCGGCACACCGCGCAGGTAGATGCCGGAATCCGCGAGGGGCACGGTCTTGTAGTCGACGAGCAGTTCGAAGTCGCCGTACTCCATCTCGGTGGTGGCGAACGCCCCGTTGCCCCCGTTGACGAGTTCCCCGTTCTCGACGTGCCAGTTCGGCTTGCCGGTCTTCGGATCCTCCTCCGTCAGGGTCTTGGTCCATTTGGCGATCTGGGCTGCGCGATCCGACTCGGAAAGAGACATGAGCTTCCGGTGGTCATACGTGTCGCCACCACGGAATCCGGCGAGATCGCGGCCGTTGAATACCGGGGTGAATCCGGCGGGCGGAACGTTGATCGCCTGAGCGGTGACACAACCGGTGAGACCGGCTGCGGCGAGGGTTGCAGAGGCGGCGAGGAAGTGCCGGCGGCTGAGGGGGAGTTGGTCGGAACTCATGGTGTCTCCCGACGTGTTACGGCCAGCCCCTGTCCCGGTCAATGCGCCGAAACGTTTCCGATGGGAAATGGTGCGAAATGCACCTTGGTCCCGGGCACCCTCCCGCGGCATCCTGACTCCATGCTGACGTCATCGGACGCCAAGACGGACATCCATTCCGAGGAATTCCTCCGTCGGCTGATGCGCCGCCAGTTAAGGCTTTCCGTCCTGTGCGCGGCCGCGTTCGTACTGGCCCTGCTGGCCGTGCCCTTGGCCAACCGGTTCGCGCCGGAACTCATGGCAACCCGGGTCGGTGGCTTCACCCTGAGCTGGCTGATCCTCGGCGTCCTCTTCTTCCCCTTTGTCTGGGTCATCGCCTGGATCTTCATCCGGCGATCGATCCGGATGGAGCTGGACGAGGTCCGTCAGGCCGTAGCCCAGACCCCGGTCGCTTCCGAATTCAAGGGCTGAGAAGCCCGAATCAGCCCCCTCTTTTCCGAACCTCGCCATGGATCTTCTGCGCCAACTCCTCGACGTGATCCTCCACCTCCAGGATCACCTCTACACGCTCACCCGCGACAACGGCCCCTGGGTCTACGCGATCCTTTTCGGAATCATCTTCGCCGAAACCGGACTCGTGGTCACCCCGTTCCTGCCCGGCGATTCGCTGATCTTTGCGGTGGGCGCCGTCGCCGCGAATCCCCAGTCCGGCCTCAACCTCTGGATCGCCGCCGCGGTCATGGTGGTCGCCGCCATCCTTGGGGACACGGTCAACTACAGCATCGGCCGGTTCGCCGGCCAGTTCCTTGCCCGGCGGTTCCCCAGGATCATCCGACCCGAGTACCTGGAGAAGACGCACCGGTTCTTCGAAACCTACGGCGGCAAGACCGTGATCCTCGCTCGTTTCGTTCCGATCGTTCGCACATTCGCTCCCTTCGTCGCCGGCATGGGTGCCATGGATTACCGCCGCTTCATGAGCTTCAATGTGGTGGGCGGAGTCGCCTGGGTGGTGCTCATCCTCCCGGCTGGCTGGTTCCTGGGACAGTTCGAGTTCGTGAAGAAGCGCTTCGAGTTGATTGTGCTCGGGATCATCTTCATATCCCTGCTTCCCATGGTGTTCGAGTGGTGGAAGGTGCGCAGGAAGTCCCGCTGATCCGCGAAACGGACACGTCGAGACGGATCGTGGAGATTCGCGCTTTAGGTAGGGGATCCGGAGGTCGGACCGTCCGGTACCCCCATTGACACCGGCGACCCCTTTGCCCTACCACCGGCCTCGCAGCCGAAGTCCGGCACAGACCAAGATGCCGGGCACGGGGGACCCAACGCCGCTTCGATGCGGCAAGGGGCGCAGGGCGGTTCAATCCGTCCAGGACACTTCCAAGTCCCAGCCCGACAGCTAACCTCGCAGGCCTGTGGAAGGGCAGTCCCGAGGGACGCCTGCCGGCTTTGCCGGCGGCGCGACGACGGCGGCCCGTGGTCGACCGTGAAGTCGCGCGAACCATGAGAAATCAACGGCCCGAATCCAGCCGCCCGGCGAAATCGCCCCGGCCTCCCCACACCCAACGCCACATCCGGACCGCCTTCCAATCATGAGCGCGGCCCACCAACCCTGCACCGGCAAGCGCCTCGCTGGCCTCACCCTCGGCGCACTCGGTGTCGTCTACGGCGACATCGGCACCAGCCCCCTCTACGCACTCAAGGAGTGTTTCGACCCGAAGCACGGCGTGCCGGTGAACCCCGCCGGCGTCTTGGGAATCCTGTCCCTGATCATCTGGTCCCTGATCCTCATCGTGACGGTCAAGTACCTCGTCTTCGTCCTCCGCGCCGACAACAAGGGTGAAGGCGGCATCCTCGCTCTCCTTTCGCTCGCGTTCCCGGTGAAAAAGGCCGGCCGATTGGGCAAGCTGGGAACGGCAATGATCGCCTTGGGCGTCGCCGGCTCCTGCCTCCTCTACGGCGACGGCATCATCACCCCGGCCATCTCCGTGCTCGGCGCCGTTGAAGGCCTCAAGGTCGCCACCCACAATCTGGAGAAGTTCATCGTCCCCATCTCGGTCGTCATCATCATCGCGCTTTTCTCAGCCCAACGCGCGGGAACGGCACGGGTCGGACGCATCTTCGGCCCAGTGACCCTGATTTGGTTCATCGCCATCGGAATCCTCGGGATCCGCGGCATCCTCCTCCGCCCGGAGATCCTCGGAGCCGTCAATCCGATCCACGGAATCGGGTTCCTCGCCACCCACGGTTGGATCGGCTTGGTGGTGCTTGGCTCCGTCGTGCTTGCGGTGACCGGCGGCGAGGCACTCTACGCCGACATGGGACATTTCGGACCGCGTCCCATCCGGGTGGCCTGGTACTCAGTGGTGATGCCGGCACTGCTGCTCAACTACCTCGGCCAGGGCGCGCTCCTGCTGGACCAGCCCGGTTTGGCGAAGGCGGACTCGTTCAACCCCTTCTACCAGCTCTGCCCGCGCTGGGCTCTCTATCCGATGGTGGTCCTCGCCACTGCGGCCGCCATCATCGCTTCGCAGGCTCTGATCTCTGGCGCCTTCTCAATGACCATGCATGCCATCCAACTGGGATACATGCCGCGGTTGGTCATCGAGCACACCTCGGAACGCGAACGCGGCCAGATCTACATGCCGCAGGTCAACTGGCTGCTGATGCTCGCCTGCATCGGCCTGATACTCGGGTTTCAAAGTTCCGACCGCCTCGCCGGCGCCTACGGCATCGCGGTGACCCTCACCATGATCACCACCACGCTGCTGTTCTATTTTGCCTCGCAGCGGGTCTTCGGATGGTCACGCCTCCAGGCAAGCCTCATCGCCGGGGCCATCCTGATCCTGGAACTGCCGTTCGCCTTCGCCAACCTGCTGAAGATCACCCATGGCGGCTGGTTCCCGCTGCTGGTGGCCGGCGGAATGTTCGTGCTCATGAGCACCTGGAAGCGGGGCCGGCAGATCGTCTGGGAACGAGTACGGGCCAGCGCCGTCCCGGTACTGAAGTTCGTGGAGGACATGAAGCGCCGAGAGCCCCTGCGGGTCTCCGGCACCGCCGTCTACATGGCCGGCAACTCCGATGGCACCCCCATCGCCCTGCTCCACAACCTGAAACACAACAAGGTCCTCCATCGCCGGATCGTGTTCCTGACGGTGGTGATCGAGGAGGATTCCCATGTCAGCCCCACCGAACGCCTGGAGGTCGAGGAACTCGACGCTGGCTTCTGGAGGGTGCGCGCGCGCTACGGCTTCATGGAGGAACCCGACGTGATGGCGATCCTCGACCTCTGCGCGGAGCAGGGCCTTGAGTTCAAGCCCATGGAGACGACCTTCTTCCTGAGCCGTGAAACCGTGATCCCTGGCAACAACCGGCAGGGAATGGCCACCTGGCGGGACCGCGTCTTCGCAGTGATGGCCCGGAACGCAACCAGCGCCACCGCCTTCTTCCGACTTCCCGCCAACCGCGTCGTGGAGCTCGGGATGCAGGTCGAAATCTGAGGCCGGCTCCACCTGCGCCACAGGATTCGTTGTTCCAAAGCGATCGCGCCCGGGGCTAACGTCCCCGAGGCGCGTTTAGTCTTTTCATCCCTATGTCCGACACCTCCGTCCAGCAATGGCTCGTGGTCGCAGCCGCCTTCCTGACGGGCTTGCTCACGAAGTGGCTGCTCGACCTCTTCTTCCTCCGAAGCGGGATCTTCGAGACACGGGCACAGTTGGCCGCGCGGGAACAGCAGCTCACCGAGGCGAGGCATGAGCAGGCTCGCACTTCGGAATCCCTGAAGAACCGCCTGATCGAGCTCGACGCCACCACCAAGGCCAAACTCGCGGCCGAGGGTCTCGCGGCCCGGAGGTCCAAGGAGATCGAGGTCCTCAACTCCACCGCCGGCGAACTCCGCCGGAAGTTGGAATCCGCGACGGAAGTCGTCGCCCGGCTGGAGTCCGACCTCGATCGGACCACGCGTCAATTGGACGAGTCCCGTTCCGCCGAGGCCTCGCTTCGCTCGGAGTCGCTGGGCCTGCGGCTGGACCAGTCAGTCTCGGCCGCAACCCTCGCCGGCCAGGAGGATTCCCTCCAGGAACTCCGGGGAATCCGCCTCTCCCTGATCGAGGAACGCGACGCCGTGGTGGCACGTTGCCTCGGCGCCGAGCTTTCCCTCGAGGCCCAAAGGAGCGTCAACGAGGGACTCGCCAACGCGCTCCAGGCCCGCGACACCATGCTCGCCGGCCTTCGCTCGCAGCTCGGGAGCCTGGAATCCGAGCGCCAGTCCGTGGCCGGGCTCCTCGCCTCGAGGGACGGCGAGGTGGAACGGCTGTCCCAGACCGCCACCCAACTCGACGCCCTGAGGCTCCAGCATGCCGCCACCGAGATGGATCTCGCTCGCGCCCGCACGGAACTCGAATCGGCCACACGGGTCCGAAACGATGCCCAGTCGACGCTCCGTCGCCGGGAAGCGGAACTCGCCGAGTCGGAGCGGCGGGCAACGGAGTATCAGGCCGCCTTCGACGACGCGGCCCGCGAGAATGCCCGACTCGGTCAGGAACTTGCGAAGTCCGCGGCGCTCGCGACGGCGAACGGCGGCACCTTGAAGTCGGCCGAGGCGACACGAAAGGACCTCGAACAGAGGCTGGCGGCAAACCTCCTTGAGATGGAGTCGCTCCAAGGACGCCTTCGCGAAGCCGAGGCCGCAGGCGGGGAGGGCCGGGACCGCCTCGCATCCGCCGAAATCGCCCTCACGGAGGCCCGGGCCGCAAAGAACGCCCTCGAAGGCGAACTGGAGGCGGTGTCTCAATCCCACTCCCGTCTGGAATCACAACTGGTGGAACTCCGGCCCAACGCGGCCCGGGCCGACGACCTCGCGGAAAGGCTCGGTCAGCTTGAGGCGGAACTGGCCGCGCTCCGCGGAACCCCGGCCGGATCCGGGCGGTCCGACATCGATGCGCTGCTCAACGACCTCGATCAGGTCACCCGGGAGCGCAACGAACTCGCGGCCGAACTGGCCCTGCACCGGAAGAGCGGCAACCCCGAGTCCTGAGGCCCCGACCGATGTTCAACGCCGAAGGAAAACCCCGTTACTGGCTCGCCGGCTACGACACCTGGCACCTTTTGGTCCCGGTCGCCTTGGCCGGGGTGATGACCGCCTTGGCGATGCTTCCCGAGCCGCGGAAGCCCCAGACGGCGCCGCCGCCGCCGGCCATGATTCCGACCGCCTGGATCTCGCCCGCGCCGAACTCCTCCATCCCGGCGCGGCAGTTCGGCGTGGTGGAAGGCCGCGGACAACCGGGCGGCACGGTGACCCTCTGGCTCCGACAGATCCCCAATCCCGAACGTCTCCTCACGGAGCGGGCCCTCCAGCCGGACGGACGATTCGTCATCGCCCTCACGAACTTCCCACCCGGTTCGTACGGATTCCGGGCCGAGGTGCGCACCCCTTCCGGCGGAGTGTCCTCCACCTTCGAGATCCCCATTCATCTCCAACCGGATCCCCCGGCTCCCAAGCCGCAGCAGAAGAAGACCACGCGGCGACGTCCGAGCCGCGGCTGATCCAGGACTCAATCGGCGTCGGAGAGGCCCGCACGCTGAAGTTCCTCGCCGATCGTCCGAACCCCCTCGGGTCCGACCCAACGCAGGGTCGCGGTACGGCCCGCGCCCGGATCCACGCCGCCCGTCGCAGAATCCATCCCGGCCGCCGTCACCAGCATCCGAAGAGCGAACCGTACCGCCTCGGTCAGCGACATCTGGGAGGGCTTGGGCGATCCGAACCGGGTTTGGAAGGCCATGAGACTCCGGACGACCCCGGCCCCGCTGCCGCTGGCCGCAAACTCCGCCGCTTGGAACTGCGCGCCCAACGGGTCGTAGAAGTAGATCCGGGGCGCCGGCGGCGTCATCGCCGGGTCCAACGCAACGAAAAGCGGAACCACCACGCCGACACCCTGCAACGTCATCGGCAGGTTCTCCTTCAACAGGCGGCCGACCGACCGGACCTTCGCCGGAAGGCTGAGCGGTTGCAGTTGGCTCCGACGGTAGTACTCGAACGAGTTCTGCAGCACCCGCGCCATCTCGAAGGCCGTCGCCGGAACCCCCGCCACCGCCAACACCGAGGTCGCGTCCAGGTCGACCACCTTGTCCACCGAGTCGGCCACGATGACGTTCCCGGCCGTGGCCCGGCGATCGCCCGCCACCAGCACCCCGTCCCGGAAGTGGAAGGCAAGCACGGTGGTCGCCTGCGTCTCGGTGGGTGCGGAACCGGCGACCTCTCCCCGGAAAGGCCGCAACTCGTGGCTGGCCAACAGGGAGAGGAAGTCCCCGGCGATCGGGCGTCGCGGATCCATGGGACTGACGGCGGAACTCATTCCCCGGTCCGCTGGCGATAGCGTTTCGCCTGGTCCGGATCGACCCGCTTCATCCGTTTGAGCAGGTCGCCGACATCGGGCTTCGCCACACGGGGTGAAGTCGGACCGATCCCGCCGACGCGCGGAACCGACGGGGAGACTGGGGGTGTCTGCTGCTGGTTTTCGGTCATGGTTGGACGGAGGTTCCTTCTTCCTGACACCTACGCCGGCCTGGGGAAAAACGCGAACGAAACCTCTTCGTCGTCCTTCAAGCCCAACAAAAGGCCCCAAACTCGTCTCTCGACAGCCCCCGACGCCTCCCCAATATCCGCGCCCCTTCCTATGAACAGGAACAGTCCCCATGTGGCCGTGGTCGGCGCAACCGGCGCCGTCGGCATCGAAATGATCCGTACGTTGGAACGTCGCAACTTCCCCGTCGGCAAGCTCACCCTCCTCGCCTCCGCCCGCTCGGTCGGCAAGAAACTGACCTTCCGCGGGACCGAGGTCGCCGTCACCGAACTGACCCACGACTCCTTCCAGGGCGTCGACATCGCGCTGTTCTCCGCCGGCGGCTCGATCTCGCGCGAATTCGCGCCGTCCGCGGTCAAGGCCGGTACCGTGGTCGTCGACAACTCCAGCCACTACCGCATGGATCCGTCCGTGCCGCTGGTGATCCCCGAGATCAATCCCGAGGACGTCCGCACCCACCGGGGCATCATCGCCAACCCGAACTGCACCACCGCCATCACCCTGATGGCACTCCACCCGCTCCATGAGGCCTTCGGCGTGAAGCGCCTTTTCGCCTCCAGCTACCAGGCGGTCTCCGGCACCGGCGCCAAGGCGCTCGAGGAACTCGAGAAGCAGGTCGGCCAGATCGTTCGCGGCGAACCCGTGACCCGCGAGGTCTATCCCCACCAGATCGCGTTCAACGTGCTGCCCCACGTCGATTCCTTCCTCCCCACGGGCTACACCAAGGAGGAGATGAAGATGGAGAACGAGGGCCGCAAGATCCTGCACCATCCGTCGCTCCGCGCCTCCGTGACCTGCGTCCGCGTGCCGGTCTACCGCAGCCATTCCGTGGCGGTCAGCGCCGAGTTCGAACGCCCCGTCTCCGTCGAAGCCGCCCGGGCGGTGCTTTCCAAGGCGCCCGGCCTCGAGGTCGTCGACGACCCCGCCAACAAGCGTTACCCGATGCCGTTGGATACCTCCGGCCAGGACAATTGCACCGTCGGCCGTCTCCGGATCGACTGCGCCCTCGACAACGGACTCGCGTTCTGGGTTTCCGGCGACCAACTGCTCAAGGGAGCGGCCCTGAACGCGGTGCAGATCGCCGAGGAACTGCTGAAGTAGCCTCCTGAACCCGACTTGGCCGTGACACCGAGATCGGCCACGTCATTGCCGTTGAAGTTCCGAAGAGACCGGGGAATCTGCACGCCCGTGCGGCTCCCCTGGATTCTGATCCTGATCGCCATCGGCCTTCTGGCGTTTCGACTTTCCGGCGAAACGCCCAAGGCCTCTTCCAAGCATGCCGAAGACGATCGGCAGGCGGCAGCGCTGTTCACCGGCCCGATCCTGCTTTTCCACGTCCAACTCCCGCCCCCCAGCCTCGATTCGCTGCGGAACGAACCCAGGAAGGCCGTCCCGGCCTCGGTGACCATCGGGACCCAACGGTTCGACAACATCACCGTCCATGTGAAGGGGGCCGCCGGAAGCACGCGGAGCATCGACGACAACCCGGCGCTGACGCTGAACTTCGACAAGCTGGTCCCCGGCAGGAAGTTCAGCGGACTCGACAAGCTCCACCTCAACAACTCCGTCCAGGACCCCTCGCTGCTCAGCGAACAGCTGGCGTCCCATCTCTACCGGGAGCTGGGTGTTCCGACCGCGCGGGCCACGCAGGTGCTGGTGAAGCTGGACGACCGCGACCTGGGTCTCTACGTGCTCAAGGAAGGCTACAACCGGACCTTCCTGCGCCGGAACTTCCCCGACCCGTCCGGGAACCTTTACGACGGCGGATTCGTCCGGGACATCGATCAGGATCTCGAGCGGGACTCGGGCGACGGCCCGGAGGATCGGAAGGACCTCCAGAAGCTCCGCGACGCCTCGTTCACCGAGAAGGCCGAGCTCCGCGAGAAGCTTCTCGACGCCGTTTTGGACACGGACCGGTTCATCCGGGTCACCGCGATGCAGGCGATCCTGATCGACTGGGACGGCTATGGGTACAACCGGAACAACTACCGCCTCTACCACCAGCCTCGGACCGGGCGCTTCACCTTCATCCCGCATGGCATGGACCAACTGCTGGGAGGACGCCGCGGCGGCGGGATGGAGATACCGATGAACGGCATCGTCGCGGCACGGTTCTACGAAAGTTCGATGCGCCGGGAACAGTTCTTCACCGAGGCCGAGCGGCAATTGACCGAGGTCTTCACCCGCCCTTGGCTTTCGAACCACTTCCGCGTCGTCCGTGAACGCCTCGATCCGGTGGTGATGCGGCGGCCGAAGTGGGAGCAGCAGTTCCGGATGGAGGCGATGGTCGATTTCGAGGAACGCGCCTACGACCGCCTCCGCACCGCCCAGGACCAGATGGCTTCGCGGCCGAAACCCGTCCGCTTCAACGCCGACGGCGCCACCCGGGTCGCCCACTGGCAGCCCCGCTACCAACGTGGGCAGGCTAGGATCGAGGCCACCCGGATCGACGGCGTGGAGGCCCTGCACCTCGCGGCGATCGCCCGCGACACGGTCAGTTCCTTCCGCGCCACCGTCCGCCTTCCGATCGGCAAGTACGCGCTGACCGGCCGAATCAAAACCCGGAAACTGGAGGCCGCCAAAGACGACCGCTACCAAGGGGGCGCGGCGATCCGAATCAGTGGCGGTGACCACCAAATGCGCTTTTCCGGCGACCACGACTGGACCCCGTTCACCTACGAGTTCCAGGTGCACGATCCCCGGGATGTGGAACTGGTCGCGGAACTCAGGGCCCATTCCGGCGAGGTCTGGTTCGACACCGGATCGATCCTCTTGGTCCGCCGCTGAACGTCGGTCCGTCCGCCGGTCCAATCCCCGACATTGACCCCTCCTGCCCCTCCCTTAGCCTCCCGCCCCGTGAGTCGAGCCTCCACCCGTCTCCTGATCGCCTTCATCGGCGTCTTCCTCTTTGCGCGCACCTGCCCCGCGCCGCTCATCTACCGTCCCGGCGAAGGCTGGACCTATGAGCCGGTCGGCGGAGGCGGCTCCTGGCAGCGCAAGCGGGCCAAGGACCAGCTGGCGGTCGCCCAGGAGGCCTTCGACAAGGGACAGTACCGTCTCGCCCTCAAGGCCGCGCGGCGGGTGGTGAAGGTCTGGCCGCTCTCCGACCATTCCGGCCGGGCCCAATACCTCGTGGGACGCTGCTACGAAGCCCGTCGAATGGACGAACGGGCGTTCAAGGAATACCACCGCGCGCTGACCCTCTATCCCAAGCTGGAGAACCACTCCGAGATCCAGCAGCGGCAGTTCGAGATCGCCAACCGCTTCCTCGGCGGCCAGTGGTTCAAGCTGTGGGGCTACATCCCCTTCTTCCCGTCGATGGACCGCACGTCTAAACTCTTCGACCAGGTCAACCGAAACGGCCCCTACAGCGACATCGGACCAAAGGCCCTGATGAACATCGGCACCGCGCGCGAGAAGCAGAAGGACTACCGCCAGGCCGTGAAGGCCTATGAGCGTGCGGCCGACAAGTACTTCGACCGTCCCAAGGTCGCCGCGGACGCCCTCTACTCGGCTGGCATCGCCTGGAACCGCCAGGCCAAGCGCGCCGAGTACGACCAGTCCATCGCCGGCAACGCGATCAGCTTCCTGAACGACTTCCGCGCCCTCTATCCCGAGGACAAGCGCGGTACCGAGGCGGCGGAGATCATCGCGTCGCTCAAGACCGAACAGGCGCGCGGCGCCTTCGAGACGGCGCGGTTCTACGAGAAGTACCGGCGATACCAGGGCGCGCTGGTCTACTACAACGAGGTGCTCATCAAGGACCCGGACTCGAAGTACGCCGGCGAGGCGCGGGAGCGGATCGAATACCTCAAGCCGCGGGCCCAACGCCAGGTCCGCCGCTGGGCGGAGAACGACGTCCGCTACCAGGAGTTCGAGAAGAAGAAGGCCGCAGCGAAGGCCGCCGAGGACGAGGCCAAGAAGAAGAAGTCGCCGTGAGCAACCCGGCCGCCAATTCCACCGGGCCGCGGACCGCAGCGAAGCTCCGCCTCGGACTCACGCCGCTTCTTGCCGGACTGCTCCTCGCGGGATGCGCCGGCTACACCCTCGGCCCCACCGGCGGCCAGGTGGCCGGTGCCAAGACGATCCGGATTGGCCCCGTCTCCAATGGCACCGACGAACCCCGGCTCGGCGACGCCGTCCAGCAGGCCCTGAGGGCGCAGGTCCAGACGGATGGCACCTTCCGCCTCGCGGGACGAGACGGCGCCGACATCGTCATCTCCACCTCTCTGCGCCGCTTCGAACGCAATCCCCTCACCTTCCAGCGCGGCGACATCGTGGCCACTCGCGACTACGAGGTCGTGCTCACCGCCCACGTGACCGCAATCGAATCCGGCGGTGGCCGCACGCTCCTCGACCGCGAAGTGACCGGCAAGACCACCATCCGCAGCAATCCCGACCTCGGTTCGGCCGAACGTCAGGCCGCGCCCCTGCTGGCGGAGAACCTCGCCCGCAACATCGTCACCCTGCTCTCCGAAGGCACCTGGTGAACCCTTTCCGATGAACGCCCCGTCGAACTCCTTCCGCGGGTCCATCCTGGGCGCGGTCCTCGTTGCGGCCTCCTTCGCCGCCCCGGCCGCCGACTGGCCGGGTTGGCGCGGCATCTCCCGCGACGGCCACGCCCGCGACCCGCTCCCATCCTCCTTCGCCGGCGTCGACCGTCCCGTGTGGAAGAGGTCGGTAGGACACGGCTACTCGAGTCCGGTCGTGTCCGGCGGACGCCTCGTCTACCTCGACGACGCCGGCGGACGGGAGACGGTACATTGCCTGGAGGCGACCACCGGCCGCGAACTCTGGACCAACGCCTTCGCGGAACTCTTCACCGACGAGTTCGAACCCGGCCCGCGCTGCACGCCGCTGGTCGCGGACGGCAGGGTCTTCGTCCAGAGCTGCTACGGCGAATTCGCCTGCCTCGACCTCAAGGACGGCACCCGTCGGTGGGGATTCCACTTCAAGGATTTCGGAGCCACCTGGGTCAAGGACCGCAGCGGCGGCCCCGGTGCCGCCAGCCGACGTGGCCACTCCGGCGCCCCATGGGTTGACGGCAACCGCGTGGTCGTCCAAGTCGGCTCGACCAACGGCGCCAGCCTCGTCGCCTTCGACACCGCCACCGGCCGACTGCTTTGGAAGTCCCAGAACGACCTCACCTGCTATTCGTCCCTCGTCACCGCGACGCTGGGCGGACGCCGTCAGGCCGTGGCGGTCACCTGCGAAGGCTTCCTCGGGGTCGACCTCCAGGACGGCTCGCCGCTCTGGCGTCTGCCCTTCCGCACCGGCGCGAACCGCAACGTGCTGACGCCGATCGTGGACGGCGACACCGTCACCTTCGCCAGCCACACCACCGGTCTCCGACGCCTTCGCATCGAGCCTGCGGGCCCCACCAACCGCCCCGTCGAGGCCTGGTTCAATCGCGACCTCAAGATCAACCTCGCGACACCGGTCCAGGTCGCCGGACACCTCTACGGCATGGGCGCCTCCCGCGACTTCGTCTGCGTCGAGGCCTCCACCGGCAAGGTGCTCTGGAAGCAGCCGGGCTTCGACCAGTACGCCTCGACCATCGCGTCCGGTGGACGCCTGCTCGTGCTCAACGACGCCGGCGAAGCCATCCTGCTGGAAGCCGATCCTGCGAAGTACAGCGAGCTGGGACGCTTTCAGGCCTGCGGGAAGACCTTCAGCCATCCCGCGCTCGCCGACGGACTGCTGATCACGCGCGATCCCAAGGAAATCGCCGCCTGGGCCCTCGGTCCGTCCGCCCGATGAAGCCGATCCTGTTCGACTTCGGCGCCTTCCAGCTCCACTCGTTCGGTCTGCTGGTCGCCCTTGGATTCATCTCCGGCACCTGGCTCGCTTCACGCCGGGCGAAGGTGGCTGGCATCGATCCATTCGCCATCCAGGACATCGTGTTTCCCTGGCTCTTGGTCGGCGGCCTCGTCGGCGCCCGCATTCTCTTCGTCATCAGCTACTGGGACCGCGAGTTCGCCGGCCGGCCGCCCTCCGAGGCGTTCGCCATCTGGAAGGGCGGACTGGTCTTCTACGGCGGACTCATCGGCGCCACGCTGGTCGGGATTGTCGGAGTCCGCCGACGCGGTCTTCCGCTGTGGAAGACCGCCGACGCCCTGACCCCGGGCCTCGTGCTGGGACACGTCTTCGGCCGGCTCGGTTGTCTCCTGAATGGCTGCTGCTTCGGGCGGACCTGCGACCTGCCCTGGGCGATCCGCTTTCCCGCCGACCATTCCACCCGCGGACTTCCCGTGCACCCGGCGCAGCTCTACGAGACGCTTCTCAACCTCGCCCTGTGCGGCTTCCTCGTCTGGTGGCACGACCGGAAGAAGCGCTTCGACGGACAGGTCTTCGCGCTCTACCTGCTGGCCTACTCGGTGATCCGTACGGTCTGCGAATACTTCCGCGGTGACTACGCGGTCCAAAGCACCCCGGCTGCCGGCGTATTCACCCCCGGCCAGTCGACCAGCGCCCTGATCCTCGCCGCCGGAATCGGGCTCTGGATCGCGCTCCGTCGACTTCCCAAGGTTCCACCCTCTCCCGTTGCTTGAAGCGGTGGACATCGGTCCCGCTTGCCGATAGCTAAGGGGCATGCGGCGTATTCTGGTCCGGTGGATTCTCGGGTTCCTCCTTCCTTGCCAGCTCACCACTTGGGCGGCCCCGGCCCCGATCGAGGCCTTCTTCCGCCCTTCCGCCCTGACCACGCCCACCGTTTCTCCAGATGGACGCCATCTGGCTTGGGTCCACAGCGAAAAGTGGGCGGGAAGCCTCGCCCTCTTCGACATCGAAAGCCGTATGATGACCTTGGTGGATCCGGTTCAGGACGAAGGTATCGCTTGGGTCTTCTGGGCCAACGATCATCGACTGCTGTTCGGGGCCAAGGATTCGGACGGCGCCCTTGGCGGCATCTACGCCGTCGATGCCGATGGCAGCCACTTCAAGCAACTCGTTCCCTCCGTCTTACGACAGGCCGTCAAGGTCGCCTATGGAGCTAGGGTCGCCCGGCCGATCTCCCGGATCGCCGGCGATCCGGACCATGTGCTGGTCGAATTCCGCCGCATCTTCGAGGTGAAATCCAAACCGGGTCTGTACCGCCTACACGTCCGGAGCGGCGCCCGCACCTTGGTCGAGGAAGCGGATGAACGAATCACAGGTTGGTTGACCGACGGCACAGGGACGATCCGGGGATTCGTCCGTGAGGCCGAGGACGGTTGGGACTTCTTCCACCGGGAAGCCCCGGGACAGTCGTGGAAGCGATTCCTCACCACGAAGGCCTGGCAGAACACCGGGGGCCTGAACCTGGAATTGGGCTGCAACGGGGAACTCTACCTCGGGGGGGAGGATGGCCGGGGAAACGGCGTCCTTGTCCGCCACCAACCGCACGCCAACTCCAATCCCGAACCCCTCCTGCGGCTCGAGGGCTTCGACTTCGGCGAATCCCGTCTCCTCTTCTCACCCGACCGTTGCCAACTGCTCGGAGCCTACGTCGAGGCCGACCGCCCCCGCTTCCTGCCGGCATCACCCGAGGCGGCCAAGATGCATGCCCGCGTCGACTCGGCCCTGCCGGGACGTGTCGCCATCATCGCGGGCCGCTCCGAGTCAGGGCATCGCCAGGTGATCGCCGCGTTTTCGGACAGGCATCCCACCGAGTACTTCCTCTACGAACCGGCCGCCGGGAAGTTGGCCCCCATCCGCGGTGGCCGCCCTTGGCTCGCTCCGGATCAGCTGTCCACCATGGAACCCTTCGAGTTCACGTCCCGGGACGGCCTGAAGATCCATGGCTATCTCACCCCGCCCGCCCCGGGCACCCAGTCGGATTCCAAGCCCCCCATGGTCGTGCTGCCCCATGGTGGTCCGTGGGTGCGCGACACATGGGGCTTCAACGGCGAGGTCCAGTTCCTCGCCAGCCGGGGCTACGCCGTCCTTCAGGTCAACTTCCGGGGCTCGACCGGATACGGCCAGGACTTCGCCGCGGCCGGATCGAAGGAATGGGGAGCGGCCATGCAGGACGACATCACGGACGCCGTCCGTTGGGCGATCGCGCAAGGTCATGCCGATCCCGACCGCATCGGGATCCTTGGCGCCAGCTACGGTGGCTACGCCGCAATGGCCGGACTTTGCTTCACCCCTGAGCTCTACCGTTGCGGCATCAACCTGTACGGGGTCACGGACATCCGGGATTTCCTCAAGGAACTGCCACGGGAACGGGGACTCCTGCGCAGGAACATGCAGTCCCTCGTTGGTGACATGAAGGGGGACAAGTCCCTGCTCGACGCCCGATCCCCTTCCCACAATGCGGAAAAGATCCGGGTGCCGGTCCTGATGGCCTATGGCCGGCGGGATACCATCGTCGACATCGAGCAGGGCGAGGAACTCCACAGGCAGCTCAGGCGCAACGGCAAGGAAGTGCGCTTCCTGGTGAAGCCCGACGAAGGCCACGGCTACCGGAAGAGGGAGAACGTCCTGGAACTCTATGGCGAGATCGAACGCTTCCTGGACCGCCACCTCCGGAACGCGCCGCCCCGTCCATGATGTCGGTCGCCTTCCCGCTCCGGATCTTCTAGGGTCCAAACCTTCGGTGCCGTCCAGCGGCCCGGTTCCGCTCCTCTTTCCGATGTCACAGGCCGATTCCATCCTCGTCGCCACCAGCCAGCCGGGCGTCCGGCTCGACCGCTATCTCGCGACCCAGCTCCCCGCCCATTCCCGTGGGCGTTTCCACCAACTGATCGACGAGGAGGCCATCCTGGTGAACGGCCATCCCGCCAAGGCCACCTACAGCCCGCGCGCCGGTGACCGCATCGAGATCCACTGGCCCGAACCAACGGTCTCCGAGGTGCTCCCGCAGGACATCCCCCTGGAGATCCTGCACGAAGACGACGACCTGCTCGTGCTCAACAAGCCTCACGAACTGGTCGTGCACCCCGCGGCCGGCCATGCCGACGGAACGCTGGTCAACGCCCTGCTCCACCACTGCCGCGGCCAATTGAGCGGCATCGGCGGCGTGGAGCGACCTGGCATCGTCCACCGTCTCGACCTCGGCACCAGCGGATGCCTCGTCGTCGCCAAGTCCGACACAGCCCACCTGCACCTCTCCAAGCAATTCGCCGAACGCCAGGTCGAGAAGATCTACGAGTGCCTCGTCATCGGCGACATCCACCCGTCCCATGGCGACATCCGCGCCCCCATCGCACGCCATGAGGTCCAGCGGAAGAAGATGGGTGTGGCCCCGGCGGGGGACGGACGGGAAGCTTGGACTCAATACGGTCGGATGGAATGTCTGAACGGCGCCAGTCGGGTCGAATGTCAGCTCCACACCGGACGCACCCACCAGATCCGGGTCCACATGGCCCATCTTGGTTTCCCGCTGCTGGGCGACACCGTGTACGGCGAACGGGCCAACGCCCGCTTCCGCCAGTCCAATCCCGTGGACGTCCCCCGGCAGATGCTCCACGCCCGGGGCCTCGCTTTCATCCATCCGCGCACCGGGCTCCGTGTCGGATTCGAGGCGCCGCTCCCCGCCGATTTCCTCAAGGTGCTCGAAGCCCTGCGCTGAGCCTGCACGAACATCGGAAGCCGTTTTCCGGCGAGGGCTACTCCGCCGGAATCGGACCGTAGGCCTCCGCGTACTGCAGCGTCTCCGGACTGAACCGCCGGAGCTCCGCCCCCGTCCAGAGTCCCATCGAATGGATGACCCCAACCTGGGCCAACGCCGTGGAACGGCTGAGGTCGTCGAACCCCCGCGACAATTCCCCGTTCTGTTCCTGGATGTATCCGAGCAGCTCGCGATACCGGATCCGGGCGGACTCCCCTGGTTGATCCAACTCCCGGCGCAGCGACTCCAGGATCCTTTGGCAAAGCCGTTCTTCCGCCACAGCGTGGAGTTCGCGGAAGATCCGCCAGTCGCGCTCTGAGATGCCGTTGTTCATCGTTTGCCACTTCAAGGACGCCAGAGTTTCGGACGGCGCTCAATGCCGACGATTCCCGGGAACCTCCCGCTTCGTCTTCCCGACGCCCCGCCAACCGGTCCGACGGACTCGGCGCCATGTTGCCACCACGGCCCCGCTGCCGTTTGCTTGCGCCCACCAGGTCACATCATGCCCGAGTTACTCGCCCAACGCGTCCACCGGATCCTCGCTGCCACGCCGGTCCACGATATCCACACGCACCTCTACGACCCCGCGATGGGCAACCTGCTGCTCTGGGGGATCGACGAGCAACTGGTCTACCACTACCTGGTCAGCGAGTCGTTCCGCCAGATGGACATGCCCTTCGAGCGCTTCTGGGCGGCGAGCCGTTCGGAGCAGGCGGGGTTCGTCTGGGACGCCCTCTTCGTGCGCCACTCGCCGGTGTCGGAGGCCTGCCGCGGCGTGTTGACCTCCTTGAACCTGCTCGGCATCGACCCGCGCAGGAACGACCTCGCCGCGATCCGCCGGCACTTCGCCCGATGGACTCCCGGCGAGTTCGTCGAACGCGTCCTCGGCACCGCCAACGTCGCCTCCATCTGCATGACGAACTCCCCGTTCGACGACGAGGAACGTCCCCACTGGGAGGCCGGCTTCGCCAGGGATCCGCGCTTCGTGGCCGCGCTCCGCATCGACCCGCTCCTGGTCGCCTGGCCCGACACCTGCCGCTGGCTGCGGGATCGCGGATACGAGGTCGAGGTCGGACTCGGCGAACGCACGATCTCCGAGGTCCGGAGGTTCCTCGCCGAATGGACCCGCCGGATCGACAGCCGCTACTGCATGGTCTCCCTGCCGCCGTCGTTCGTCTGGCCCGCCGACTCCGACCTCTCGAGGCTGATCTCCGAGGTCGTCCTGCCCCACTGCCGCGAGCACGGACAGGCCTTCGCGATGATGATGGGCGTGAAGCGGGCCGTGAACCCGGCGTTGCGCATGGCCGGCGATGGCGTCGGCCTGGCCGACCTCTCCTCCCTGCAGCGGCTCTGCGCCGAACATCCCGGGAACCGTTTCCTGGTCACCTGCCTCGCCCGCGAGAACCAGCACGAACTCGTCGTCCTCGCCCGCAAGTTCCGGAACCTCCATCCGTTCGGCTGCTGGTGGTTCACCAACACCCCCCAGCTCATCTCGGAGATCACCACGATGCGCCTCGAGCTGCTCGGGACCTCGTTCACACCGCAGCATTCGGACGCCCGCGTTCTCGACCAACTGCTCTACAAGTGGAGCCATTCCCGGTCGATCATCGCCGACTGCCTCGCACGGAAATACGAGCTGGCCGCGGCCGCGGGATGGGACGTGACGGACGACGAGATCCGGCGCGACTCGGCCGAACTGCTCGGCGGCGGCTTCGCGCGGTTCCTCGGACGCTGAACCTCCGCTCGCGTGGTCGGCGAATCACGCTACGATCCGGCCGTGCGCCGCTCCCCGATCCTCTGCCTCGCGACCGCGGTCCTCGCCGGACACCTGGCTGCACAGTCGCCGCGGGAACGCACGAACCGCACGCCGTCTCCGGTGTCGCGCAAGGAGGCGGCGAAACCCGGCGCAGGTTCCCTCGGCACCCAGGATCTCGCCGCCCGGGCCCGCGGTTCCGTCCTGCGCATCCGCACCCGCGGCCGCGATGGTCCCGACGAAGGCGTCGGTACGGGATTCGTCGTCGGCACCAACGGCCTCGTGGCGACCTGCCTCCACGTGATCGGCGAGGGCCGCCCGCTGGAGGTCCGGTTCCCGGACGGCTCCAAGGCCGCCGTCCTCGCCGTGCACGCCTGGGACCGTGGAAACGACCTCGCGATCCTCCGCATCGACCGCACCGGCCTGCCCGCCCTGCCCCTCGGCGACGCCGACCCACTTCCGCAGGGCGCGCCGCTCGTGGCCTTGGGCAATCCGCTCGGCCTCGAATACAGCGTGGTGGAAGGGGTGCTTTCCGGCCGACGCGAACTCGAGGGACAATCCCTTCTCCAGCTCGCCATCCCCATCGAACCCGGCAACAGCGGCGGTCCCGTGCTCGACCGCTCCGGCAAGGTCCAGGGCATCCTCAACGCCAAGTCCCTGCTCACCCGCAACCTCGGCTTCGCCATCCCGGTCAACCGCCTCCTCCCGTTGCTGGAGAATCCCAGCCCGATCCCCTTCGACCGCTGGCTCCGTCTCGGTGAACCCGACCCGGAACGCTGGACGCCGCACCTCGGCGCGTCTTGGCGCCAACGGAGCGGCCGCATCGTCGTCGGGGGCGCCGGTTCCGGATTCGGAGGACGCACCTACCTGCTCGCCAAGACCCCGGCCCCGGGACCCGATTTCCACCTCCGGACCACCGTCCGCCTCCAGGACGATTCCGGCGCGGCAGGACTGGTCTTCGGCGACGACGGCGCCGGCCGCCACTTCGGGTTCTATCCCACCGGAGGCAACCTCCGCCTCACCGCCTTCGACGGACCCGACGTCAACTCGTGGCGCATCCTTGGCACGGTCCCCTCCTCCGCCTACCGCCCCGGTGAATGGAACCGCCTCGAGGTTCGATCGGAAAACGGACGCCTCCGGTGTCGCGTCAATGGCGAGACCGTCTTCGATCGCGAAGAGAAAATCCCGGCCGGGAAGGCCGTGGGACTCGCCGCCTTCCGCGGGACCGGCGCGGAGTTCCGCGAGTTCATCGTCGAGCCACCGCCGGCGGCCGGTTCCGACACCTTGTCCCCCGAGGTGGTCTCCGCCTTCACCGCCGGCCGGGAACCGGTCGACGCGTTGCGCACGAACCTCCCGGCCGCCGAGGCGTTCCTGGGCGACCGCGCCCGACGGCTCGAGGACGAGGCGCTCCGCCTTCGCGGACTGGCCCAGCGCCTCCGCCGCGAGGCCGCCCGCGACGCCCTGGTCCAGGAACTGGCCAAGCCCGACGGTTCGACCCGACTCGCCCGCGCGGTCCTCCTTCTCGCCGCCCACGACCAACCCGGCCTCGACGTCGAAGCCTGCCTCCGCGAACTCGACGCCCTCGCCGACCGGCTCCGGCCGCGCGTGGCCGCGATCCGGGAACCCGCGGAGCGCGTCGCCGAGCTCCGACGCTTCCTGTTCGAGGAGGAAGGCTTCCACGGTTCCCGCTCCGACTACCGGAACAACGCCAACAGCCACCTCAACCGGGTGCTCGACGACCGCGAGGGCATCCCCATCACGCTCGCCATCGTGTTCCTCGAGGTCGGCAGGGCCGCAGGCATCGGCGAACTCCAGGGACTTCCCCTGCCCGGACACTTCCTCGTGAAGCACGCTCCCGCCGGCGCCGACGCCCGTCTCTACGATCCCTACCACGGCGGAATCCCGATCCTCTTCTCCGCCGCCGATGAATTGGGCTCCGAAAGCGCCGGCGTGCCGGTCCGCAGTGAACTCATGGAGCCGGCGACCCGACGGGGAATCGTCGTCCGCATGGTGAACAACCTGCGCGCATTCAATCTGGAATCCGAAGGCATCGGCGCCGCATTGCCCTACTCCGACCTGCTCGTCGCCCTCGCCAACACCCCGGCCTCCGAAGCCACCGAACGGCTCGATCGCGCACGCCTGCTGGCCCGCTCCGGCAACCGCACCGCCGCGGCCGACGACCTGCGCCAGGTGCTGGCCCTAGAAGCCCCGGGCATCGACCTCGACCGCGTCGCCACAGCGCTGCGGTCCCTCGAGTCCGAACCCTGACCGGACTCACCATGAACCCCGCCCTCGGAACGCTCATGATCCTCCTCCTCGCCCGAGCCCTCGTCGGGGTCCTTCGCGCCGACGGAGAGGCGCCGGATTCCCTCCAGCATTGGAAGGAGGTCGTCCGCGCGAAGTTCCCGAAGGTCCCGCAGCTGCCCACCGCCGAGTTGGCCCTTCGCCTCGCCGACACCAATTCCCCGGCTCCCCTGCTGCTGGACGTCCGCAAGGAAGAGGAATTCCGCGTGTCCCACATCCCTGGAGCCGTGCGCGTCGATCCCGATGCCAAGGCGACCACACTGGCCCCGCTCCTGAACCGGCCGGACCGCCCCGTCGTCGTCTACTGCTCCGTGGGATGGCGCTCCTCCGCCTTGGCGGAACGCCTCCTCGAAGCCGGTCACACCAACGTCGCGAACCTCGAGGGCTCCATCTTTGGCTGGGCCAACGAGGATCGCCCCCTGGTGTGCGCCACCGGTGCCGCGGTGAAGGTGCATCCCTACAACCGGACCTTTGGGAAGCTGCTCAAGCCCGCACGCAGGGCGGACCCATGAACCTCCTTGCCGAGCCGGAAATCCTCCAGAAGGCGCGCGGGGCCATCAGCCTCGGCTGGATGGTGGTCCTCCTCGCGTGGGAATCGGCCGGACCCTACCTGCCGCTGTTCCGATCGCTCGGCGACCGCGGACTCCACGGGCTCCGCAACCTCATCGTCGGTTGGATCAACGGCCTGGCGATCGCACTGCCTTTTGCGTTTCTGTGGAAGTGGGTGGCCGACTTCGCGGCCGGGCACGGATTCGGCCTCCTGAACCTCCTGCCCCTTCCGCGTTGGGCACACCTCATCGCCGCCATCCTGCTCTTCGACCTCTGGACCTACTTCTGGCACCGGGCCGGACACGAATTCGCCCCGTTGTGGAAATTCCATCGGATGCACCATTCGGATCCGCAGATGGACGTCACCACCGCCAACCGTTTCCACCTCGTGGAAATTCTCCTGTCGTCGGTGCTTCGAGTCGCGTTGATCCCGCTGCTGGGGATCCACTTCGTCGAGGTGGTGATCTACGAGACCCTGTTGCAGGTGGTGGTGCAGATGCAGCACGCCAACGTGATGCTTCCGGGTTTCGTCGATCGGTGGCTGCGTGGGGTGCTGGTCACCCCATTGATGCACAAGATCCACCACTCCCGCTGGCAACCGGAGACCGACTCCAACTTCTCCTCGTTTCTCAGCCTTTGGGATCGCCTGTTCCGGACCTTCCGACTGCGGTCCGACCCGGAGAACATCCAACTGGGACTCGACGGCTTCGACGGCACAGACCGCCAGAACCTGCGAGGCCTCTGGCGAACCCCCTTCGAAGACCCAACCCACCCACCCCGTTCCTAACCCCGGGAGACGAGGTCGGGCTACTCGATTGGTGTTCCATGCGAAGGCTGAAACTCCTCAGGTCGTCTCCTACCCGTGCACGGGTTTCCGAGCCCCCCCCGGGAAGCCCTTCTCGGAGGATGCAGCCAAATTGGGAAAACGATGGAATCCGCGGGTTCCGTGAGAATCCATGTCTCCCCAAAAGGACCGACGGCCAAGTGACTAGGCCCAGAACCGTTCCGTACGGAACTGGCGGAGCAGCACGTCCTCGATCGGCGTTTCGGCCGTGACCTGGTGGCAGCCAATGCCCCGGGCACGGCAAAAGGACTTGAAGACCGATGAGTGACGCTCCCAGGCCTTGCGGTAGGTCTCCAACCGCTGACGGCTGAAGGTCACCTCGGTCCGCGCTCCCGTCTCGGAATCGACGAGGTTCAGGTCACCGAACGCCGTCGGCTCGATCTCCTCGCCACAGACCACCTGGATGGCCTCCACCCGGAATCCCCGGGCGGTCAGCGAGGAAAGACCGTCCTCATAGCCGCCGGGATCGAGGAAGTCGCTGAGGACGACGGCGGCACCGGCCTGTTTCGATTCGAAGGCCCCGCGGCGGAGGGCTTCGTTGAAGCCGCCGCGTCCGCCCGGGCGTGCTTGGGCGATGGCCTCCTGGAGACGCCGCGTCGCCCGACGTCCGCGCCAGTCGGCGGAGGCCTGGGAGGATCCGTCGGCTGTTGGCGTGGCACCGGGAAAGACCCGCAGTCCCACGCGATCGAAACCGCAGAGGGTGGCGTGTCCGATCGCGGCGGCGAGCCGGGCCGCCGCCGCGAACTTGGTCGGCGTCCCGAAGTTCATGCTCTCGCTGGCGTCCAGGAAGAGCAGCACGCGCAGTTCGCGATCCTCCTCGAACAGCCGCAGGTACAGGCGGTCGAGGCGGCCGTAGAGGCTCCAGTCCAGGCGCCGGAGATCGTCGCCGGGAACGTAGGCCCGGTGGTCGGCGAATTCCGTGCTCTGACCCCGGGCCCGGCTGCGGCGCTCGCCGGACATCGCGCTCCGGGCGATGCGCGGCGCGGCCATGCGCAGCCTTTCGAGACGATGGAGCAGCCGGGCGTCCAGCAGGGGTTCGGATGACGGCGGCGCTCCCATGCGGATCCGGTCAGCGCCGGGCCATCAGCGCCTCGATGTCGTCGGCCTCGATCGGGATGTCGGCCATGAGGTCGACCGGACCGGCCTCGGTGATGAGCACGTCGTTCTCGAGGCGGACGGCCATGGATTCCTGCGGGATGTAGATCGCGGGCTCCACGGTCATGACCCAACCCGGGGCGAAGGGCTCGTTGAGGTGGCCGAGGTCGTGGACGTCGAGTCCGATCGGATGGCCGTTGCCGTGCATGAACCACTTCTTCACGGGCTTCCGGGCGGGATCCTCGACCTTGACCTTGAGGTCCTTGGGCTTGAGCAGGCCGAGGTCGACGCATTCGCGGGCGACGGCCTCCTCCGCCTCGTCCTGCCACTGGCGCCACTTCTTGCCCGGGGTCAGGCCGGCGATGGAGCCCTTCAGCACGCGCAGGACCGCGTTGTAGACCTGCTTCTGGCGGCGGGTGAAGCGGCCGTTGACCGGGATGGTGCGGGTGAGATCCGAGTTGTAGTTGGCGTAGGCGGCGGCGACGTCGAGCAACAGGAGTTCGCCCGAGCGGCAGTCGCAGTTGTTGTCCAAGTAGTGGAGCACGCAGGCGTTGGCGCCGGAACCGATGATCGGGTTGTAGGCGAAGCCGCCGCGGCGACGGATGAACTCGTGGGCGAACTCGGCCTCGACCTCGCATTCGTTGACCCCGGGCTTCACGAAGCGGGCGACCCGTTCGAATCCGGCCTTGGTGATCGCGCAGGCCTTGCGGATGAGTTCGACCTCGGCCTCGGACTTCAGGACGCGGATCGTGTGCATCAGCGGCGCCAGGCGGCGGAAGTCGTGCAGCGGATAGCGTGCGCGGAGATCGCGGATGAAGCGGACGTCGCGGGACTCCACCTCGACCACGGCGCGCTTGTGTTCGTTGGTGTTCAGGTAGACCTGCTTCGCCTCGCACATGAGGCGGTGCAGGAACTTGGGCAGCTCCGAAACCCACTGGATGTTGCGGATACCCGAGACTGCGGTGGCCTGCTCACGGGTGAGCTTGTGCCCTTCCCAGATCGCGATGAGCTCGCTGGTCTCGCGGAGGAAGAGGATCTCCCGGCAACGCTCGTCGTCGGCGTCCGGGAAGAGGATCAGCAGCGACTCCTCCTGCTCGACGCCGGTCAGGTGGAAGAGGTCGGTGTTGGGCACCAACCGCAGCGTGCCGTCGGCGTTGGACGGCAGCAGGTCGTTGGCGTTGAGGATGGCGATGGAACCGGGAGGTAGGAGCCGGCGGAGCCGTTCGCGGTTGCCGACGAAGAGATCCGGGGAGATCGGGGCGTGACGCACCGCTGGCAAATGAAGGAAGCACGCCCCGGCGTCAACACTCCCCTGCCGGATGGCGCCGTCCGGCCTAGCCCTCGTCGCACGGGATCGTGCGCGATACGTGAAGCCTTCGGTTCAGCGGCCGGTCGCACCGCGAACGGCTGGATCCTCGCGGTCCGTCCTCACCTCGAAAACGCGGACCACCGAGCGGCCGTCGTCCGGCGCGAACCAGAACCGGAGGCCCCCCAGGACGGCCTCCACCCAGAAGGCGTTCTGGGTGAGCACCCTTCCGGAGAAACTGCGTCGAACCACCGGCACCTGGTGCAGGGGCCGCGGAATGCTGGCCTCCACCAACTCGATGCCACCCAGAGGAAAACCCGAGCCCAAGCTGGAATCGTCCCCGTAGGTCCGAAGTCCACAGCAGGCCATCATCCCGTCGCCCAGCCACTTGCAATCCTGGTAGTCAACGTAGAACGCAGGATTCCGGCGACCCAGGCCTCCGCTCGGTCGTCCGGCATCCGATACGGGTCCCCTTTCCGGCAACTTCCACCGATAGAATTCCCGGGAACCCCAGTTGACGCCATGGAGCTCCTTGGCCGCCGGATCGTAGGCCACCGCCCCGATGTGGTCGGCGAACCGGAAGACCGCTGACTGGACGAAGGGATCCAGCGTCACCCGGTACACGATGGAGGAGCCGCGGGGACGGTATTCGGCGACCGGAACCCAGATGTGGTGCCCGTCGAAGTCGATTCCGCCCGGATGGTAGATCGTCCCTTCACCCAGACGCAGGTCCGAGTCGAGGGAGCCGTCTGGGGCAAACCGGAACAGGTGCCCGACCCCGATGCCGGGATCGCGGTCGAACTTCGCGCCCGGGGTTTCAGACCGTTGTGGACGACGGGTGACCTCGACCGCGGAGAGGTAGAAATAGTCACCGACCCGGACCATGCCCTGCGGGTGATGGGCGTCGAAGCGGAGCCGGATCGGAGGAAGCCCAACCCACGTGGATTCCGGGGAGAGCGC
>CAMASJ010000011.1 GCA_945860685.1 Akkermansia muciniphila
GTCTCCAACCACCTCATCGGACGCGCCCGCATCAGCCTCACCACCGGCGACGGCGAACTGGAGGCGGCCCCGCTCACCGGTCGGCAGTCGGCCCTGCTCTCCATCCCCGCCGCCAGCCGGACGCCGGAGCAGGTCCGGGAACTCTTCCACGTGTTCCTGTTCCGCGATCCCGGCCTCGCCGGCGAGGCGAAGGAATGGGACGCAATCCGCGACGCTTGGCCGAGGGCCGAGAACACGACCCTCGCCCTCGCCCGCCGGCCGGTCCCGCGGAAGACGCGCCTCTTCAAGCGGGGCGACTGGACGCGCCCCACCACCGAGGTCGCCGCCAAAGTCCCCGCGGTGCTGAACCCGCTTCCGGCCGACGCGACGCCCGACCGCCTCGGGCTCGCCCGCTGGATTGTCGACACCCGCAACCCGCTCACCGCCCGCGTGATCGTGAACCGCGTCTGGCAGCAGTACTTCGGACAGGGGATTGTCACCACGCCCGAGGATTTTGGGACCCGCGCCGACGCGCCGTCACATCCGGAGCTGCTCGACTGGCTGGCCGCCGAGTTCATGGCGCCCTCGGCCAAGGGCGTCGCCCCCTGGTCACTGAAGCACCTGCACCGGCTCATCGTCGGCTCCGCCACCTACCGCCAGTCCAGCCGCGTCTCCCCGGCGCTACTCGAGAAGGACCCCTACAACCGCCTGCTCGCCCGCGGCCCCCGCTTCCGCGTGGACGCCGAGGTGGTCCAGGACACGGCGCTCAAGGCCGCCGGACTGCTTTCGCCCAAGGTCGGCGGACCCAGCGTGTTCCCGGTCCTGCCCGAGGGCGTCATGCAGCTCTCCTACGGACCCATCGCCTGGAACGTCAGCGAGGGCGAGGACCGCTACCGCCGGTCCCTCTACACGTTCTGGAAGCGGAGCGTGCCCTTCCCCGCGATGCTCACCTTCGACGCACCGGCCTCGGAACAGAGCTGCGTGCGCCGCCTGCGTTCCAACACCCCGCTCCAGGCCCTGGTGACGCTCAACGAACCGACCCTCAACAACGCCGCCCGATGGCTCGGTTGGAACGCCCTGTGGAAGGGCGGCACCACCGACCCCGACCGCGCCGCGTTCGTCTTCCGACAGGTGCTGGCGCGCCGCCCCGAACCCGCCGAGGTCGAGGCCTTGACCGCACTCCTCGCCGACGCCCGACGGGACTTCGCCTCCAAGCCCAAGGACGCCGCCGCCTTCGGCCTGGTGGACGCCAAGAACCCGCCGCCGTTGCCGCCCGGCTTGGGCATCCAGGATGTCGCCGCCTGGACCACCGTCGCCCGCGCGGTCCTCAACCTCGACGAGGCCGTCACCAAGGAGTGAGCCGTCACCGCCCAGACCCCACACCGACATCCGACGCCTGAACCCGCTTCCCCGATGAACCTCCTCCACGAACTCGCCGCCGAGCGCGCCCGCCACCTTTCGCGCCGCTGGTTCTTCCGCGACTGCACCCTCGGCCTGGGCTCCATCGCCCTCGCCTCGCTCCTCGCGGAGGAAGGCCGTGCCGCCGCGTCGAACAACCGTCCACAGGCCGTGGATCCGCTGCTGCCGCGGAAGCCGCACCACACGCCCAAGGCCAAGTCGGTGATCTACCTCTTCATGGCCGGCGCGCCGAGCCAGCTGGAGCTGTTCGAACACAAGCCGACCCTCGCCAAGTACAACGGACGCCCCGTGCCCAAGGACGTCCTCGGCGGGCAGACCTACGCCTTCATCAAGCCCGACTCGGCGATCTACGCGCCGGAGTTCAAGTTTGCCCAGCACGGGAAGTCCGGCGCCTGGGTCTCCGAGGCGCTGCCCCACATCGCGGGTGTCGCCGACGACCTGACGATCATCCGCTCGATGAACACCGACGCGTTCAACCACGCGCCGGGGCAGATCTTCATGAACACGGGCTCCCAGCAGTTCGGACGTCCGAGCATGGGGGCGTGGGCCACCTACGGCCTCGGCAGCGAGTCGCGGGATCTCCCCGGCTTCGTCGTCATGAGCTCCGCGGGCGGCCTGAGCGGCGGCGCCGGCAACTTCGGCTCGGGCTTCCTCCCCTCCGTCTACCAGGGCGTCCCCTTCCGCAAGGGCGCCGACCCCGTCCTGTACCTCTCGAACCCGAACGGCCTGAGCTCCTCCCTCCAGCGCCGCACGCTGGACACCGTGAAGGAGCTGAACGAACGCCGCCTCGGCCTCGTCGGCGACCCCGAGATCGCGACGCGCATCAACGCCTTCGAGCTCGCCTACCGCATGCAGCAGAGCGCGCCGGAACTCATGGACCTGTCGAAGGAATCCGCCGCCACGCTGGAGATGTACGGCGCCAAGCCCGGCGAGGCGTCCTTCGCCAACAACTGCCTGCTCGCCCGCCGTCTCGTCGAACGCGGCGTCCGCTTCGTCCAGCTCTTCCACGAGGCGTGGGACCACCACAGCGACGTGAAGGGCGGCGTGAAGGACCAGGCCGGCAAGACCGACAAGGCCTGCGCCGCGCTGGTCAAGGACCTGAAGCAGCGCGGGCTGCTCGACTCGACGCTCGTCGTCTGGGGCGGCGAGTTCGGGCGCACGCCGCAGGTCGAGGCCAGCGCCGAGCTCGGACGCTCCCTCGGACGCGACCACCATCCGCAGGCGTTCACCTACTGGCTCGCCGGCGGCGGCACCAAGCCGGGCGTCACCATCGGCGAGACCGACGACTTCGGATTCAACATCGTGAAGGACAAGGTCCACGTGCACGACCTGCACGCCACCCTCCTCCACCTCCTCGGCTTCAACCACGAGAAGCTCACCTACCGCTTCCAGGGCCGCGACTACCGCCTCACCGACGTCCACGGCGAACTCGTGGAGAAGATCCTCGCCTGAGGTTCCCCCGGGTTCCTCCGCGGGAAAACGGGTCCATCGCGGGTTTGCTCCCGGGCTCACGGAGCCTCCCACGCCTCCAGGGGCTGTCCCGGCGCGACGTGCAGGAACACCCGGTCGCCTTCCGCAAACCGCATCCAGTTGCGCGGCGTCGGCACCCCCACCTGCAAACGCTCGCGGCGGATTCCGTTTTCCACTGCCGCCTCGGCGTCCCAGAACCGCAGCGTGCGATCCCCCGAGGTCGCCACCAACCTTCCGTCCGTCGACACAGCCACGGCGATCACCGCACCCGTCTGCGCCTGCCACGCCATGCCACGGATCTCCGAACCACCCTCGACGTCGAACACCCTCACCTTCCCGTCCTCGTTGCCCACGAAGACCCGACGACCGTCCGGATGGAACGCCACCGCCGTGTCGTAGTCCTCCGCGTCGCCCAGGCTCCGGAATCCGCCCTGGAGGTCGTCAGCCGAATACAACCGTGCGCGCCGGCCGACCAGGCCGGTCACGACGAGATGCCGCCCGTCCGGTGACAGGTCCATCCCGTTGACCCCGGAGGCCCCGTAGAGCATGCGCTGGTCGTCGGTGCCGGTGCCCACCCGCTTCTCCAGGTCGACCGTCATCAGGATGCCCGGGGTCACGATCGCGAGGCGGCGCTCGTCGGCGGACATGGCGGCCCGGATCACCTGCTGGTGCCGCGGATAGCCCCGCGGTCCACGGAACCGCCAAAGCGGTTGCGGCGCACCCATGCCAAGGCTTTCCGCCGGCCAACAGAAGATGTCCTCCGAGACGGCGTCCCGGGTGAAAGCACGGCCGTCGCGGAGCACCGCCAGCGGATGGTGACCCCGCGGCGAGACCCAGGATCCGCCCGTCCCGCGGTCGAGGAAACGGGTCCGGTCGTCGTCGTCCCGATACAGCACCCTCCGGCCGTCGGCGGACATGACGGGATGTTCCCACGGGTTCTCGGTCTCCACCCCGCCGATCCTGGAACGCGGCGCGGCCGACGTCCTGGGCCAAAGGGCGACCGTGCCGTCCGCGGATGCGGTCCACCAACCCGATCCGTCGGGCGACGGCTTGAGGTCGCGCAGGCGTCCCCGATGTCCGAGCAGGAACTGGTACCGGCCTGATCCGGCGGAGCGGCTCAGGAGACGTCCGGGAGGATGGATCGCGCCGCCGGCGCCGACGGGTTCGGAACCTTCCGCGACCGCGTCGTCGTCGTAGCTCGTCGGCGCCGCGTTGGTGCCGGAGGCGGAGGGAGGCGGCAGGAACCGCAGCGTGCGCAGCACGGCGTCGTCGGTCGCGATCGCGACCTCGGGTTCCTCCGGATGCAGCTGCAGGCTTCGGAACGCGAAGGGAAACCGCTGGATGAACACGGTCTTCCCGCTGTCGATGTCCACGACCCCGATCTCGTTGAGCGCGCCGGTTTGCCGTCCGCCCGCCATGACCAGATGCCGGCCGTCCTGGGCGAACGCCATCCAGCCGGGGGAGATGTTGGTGACGTCGAGGAACGGTCCGCTGGGACGGGCCTCGAAGAGGTCGGACAAGGCCACCACCTGCATGAGTTCCGAGCCTCCGGAAACCCGGGTCCAGGCCAGGCGACGACCATCACGCGAAAGCGCAAAGGGCCCGAAGCGGTCGCCCGGCAGCCGCCGCGCCGAACGGTCATGGACGTCGAAGACCACGGTGGGATCCCCGCGGGAGGCCGCCCAGTTCATGTTGCCGCCGTAGAGAACGCGATCCGCGTCGAGCCAGACTCCGCCCATGTGGCGACCAAGTCCCGTGTGCAACACACGGCCCGTTTCCGTCTCGACCACCTGGAGCACGTCGCCGTCGGCGCAGAGGAAATGGCGTCCATCCGGGGCGAAGGCCAGGGTGTGGAAACCGTGGTCGAGCACCTCCTGATCCGGCTGGAGGACCGGGTTCGGGACGGCCGGACCGTCGCTGAAGCGTCCCGTCGCCGGATCGAGCCATCGGAGGCGGCGGTCGCGGGCGAGCACGGCGAGGCGGCCGCGGGAGGGGACCCATTCCAGCACCTGGGGATCCTCCCCGGGATGGGGGAACGAACGGAGGGCGTCCCCGCGGCAGAACGCCTGGAGCAGGCGCCACTCGAAGCCGCGGCGCGCCGGGTCCAGTCCGTCGAGCAGGCGCGCCGCACGTCCGATGTCGCCCTGCTCACGGGCGGAGCGGGCCTGTTCGAGCACGGCGAAATAGGCGTTCTCGGCGGCGCGCCGTTCCGCCTCCAGCGCGGCGGCGGCGGATTCCCTCGCCCGCTGCCATTGCCACAACACGCCACTGGTCCCGGTCACCAGGGCCAGCGCCAGCACCGCGGAAAGCAGGGCCATGGCCGGATGACGCCGCGCCCACAACGCCAGCCGCTCCGGGGAGGTGATCGACCGCGCCACGACCGGCTCGCCGCGGAGGTAGCGGTCCAGGTCGTCGGCCAGCTCGCCCACGGTCCCATACCGGCGAGCCTCCGAATGCTCCAGGCACTTGGAACAGATCAGGCCGAGGTCGCGGTCGACCTGACGTCCCAGCCGCGAGGCGCTGGGGGTGGCGGACTCGGCCACCTGTCGGATGAGGTCCAACGCCGAGTGCCCCGAGAAGGGTGGCCGTCCGGCGAGAAGGTGGTGCAGCACCGAGCCGAGGCTGTAGACGTCCGACCTCACCCCCGCCGCCGCGGAGCCGGACCGCGCCACCTCGGGCGCCATGTACGCCGGGGTACCGAGGACGGACTCGGGCAGGGTCAGGGATCCGCCGCCTTCGAGGCGCTTCGCGAGGCCGAAGTCGGTGACGTGCGGCGCGCCTTGCAAATCGAGCAGGATGTTCGAGGGCTTCAGGTCCCGGTGCAGCACCCCGCGGTCGTGGGCGTGCTGTACGGCCCGGGCGACGATAGACAGCAGCTGCGCGGCCCGCCGACACCGGTCGGGATTCGGCGTGCCGTCGTCGAGCGAGAACTCGTGGATGCGGCCCTCGAGGCTGCCGCCCTCCACCAGCTTCATGCTGAACCAGGGACGGCCGTCCGATTCGCCGAACTCGTACACGGGGACGATGTTCGGGTGGTCCAGGCCCGCCGCGGTCTCGGCCTCGAAGAGGAAGCGGCGGCGCAACGACTCGCCGACCGCGGCCGAGACGTGGACCAGCTTCAACGCCACCACGCGCTTCAGCCGTCGGGACCGGGCCCGGAACACCACGCCCATGCCTCCCCGGGCGATCTCGGCGAGCAACTCGTAGTCGCCGAGGTCCGCGCCACCCCTCTCCGGCCCGCCTTCCTCGGGCAGGTCGAACAACAGGCTCCGCTGCAGGCAGCCCGCACAGAGCCCGTCGACATCGTCGGGTTCCAGCGGTCCGCGGCAGGCGGCACAGGCGGCCGGTCGGATCATGGCGCAGTTTCCTACAACGGCCGACGGCCGACGTTACCCGGCTTCATGGACGTTCCTGTTCCCGGCCCAACGCCCGGATCAGGTGCCGGATTTCATCGTCGACGTCCCGCGGATCGTTGACCTGGCTGGCCACCTCCTCTCGGAAGAGATCCCGATAGCGTCGTCGGAACCGGTGCAATGCGGTGCGGAACGCGCCTGGATTCATCCCAAGCGATTCGGCCATCGGCTCCATCGCCCCGTCCTTCGGCGACATCCCCAACAGCGGCTTCATCGCCTCGTACCGGTCCATCTGGTCCGCCTCGCGGAACTCGCCCTCCAGACGACGCAGCACCCGCGAAAGCACCGCCTTGGCCCACCGACGGTCGAACAGCACTTCCGGGTCGGACATCTGGGCGAGGTCCGCCTGACAGGCTTCCTCGGTCATCGCCAGGTCCAGGGGCACGGTCTCCGTCCCACCTCCACGCTTCTGGCGCTGTGTGTGACGCCACAGGTTGGTCCGGTAGTTCCGCATCGAAGTCATGAGGAAGGTCCGGAACCGTCCCCGGCTGCGATCCGCGCCCACATACAGCCGGTGCTCAAGGAAATGGGCGAAGAAGCCCTGGACCATGTCGCGGGCCTCGTCCGGGTTGTCTCCCTGCGAGCGCACGAAGACATACAACGGCGACCAGTAGGCACGGCACAGTTCGGCCAGGGCTTCCTCCGCCCCCGGGGCACGGCTGTCCGCGGCATCCGCAACCAGGCTCCAATGCGTGGTCCGGAAATCACGGGCTCCCTGTTGAGGCTCGGGTTCCATCGGGATTCTTCGGTCGCGGAGCATCCCGACCCCCAACCCCGATCGTCCAGAGCGATCTGGGCGCGGGTTGCCCAGGCAGACATCGCGTCCGCGCCTTCGGGATGCCTGTCATGCGTCACGTGGGCGGGCCGGGGAGCGTTCCGAGGGGGAGACCCTCTGTTGACCTGTTGGCGCATCTGCATGACGCCACGTTCGCACCGGGGGTTCGTTTGCCGCGGAGAGAACCCTTGGAAACGCCGAGGCCGATTACAAGTCGCCGCGACTTGTCGGGCACCGGGGTGGCCGTGGATTCTCCGGGGCTTGAAGCGGATCAGCTTTTCGCGGCATGCGGCCCGGACCTTCCTGTACCTGCTCGTCATCCCCCTGACCGGTGGGGTCCTCGGGAAGGTGTTCGGAGGCGATCCAGGTTTCAGACCCGGCCTGGGTTTCGGCATCGGTTTGGGCGTTCTGTTGGCCGTCCGGACCGTTTTGCGCCGCCGTCGCGGCGACGCCTGGTCGGCCTCCGCGCGCGCCGCCGGTCTCAAGGCCATCTACTCGGGGCACGCGCCAGCCATCGGCCTCGAAGGCTACCGCTGGACGGACAACCTCTTCGGGATCGAAGAGGATGGCATCCTGCTGCTGGTCGGGGACCGGATGGAATGGCTCGCGGGTTACCGCGCCGATGCGGTCATCGGCACTATCGATACCCACCGCCCCGAGACGGCCGACCCGGTGCAGGAAGAGACCTTCTTCGCCCTGTGTCTTCCGGGGTCGCTCAACGGACGCTTCGCACTGGGACGGCGGAAGTCGCTGCTCGAAGTGAGCCGAGGTCCATCGCCGGACGGGCGTCAGGGCGTCGTGATGCAGGAATGGTCCCTAGCGCACCCGGCATGGCGGCTGGAAGGGGAAGGCGACTGGGTCCTGGGAACCCGCCCGAACCGCGTCGCCTCGCCCGATGAACTTGGGGACTATGTCCGGTTGGCCCGGGACCTGGGACGCTCCCTGCGGGCCGCCCCCTAGGAACGACATCGAGCAGGACCGCGACGGTATGGGATCGGCGCGGAATATGGCATTGCCGCCCGAAGGGTGCCGATCAAGGCTTTCAAAATGTTCTTCCAACCCAACCGCGCGGAGGTGCTGCGACGCTGCGGAGACGGATTGGTCCTGGATGTCGGCGGATGGGCGGACCCGTTCCACAGGGCCGACTACGTGCTGGACTGCTTCGACTACGAAACCCGGGGAATCCTCTACAACGGCGTCGGCCGGCTCGCGGACACCGTCCGTCATCCGGATCCGCTTCCCGGGGAGCGTTTCACCCGGGAAACCTGGAAGACCCAGGACATCTGCGGCACGCAACCGTTCCCGTTCCCGGACAAGATGTTCGATTTCGTGCTTTGTTCGCACACGCTGGAGGACATCCGGGATCCGCTGCGGGTCTGCGGCGAACTGATCCGCGTGGCCAAGGCCGGGTACATCGAGACGCCGTCACGCCTCGTGGAGCAGACGGTCGGGCTCGATGGCACCGTGGGGGCTCCCCATCACCGTTGGCTCGTGGAGATGACGGAGGGACGTGTAGCCTTCACGATGAAGTCCTCCCACCTGCACTGGCATCGTCCGGCCCTGATCCCCACCGCGTACACCCATCGGCTCCCGCCGGAAACGAAAGTCACGTGGCTGTTCTGGAACGATGGATTCGAGTATGGCGAACGGATCGTGGACGACGCCCTCGAGGACGCGTCCCGGTTCGCGGCGCTCCATCCGGTTCCTGCCCATTTGCGCATCCGGCAGGTCCTGGGCGGTTGGAAACACCGCCTGAAGGGCAGCCCAAGCCAGGAGCTGACCGGCCCCAAGGTCGAGAACGGGACCTGGACCTGGAAGAAGCTGCTGAAGGCCTCCCTGCCCAAGAGTTCGACCCTTTGAACGTGAGCCGTGCGGAAGGAACCTGGACACAGCGACACCAAGCCACGAACGGTTCACCTGGGAACTCCCTCTGCGTGAGTCCCTGCCAAGGGTCCGAGCCGATACCGCTGAACCCTCCGGAATCCAAGGTGTCCCCCATCGGTGGGCCACGCCCCCGTTCTCCGTCCCAAAGGTGATGCCTCCGAAGCGTTGTCTTGGAACGATCCTGGTGCGGGCCTTCAGCCATCCGCTCCATACCCGATGAAGATCAAAACCGCCGCGGTGCTGTCCGTGCTCTTCCTGCTGTACATCGCATGGGCGGCGGACACGGGCCACATGCCTCCCGTCCTGCGGCACCTCTACGACTACCCAAATGGCGACCGTGTCGGCCATGTCGTGGTGTATGGGAGCCTGGCGTTCCTGCTCCACCTGGCGTTCCCCGGGACACGGCAGTGGTTCCGGCGGCCGATCCCCGTCGCCGTTGCCGGCCTGTTCCTTTTCGGCACGGCGGAGGAGTTCAGCCAAGGCCTGTTCCCGCGGAGAACCCCGGATGCCATCGACTTGTTCTGCACCTGGCTCGGCATCGCCGTCGGCTACCTGCTCGCTAGGCGCTGGGCGCGTTCCCGGGCCGAGTCCTGAATCCGTCGGACACCTCCAAACGGCCCGGATGGGCGTCTTGCCAGTCCAAGTCCGCGCCGACAGGGTGGCCAGAACTCCTCCCAGTCGCTCGCTCCCTTGCGAGGTTCCCAAGATGAAACGCCTCCGTTCCTTCCATCGCCTGCTCGGATGCTTCTTCGCACCCCTGATCCTGTTCTTCGCCGTCTCCGGGCTTTGGCAGATCTTCGGGCTTCCCGGCGAACCGCTCCGCCGTCTGTCGACGCTGCACACGTTGCACCAGCACAAGGACGGCTCCGGCCTCGCCAATCCCGCCTTCGCCGCCCTCGTGGTCCTCATGGCCCTGGCTTGGATCGCCACCACGCTCGCGGGACTGACCCTGGTGTTCCGCGATCCGGCGCACCGCCGCCAGGCCCTGCTGGGAATCGCCGTCGGCGTCGCGCTGCCAACGTTGGCCATCCTTCTTGGACGCCTGTCCTGAAGCCGGGTCCGACAGGACTCCCGGAGCACGGCCGGCGACGTCGGTCCACTCAGGGCCGCACCACGACAAGCTTCGAAACCGGGATCTCGTACAGGTCACCTTCACCCTCGTCCGCGGAGACAATGAGCTTGTCCCCATCGATCGTGATGGCCTCCGCCTCGTCGTCCTCGGTCGGCAGCCACCGCACCCCGCCGTCGAACCACTTCTCCTTCTCCCGCGCCTCGAAGAGCCAGATGCCCGTGTAGGTCAGGACCGCCAGCGTCCGTCCGTCCGCACTCGCGTTGGCCCCCGTCACCTGGCCGCGCGTGTCGAAGCGGTCCACCAACGTCAACCGGTTCACCACGTACGGTTCCATCGAGTCGAGCCGGTACAGCGTGGTCCCCGTGTCGCTCCGGTGCTTGGTCAGGATGTACACGTGGCCGTGGGCGAAGAAGACCGCCTCCGCGTCGAAGTTGCGCACCGGCGACGGCACCTCGGTCTGGTCGGGATACTCGAAGAAGACCTTCTTCAAAACGCTCGTCCGCCCCACCGACGGATGCGGCTCGCAGATCCAGTAGAGGCACAGGTCGCGACGGTCGTTCTTCTCGCTGTTGCCGAAGTCCGCGATGATGAGGTTCCCCTGGTCGTCCGCGGTGATGTCCTCCCAGTCCACGTTGACCGCGTCGTCGATGTGCACGCCATGGGCCGCGCCTTCGCGTTCGCTGGGATAGATGCGTCCGTCGCGATGGACGGCGAAGATCCGCGGCAGGTCCCCGGAATCGTTGTGCGACCAGTACACGTCCGGCCAGAGCCGGCTCTTCACGAGGCCCGACGGCTCGAGATGGGCCGGGATCTCGAGGGCCGCGTAGGGTTTGAGCGGAACCGGATCCAGTTTGGGAAGCGCCACGGACTTCATCGGCGGCACGGACACGGAAGCGGCCGCGTCTCCGACCTCAAAGGTCGCCACCACCGACCGGTGGTCCGACGGATACGGCGTCACCACGATGTCTGCGTTCGCCGACGACTCGCCGACGACCGCACACTTCAGCGCCTCCACGCCCTTCCCGGCGAAGTGCACGAAGTCGATCCGGTCGTGGCGGTCCTTGGGGTCGTCGGGACGCGTGATGGGCGTCCAGGTCCTGCCCGGGAGGTTCACCTCATCGGGGAACACCGCGCGGAAGGCGTCGCGCATCCCGACGTCCGCCACGGCTTTCGTCGACGGATACTCCACCGCGACGGGGCAGAGTCCTGCGGCGGCAGCCCGGGGCGTCCAGTCAAGATGGGACGGCTCGTTGAAGTCGCCGGTGAGGAACACCGGTTCGCCGGTCGCCAACGCCGGCTTCATCTCCGCGACCAGCCGTCCGACCTGCGCTCCGCGCGCCTTCCGGGCCTCCTCCACCGCCTCCGCGGCGGTGCGGATGAAGCGGCCGTCGGCGTAGGGGATCGAGAGCAGCTGGTACGGCTGGTAGGGCGCGTGCATCAGGTGGGCGTTGAACATCCACGTGGTCCGGCCCGACGGCAGGCGCACCTGGACGCCCCATTTGCGCGGCGTGTTGGTGACCACGGGGAAGCGCGTCAGGATCCCGATCCGCTCGCCCTGGTCCACGTAGTTCCAACCGAGCATCTCGGCGAGGCGCCGGCCGTTGTCGGGACGCCGGCCGTCCTTCTCGAAGCCGCCCGTCTCCTGGAGGCCGACGAGGTCGGGCTGGGCCGCGCGGATCACCTCCAGGGTCTGCGCCAGCGGCTGCTTTCCCGCATCGCCGCCGTGCCAGAGGTTGAAGGTCATCACCCGGACCGGCTCGGCGGAAACCGCGAGTGCCGAAAGTCCGGGCACAAACAGCCAGGTCCAACGTTCGAGCAGCCGACCGATACGGGTGGCGGACCATTTGGAAGTCATGTCGGATCCTCGGACCGCCGGGCGGAGCGCGGCAAGCGGTCCGTGGTCGGAGCCGGATGCGGAATCGGGAATTGAGTGATCGCGGCGGCTTTCGGAAACTTGGGGAGCCGCATCGGCCCCCGCCACCCCTCCAACGAGTGATGCCCAACGAGAACCGCTCCGGCGCCGGGCGCCGCCACGACCTCGACGCCCTCCGGGCCTTCGCGATGCTCGTGGGCATCGTTTTCCACGCCACCCTGCCGTTCGCCACGACCGGCTGGTATGTCAGCGACTGGAACCGGGCCGAGGGCCTCGGCCTGTTCACCCTCTGGGTGCATGGGTTCCGGATGCCGCTGTTCCTCTTCGTCAGCGGGTACTTCACCCAGATGATGTGGCGCCGGAAGGGGTTGGCCCCGACGGTGGGACAGCGGGTCCTACGGATCCTGCTGCCGCTGGTGATCGGGACCTTCACGCTCCTGCCGCTCCAGGACGCGATCGTCTCCTGGGCCCGCGCGCGCGCAGCGGCCGACGACGCCGTGCACCGCGGATCCCGGCGTCCCGCGACCCCGCTCGCCGACGCCGTGCGTTCCAACGACGTCGCGTCGATCGCGCTCCTGCTGCAGGCGGGAGCCGATCCCAATCAGGCGGATGCCGACCTTGGAACACCGGCCCTGTCCTGGGCGGCGAACCGGGGCGACAACGAGGTGGTGAAGCGGCTGCTCGATGCCGGGGCCGACCCGAACCGTCCCAGCCCCGGCGGCCATCGGCCGCTGCACGGCGCCGCCTACTTCGCCCGGCCGGAGACGGTGGCCCTGCTGCTGCAACGGGGAGCCGACCCCAACCTGGGCAACGACATCGGGGAGGCCCCGCTGGCGACCGCCTCGAAGGGGATCGGCGAGGTCCAGACGGTCGCCGGCTGGATCGGCATCGAATGGTCCATGTCACCCGCCGTCTTCGAGGCCGCCCGTGTGGCCTGTCGCGCCCGACTGCTCGAAGCCGGCGCCCGACCGGTTTCCGGATCCCAGTCCCAACCCGACTCCATCCGTGCGGCCTACCACGGTTGGCTGGGCTCCGACCGCTTCCTCATGCCGGGACATCCACCGTTCCTTCGGCCGCCGGCCGGGAACGGCTGGCACCTGATCGGCAGTCCGGTCTTCGACCACCTCTGGTTCCTCGCGTTCCTCTGCTGGCTGGTCGCTTTCCACGCCGTCGCGGCCGCCATCGCCGGAAGGAACGCTCCCACGCAGGCAACGGGTGGCGCCTGGAGGAACCCCCGTCTGTTCGTGGTCCTGCTCGCCCTGCCGGTTTTGCCCCAATTCTTCATGACCGGAGGTCCGGGACCGGACACCTCCGTCGGACTCATCCCGCCGCCGCATCTGCTGCTGTACTACGGGATCTTCTACGCCGCCGGCGCCTTCACCCACGACACCCCGGTGCCGGTGGAACGCCTCGGACGCCATTGGCCGTGGCTGTTGCCCGTCTCCACCCTGGTGGCGCTGCCGATCGGCGTGGGACTCCAAGGCCTGTCCAAGGCCGCCTCCGGAGTGTTCCAGGTCGCCTACGCCTGGGGCATGGTCCTCGGATTCCTCGGCCTGTTCCGGCGGACGCTTTCCACCGAACGACCGGCGGTCCGGTACCTCTCCGATGCGGCCTACTGGATGTACCTCGCCCACCATCCGCTGGTGGTCCTGATCCACGTCTGGGTCCGGCCGACGACCCTCCCGGCCTTGGCCAAGCTCGCCGTGCTCTGCCTCGCGCTCGCCGCGCTCCTGCTCGCGTCCTACCACGTGCTCGTCCGACCCACCTGGATCGGCTGGCTGCTGAACGGACGGATGTACCCCTTTTGGAATCGGACGCCGGCGAAGTGAACCGCCTGCCAGCGCATCGGACAGCGACACCGGGCTTGCCCGGAGACCCGATTCCACGGACCTGCGGCCTCAGTGGCGCTCACAGTGAAAGGTTGAAGGGTTGAAGGGTGGATGGAGGAAGCCGGGAATGGCCACCATTCGCCGCTCTCACCAATCCGCTTCAACCCTTGAACGCTTCCTCCCTTTCAACCCTTTTTACCCTTCAACGATTCCCTCTTCACTCTCCCCCATCCCGGGACTTGAATATTCCGGCGCTTTCCGGCGTTGGTAGCGGATGCCCCATAGCCCACGTTCCTCGCTGGCCGCAGCGGTCGCGGCCGCCCTGCTCGGACTCGGTTCCGGCACCCTTCACGCCGACCCCTCCTGGATCTGGGCCGAAGGCCCCGGCAGCGGCACCGCAGCCACGCTCCGCCGGACCCTTGAGATCCCGGAGAACCTGCGCGAGGCGGTGCTGTTCCTCACCTGCGACAACGGCGCCGTGGTCTTCCTCGACGGCAAGTCCGTCCTGACCAACGCCGACTGGAACGCCCCGTCCCGGATCGGCCTCACCCGCCAGCTCACCCCGGGACGCCATGAACTCCGGGTCGAGGCCAAGAACGAAGGCGCCCAGGCCGGCCTCTTGGCCCGGCTCCGGCTCAAGACCGCGGACGGCAAGCAGTCTTACGTCGAGACCGACGGATCCTGGGAGGCCACGGTGCCCGGACGGACCGAGTGGAAGGCGGCCAAGGTGCTCGCGAAGTACGGCGACGAACCCTGGGGCGACGCCCTCGCCGGTGCGGGCGCCCCGTCGGGCCCGCCGAAGGTCACCGCGGTGGAGGAAGTCCAAGTCCTGCCCGGGTTCCGAGTCGAACTGGTCCACGCCGTGCCCAAATCCGAGGAAGGCTCCTGGGTCAGCATGACCGTCGACGCCAAGGGCCGTCTCGTGGCCTGCGACCAGGGTGGCGGCCTGTTCCGTCTCACCTTGCCTGCGGCCGGTTCGGCCAACGCGGCGACGGTGGAGAAACTCTCCAACTCGGTCGGCGGCGCCCACGGCCTTCTGTACGCCTTCGACAGCCTCTACGTGATGGTCAACGAGCAGGGTGGGAAGCAGGGCCTGTGGCGTCTGCGCGACACCGACGGCGACGACCGCTACGACGAGGAGAAGCTGCTGCGTCGCATCGAGGGCGGCGGCGAACACGGACCGCACGGCATCGTCCTCTCGCCCGACGGCAAGTCCCTCTACGTCGCCTGCGGCAACCACACCCAGCTGCCCAAGGACATGGAACTGTCCCGCGCGGCCCGGGCCTGGGACGAGGACCAGGTCGTGACCCGCCTCTGGGACGCCAACGGCCACGCCCGTGGCATCCTCGCCCCGGGCGGCTACATCTGCCGCACCGATCCCGACGGCAAGACCTTCGAGCTCGTCAGCTACGGCTACCGCAACCAGTACGACATCGCCTTCAACTCCCTTGGCGACCTGTTCACCTACGACTCCGACATGGAATGGGACGCCGGCACCCCGTGGTACCGCCCCACCCGCGTCAGCATGGCGCCCAGCGGCAGCGATCTCGGCTGGCGTTCCGGCGCGGGCAAGTGGCCCACCTACTACCCCGACAGCCTCCCGGCCCTCGTCGACATCGGCCCGGGCAGCCCCACCGGCGTGGAATCCGGCAAGGGCGCGAAGTTCCCCGCCCGATACCAGCACGCGATCTTCGCCAACGACTGGACCTACGGGACCATGTACGCCATCCACCTCACGCCGGACGGCGCGGGCTACAAGGCAGAGAAGGAGGAGTTCGTCAGCGGCCGCCCGTTGCCCCTGACCGACCTGCTCGTCCATCCGGCCGACGGCGCGCTCTACTTCGCCATCGGCGGCCGCGGCACCCAGTCCGCCGTGTACCGCGTCACCTACGTCGGCACCGAGAGCACCGCCCCCGCGAAGGCGCTGAAGGAAAACAAGGCCCATGCGCTCCGCCGCGAGCTGGAGACCCTGCACAACGAGGGCACCGGAACCGCCGCCGTCGACAAGGCCTGGAAGCACCTCGACCACGACGACCGCTGGATCCGCTACGCCGCTCGCGTGGCCATCGAGCGTCAGCCGGTGTCCGCCTGGGCCGACCGGGTGTTCGCCGAGAAGCGTCCGTGGGCCCGGATCGAAGCCTCGGTGGCGCTGGCCCGGATGGGTTCGGCCGAACACCGCGACCGCCTGCTCGAGGGGTTGAACCAGCTCGACTTCGGCCGTCTCGACGAGGCCGCCCGCCTCGCCACGATCCGCGCGTACCAGCTCGTGCTGATCCGCCGCGGCAACCCCGAGGGCTCGGTCCGCGACACGGTCCTGCGCCGGCTCGACGCCCTCTATCCGTCGAAGAGCCGCGCGATGAACCGCGAGCTGGCCGGCACCCTGGTCCGCCTCGGCGCGCCGGGCGTGGTGGCCAAGACCGTGCCGCTGATGCTCACCGCCAACGACGCGGACCTGCGCTACGCCAGCGACGCCCTGCTGGAGCGCAACAAGGGTTACGCCTCGGCCTTTGCCCAGGCCTCGGCCAGCCGGCCCAACCAGGAGCAGATCGCCTTCGCCTACATCCTGCGCGAGGCCAAGGCCGGATGGACCCCGGCCCTGCGGAAGTCGTTCTTCGGCTGGTTCCCCCGCACCACACCGTGGCAGGGCGGCAACAGCTTCCGCGGCTTTCTCGAGAACATCCGCAAGGACGCCCTGGCGACCGTGACGGACCCGACGGAGCGGGCCGCCCTGGAGACGTTGTCCACGGCCAAGCCCACCGGGACCGTGACCCAGTTCGCCGCGCCCAAGGGACCCGGCAGGTCCTACACCGTGGACCAGGCGCTCGCGTTGGCGTCCGGCGGCATCCGCGGCCGCAACTTCGAGAACGGCCGGGCCATGTACAACTCCATCGGCTGCGCGAGCTGCCACCGCTTCGACGGTGCCGGCGGCGGCGTGGGCCCCGACCTCTCCGGCGTCGCCTCGCGCTACACCCTGCGCGACCTGCTGGAGAACATCGTCGAGCCCTCCAAGGTCATCTCGGACCAGTACGGCTCGGAGGAGATCCAGCTCGCGGACGGCTCGACCTTGGTCGGCCGCGTCTACGCCGAAGTCGGGAAGCTCGTGGTGACCGCCGATCCGCGGAACCCGGACGACTCGACCACGGTCGCCTTGGACCAGGTGAAGGGGCGGAAGCCTTATCCCGTGTCGCTGATGCCGGCCGGCATGATCAACGGCCTCAACGGCGACGAACTGCTGGACCTGATCGCCTACCTCCAGTCCGGCGGCAACCCGCAGCACAAGGCCTTCACCAAGTGATCCACAGAGACCGTGGCCGCGGCCGCCATGGCCGCGGTCACCGGTTTCCCTACGAACTGCACGGGTAGGAGACGACGTCAGGAGTCTCTGCACCTCCGCCCGGCACCGCGTCGGCGGTCCGATACAGCCAAGGGGTGTGGCTTGAGACTCGTCACCTCGTCTCCTACGGGGGACACTGTCACCCATGATTCCGAGTTGGTCCGCCTCGCCCCTACGGATTGCCTCCACCGTCGCCGCCCTCGCCCTCGGCGGCGTCCTCTGCGGCTGCTGCAGTTGTCTGAAGCCGGACGCGAAGTCCCCGGCCGTGGCCGTGGGCGAGACTCCGGCCGTGTCGGTGAAGCCCGGGATCAACGAGGAGTTCCTCAAGCCCGACCTGAACCCGAACCAGTGGGTGGAGCGTTTCGAGAAGGAGGGTCGCGAGGTCTTCGACCAGCGCCGCGAGATCGTCGCCGCCCTCGGCCTCAAGCCCGGCATGGCGATCGCCGACGTCGGCGCCGGCACCGGCCTGTTCACCTTCCTGTTCGCCGACGCCGTCGGGAAGCAGGGTACGGTGTACGCCGTGGACATCTCGCCGGTGCTCCTCGTGCATCTCGGCCGCCGGGCTGCGGGGGGCGGCTACGGACAGGTGAAGGTCCACCGCGGCGGGGAACAGGACACGCGGCTGCCGGCGAACAGCGTCGACCGGATCTACATCTGCGACACCTACCACCACTTCGAGTATCCGGCGCCGATGCTCGCGAGCCTGAAGAAGGCCCTGAAGCCCGGCGGCGAAATGGTCGTGGTAGACTTCAAGCGCATCCCGGGGGTCAGCTCGGAGTGGATGATGACCCACGTCCGCGCGGGCCAGGAGGTGTTCGAGTCCGAGATCGTCGCCGCCGGTTTCACCAAGGTCGGCGAGCCGGTGACATTCAAGGACAACTACGTGGTGAGATTCAGGAAGTAGGAGATTTTGGCCACGGAGGCACGGAGGACACAGAGGGGGGATTTGTCCGTTGTCGGTGGTCCGTCGTCCGTTGCGGGGCGCCGGTGCGGATGCTGTGTCGGAGCTCTTTCCCAAAACCCGACGCCCGACGCCCGAAACCTGAAGCCGAACGCCCGAAACCGCGTCCTGGCGGACGCGGCCACACCTTTCAACCTTTCATCGCTTCAACCCTCGTCCCCCTCCCCAGAAGCCGGCGCAATCATGCGCGGGCGGCGTTCGATGAGGGGGAGCCAGAGCTTGAAGGCGGTGCCCTTGCCGACGGCGCTCTCCACCTCGATGCGCCCGCCATGGTCGCGGATGATCCGCTGGACGATGAGCAGCCCGAGTCCGGTGCCCTTCTCCTTGGTGGTGTAGAACGGCTCGAAGATGCGGTTGAGGCGCTCGGGTGGGATGCCCGATCCGGTGTCGCGGACGCAGAGCCAGACGTCCTCGTTGTTGGCGCCGGTGGAGAGGGTGATGGTGCCGTCGCGCGGCGTGGCTTGCATGGCGTTCTTCACCAGGTTCACCAGCACCTGCTTGATCTGGGTCGGGTCGAACTGGACCGCCGGCAGCCCGGCGACGAGCTCGGCGCCCACGGTGAGCCCGCGGGCCTCCAACTCGGGCCGCAGCAACGAGAGGGACTCCTCCACGGCGTCGTTGAGCGAACCGGTCTGGAATTTCGGCGCGGACGGACGCAACGCCTGGAGGAACTCGGTGATGATGTAGTCCAACCGGTGCACCTCGCCCTTCGCCACACCGAGGTACTTCTCCAGCCGTTCCGAGGAGGAGACCGCCTCCGGGTCCGAGGCCCCGGCGAGGCGGCGCAGACGCCGGATCTCCCGCTCCATGAGCTGGAGGTGGATGTCCAGGGCGTTGAGCGGATTGCCGATCTCATGCGCGAGGCTGCCGGCCAGCAGGGTCAACGCATGCACCCGCTCGGCCTCGATCGCCTCGGAGGTGCGTCGCCGGGCCTCGGTCGCGTCGTGGAGGATCAACACCAGACCCCGGCTGCCCGGCGCGGAACCGTCGAGCGGGGAGACGTGCAGCCGCAGCAGCCGCGGACGTGGGTAATCCACCTGGAACTCACGCCGGAACACGGACGGCCCGCCGGCCTGGTCGGCTTCGGCGATGTTCTTCCAGTCGAGTTCCGGCAGGTAGCGCGTCACCGGATGGCCCACCGCGGTGTCGGGCGGGATCCCCAGCAGACGCGTCGCCGAGGCGTTCAGGTACTCCACACGCCCCTGCTCGTCGGCCACCACGATGCCGTCCTCGATCGCGTTGAAGACCGTCTCCAGGAACTCCCGCTCGACGGCGAGACGCTGGATGACGTCGTGCAGCCCGCTGGTGTCGAGGCGCTCGATGCGGTCGAGCGCCTTGTCCAGGAACCCGGGACGGACTCGGTTGCGGCGCTTCAGAGCCATCGCTTCTTGCGGAAGTAGATCAGGGTCAACGCGGTGGTCACCAGCGTCAGCCCGAACGCGAAGGCGTATCCGTGCTGCCACTTCACTTCCGGCATGTTCTCGAAGTTCATGCCGTACCAGGTGCCCACGATCATCAGCGGCGTGGTGATGATGGTGATGATCGTGAGGATCTTCACGATCTCGCTGGTCTTGTTCGCCGAGAGGTTCAGGTAGATCTGCAGGATGCCGGTGAGGGCATCCATGTAGCCTTGGGAGAGGTCGCCGATGTGGAACAGGCCGTCGTAGACGTTGCGGTAGTAGGGCACCAGGTGGGCCCGGATCAGCTTGAACTCGCCGAGGGCGAAGCGCTTGAGCACCTCGCGTTGGGGTCCGATGATCTGGCGGAGGTGGAGCACCTCCTTCTTCACCGCGAGGATGCGCTGGAGCGTCTCCGGCTCGGGCTTGCGGAGCACCTCGTCCTCCAGCTCCGCGATCTCGATGCTCAACTCCTCCAGGGCCGGCTTGTAGTTGTCCACCAGGGTGTCCAGCAGCGCGTGGGCGACCCGGTCCGGCGCGCGGGCGACATGGACCGTGCTCTTCAGGCAGCGTTCCTCGACCTGCGCGACGCTCCGCAGCGGCACCGAGTGGAACGTCACCAGGAAGTTCTTCCCGAGGAAGAAGTTCAGCTCGCTGGTGTCGAACACGCCGTTCTTCCGGCTGTAGTCCACCGCGTGGATCACCATGAACAGGTAGTTCGCGAACCGGTCGTCCTCCTTCGGCTCGTAGGTCTCCACCTTCGGCGAGGGACTCTCGTTGATGCAGTCCTCGATCGACAGCGGATGGAAGTGGAACACGCCCTCCAGGATCGACTTCGCCTCCTCCACGCTGGACGCCTCGAGGTCGACCCAGAGGAACAGGTTGGTGTCCGCGAGCAGGGTCGGCATCAGGAACACGTCCAGGTCCTGCGAATGCAGGCGTCCGGCCGTGGTGAAAGCGAAGGAACGGATCATTGAAGGACGGGGTTCAGCCTACCGGCTGGTCCTCACCGGGCAAGGCGGGGAAAAGAAAGGGCGTCCGCGAGCACCAAAATTGAACTGTCGGTTGGGGGACTCGACTTGGTTCGATCCGCGCTATGGGGGGATTGGGACTCCAACGGGAGGGATAGGAGCCTTTGTCGGACCATGGCGCTCGCGGACGCACTGATCCCATCGGCGCACCCCGCGATCCCTTAAGGTGAATCGTAAACTTTTTTCCCGCACTTTCTACAGGACTCGGGTCCACACCCGTCGGATCCCCGTCCACATCGGGTTGGAACTTCACCGGATCCGGACGACCGTCCGAGTGACGTGGCCTTCCCGCAATGCATCGGTTCCGTACCGTACCTCAACGCCGTGCCGCTCACCGACGGCATCGAGGACGACTGCCTCTTCCTCCCGCCTTCGGCCCTGGCGGAACGCCTCGCGGCGGGAACGCTCGACGTGGTCCTGGTCAGCGTCACCGAGGCGCTGCTCCGGCCGGGTTTCCGGATCGTGGACGGCGTGGCGATCGGCTCGGACGGCCCGGTCTACAGCGTCTTCCTCGCCCACCGGGAACCGTTGGAATCCATCCGGACCGTCCACCTCGATCCCGCCTCCTGCACCAGCGTGAACCTCCTGCGGATCCTGCTGGCCGGCCGTGGACTGCATCCGGAATACCGGCCATTGGAGTCCTACGACCGCGGATCGATGCCCGACAACGTCCTGCTGATCGGCAATCCGGCGATCGAATTTGCGCGCGGGCCCCGCGACCACCGGATCCTGGATCTGGGAGAGGAATGGCGGCGCCAGACCGGACTCCCGTTCGTCTATGCGGTCTGGGCCGTCCGCGAATCGGCCGCCACGCCCGCCTTGGCCCGGGACCTTCGTGCCGCGAAGGACCGCGGGGTGGCCCGCATTCCCTTCCACGTCGAGCACCGTACCGAGTTCGACCGCGAGTTCCGACAGGCCTACCTGGGCGGACACATCCGCTACGACCTCGGCCCGGCTGAGAAGGCCGGCCTCGAGCGGTTCCGACGCGAACTCGAGCACCACACCGGCCGCCCGACCTGGGAGCCGGGGTATTTTTGAGGGGTGGAGGGTTGAAAGGTTGAAAGGTTGAAAGGTTGAAAGGTTGAAGGGCTGAAGGGCTGAAGGGCTGAAGGGTGGTGATGGCCGCGGGGTCACGACGCACGACGCACAACCGGCAAAGCACAACGGACAACGGACAACGGACAAAACCTCTGCGCCCTCGGTGTCTCTGTGGCAAAGCCCCCTCGTTTCGAACTTTCAACCCGGCGACCTGGCGTCGTTTCATCCCGCCGGCAGTTCCCTTGATGAAAGTCGTCGTCTTCGCGCATGTCCCGCCACCGCACCATGGCCAGAGCCAGATGGTGAAGCTCATGGTGGACGGCTTCCGTGCGGATCCGGGCCTGGGCATCGAGGTGTTGCACGTGGATGCGCGGCTTTCCGAGGACATGGCCGACGTCGGTTCGGCTCGCGGCGGCAAGCTCCGGGCCCTTTTGGGCTATTGCCGTCAGGCGTGGTCCCTTTCCCGCAAGCACGGGTGCCGGACGCTCTACTACATCCCGGCCCCGCCGCGTCGGACGCCGTTGTACCGGGACTTCGTGGTGCTCTCGCTGCTGCGGCTGAGGTTCCGCCGGATCGTGTTCCACTGGCACTCGGTGGGGCTCGGCGCCTGGCTGGAGACCGAGGCCCGGTTCTGGGAACGGTGGTTCGCCCGACGTCTTTTGGGCGGCGCCGACGTCTCGATCGTGCTGGCGACGACCAACCGCGAGGACGCCGCGAAGCTCGATCCGAAGCGGCTGCGCGTGGTGAACAACGGGATCCCGGATCCGTGCCCGGACTTCCACACCGAGATCGCGCCCCACCGTCGTCAACTGCCCGAACGCGACGTCGTCCGCGTGCTCTACCTCGCCCATTGCACCCGGGAGAAGGGGCTGTTCGACGCCGTGGAGGCGGTGGTGGAGGCGAATCGCCGCTCCAAGGGCGTGCGGTTCGTGCTGAGGGTCGCCGGGGCGTTCCTCTCGGCCGCGGAGGAGCAGGAGTTCCGCGAGCGCATCGCGCGGCCGGACGCCTCGGGCTGCGTGAAGCATGTCGGCTTCGCCGCCGGCCCGGCCAAGGACCGCCTGTTCCGCGAGAGCGACCTGTTCCTGTTCCCCACCTACTTCTCCAACGAAGGCCAGCCGCTGAACCTCATCGAGGCGATGGCCTACGGGCTCCCCTGCGTCACCACCCGTTGGCGGGCGATCCCGGAGTACTTCCCGAAGGACTATCCGGGCCTCTGCAAGCCCAAGGAGGTCGCCGGCATCGCCACCGCTCTCGGCCGCATGGCCGGCGCGGGTGGTTCCGAGTCGTTGCGGCAGGCCTTTGAGGAACGCTACGCGGTCAAGCCCCACCTGAAGAACCTGTCGATCGCGCTGAAGATGCCTTGAGCCGGTTTCAGGCGACAGGCATCGGGCGACCGGCCGGGGCAGATGATACGTACCCGTACTATTTGGTTTGCCAGCGGTCGGGGTGACGGCCAGCTTGACCGAAGTCCGTCGGTCCCTGTTTCACGCCATGAAACTACCCGTCCTTTCCGGCCTGTCGTTGGCCGTCCTCCTGTCCCTTCCCCTGTCGGCCGCCACCGGATGGCTCACTTGGCGGGGTCCAAGCCAGAACAGCGTCTCCACCGAGAAGGGGCTTCCCGCGAAGATCGACGCGGCGGCGCCGTTGTGGACGGCGGACTTCCCGGGCCAGAGCGCGCCGGTGATCGCCGACGGACGGCTCTACATCAACGGCTACCTCGGCGACGGCCCCGACCTGCAGGAGGTGGTGCGCTGCTATGACGCCGAGACGGGCGCGCTGGTGTGGGAACACCGGGAGAGCGACTTCGCCAGCGACACGATCTACCTCCGCTACTCGACCTCCTCGCCGTCCGTCGACGCGAAGACCGGCAACATCTACGTGCAGTTCACCCAGGGCGTCCTGGTCTGCTTCGATCCGACCGGCAAGGAGCTGTGGCGCCACTCGATGATGGAGGAGTTCGGGCGTCTCACCTTCCCGAATTCGCGCACGGCCTCGCCGGTGTTGGACGGCGACATCGTCATCACCCGCGGCATCACCAGCGCCTGGGGCGCCCACGGTGCGGCCGGCGACCGCTTCTACGCCTTCGACAAGAAGTCGGGCCAGCTCGTCTGGAGCAGCGCCCCCGGCGATCGGCCGCAGGACAACACCTTCTCCAATCCCTACCTCGACGTCTGGGACGGCAAGCGGGTGCTGTACAGCGCCGGCGGCGACAGCTCGATCCTCGCGATCAACGCGCGCACCGGCGAGCCGCTGTGGCGCTTCAGCTTCGCCAAGGCCGGGGCCAAGGGCGGCATCAACGCGGCGCTGATCCGGCACAAGGACAACCTCATCGCCCTGCACGAGTCCGAGAACCTCGACAGCTCCGAGATCGGCCGCATGGCCGCGTTCCGCATCCCTTCGCCCTCCGAGGTGAAGCCGACGAACTCGGTGATCCCGCACGTGTTCCCCCCGAAGACCTTCGAGGTGTGGCGCAACGGCGTGGGTTCCCTGGCCAGCTCGCCGGTCCCGGTCGGCGACGTGATCTACGAGGTGACTGGCACCGGCGACCTCGCCGCGGTGAAGGCGGACACCGGCACCGTGCTGTGGAAGAAGAAGCTCGGGATCGAGCAGCGCCAGAGCACGCCGTTCTACGCGGACGGCCTGCTGTACTTGGCCATGTACGTCAGCTCCGAGGGCGCGGACGCCGCGAAGTCGGCGGAGGCCGACGCCGGTGCCAACGGGGACCTGTTCGTGCTGAAGCCAGGGCCGGACGGCGCGGAGGTGCTCAGCCGCACCCAGTTGACCGGCCGCTGCTTCGGATCGCCGATCGGCTACAACGGCAAGGTCTACATCCAGACCGACAAGAAGCTCTACGCCTTCGGCACGAAGGGGAACAACCCCGGGCTCGCCGGCGCGCCGGCGAAGCAGCCGCTGCCGGCAGCGGGACCGGCGGCACAACTCCAGATCGTGCCCTACGAGTTCCTCATGCGCCCGGGACAGACGCAGTCCTTCCGGATCCGCACGCTCGACGCCGCGGGATTCCCGGTGACCGAGGGCATCGATCCGAAGTCGGTGACCTGGGAGCCCTACGTGCCGCCGACCGCGTTGGTGCGGGCGTTCGCGAAGGGCGCCTTCAACGCCGACGGCGCGCTCGTCGCCGAGAAGTCCCCCGCGCCGAGCGCCGGACAGTTCAAGGCCACCCTCAAGCTGCCCAACGGCTCCAATGCGGTCGGATTCATCAAGGGCCGCATCCTCCCGGCGCCCCCGCTCGCCTTCAACTTCGAGAACTTCGCCCTCACCAACAAGACCACCAACACCGTCGAGGCGCCGACCGACTTCGCCTACCCGCCGCTGAGCTGGAACTCCGCCCGCTTCCGCTGGGAGGTCCGCGCCAAGGAGTTGGACGGCAACCCCACCAACCAGGCGCTGGTGAAGACCATCGACAACAAGCTGTTCCAACGTGGCCAGCTGTTCTTCGGGTTCCCCAACCTCAGCAACTACACCATCCAGGCCGACGTCCTCTCCGAGGGCAACAAGCGCAAGATGTCCGAGGTCGGCGTGATCAACCAACGCTACCTGGTGATCCTCAAGGGCAACTCCCAGGAGATCGAGGTGAACTCGAACCAGGAACGCATCAAGGTCTCCAAGCCCTTCAAGTGGACGCCCAACACCTGGTACACGGTGAAGGCCCGCGTGGACGTGGCCGCCGACGGCTCCGGCGTGGTCCGTGGCAAGGCCTGGAAGAAGGGTGAGCCCGAGCCCGAGGCTTGGACCATCGAGGTCCCGCACAAGCACGCCCATGCGTCGGGTTCCCCCGGCCTCTTCGGCTTCGCCCCCCAGGACCAACGCGTCGCCATCGACAACGTCGCCGTGACCCCGAACTGACCGGAACCGCCCTTCCTCTTCCTCTCAATCTTAAACTTAATCTTAATCTCAATCTTACTCTTCCTCCCAATCCCACTCCCCCATGCCTCCCCTCTTCGACCACGAACGCCTAACCGTCTACCAACGGTCCCTGGAGTTCGTCCGTTGGGCGGGGACGGCACTGGAAAGGATCCCGGCACGGACCTCGGCGCGGGATCAATTGGACCGGGTTTCGACCTCGATTCCGCTCAACATCGCCGAGGGAAACGGGCGTCACACGGCCGCGGACCGGTGCCGGTTCCTCGACACCGCCCGGGGCTCGGCCTTGGAGTGCGCCGCGGTTCTGGACGTCCTCGTCGCCCGCGGAGTCCTGGCCGAAGCCGAAGTGGAAGTACCGAAGGGACAGCTGGCCGAGGTCGTCTCCATGCTCGTCGGTCTCATCCGGAGCCAGTCGCGGGACCGGTTGCATGAGGAACCCGTGCGGTATGGGGCGGATCGTGGGTAGGAGGATCGAGAATAAGATTAAGACTAAGAGTAGGTGTAAGAGTAAGGGTGGGGGGAAGAGGAAGAACCGGAGGAGAAGGGACCGATTTCACAACCGACACATGAACAAGAAGACTCAATTGAGTGTGGTGGTCGCCGTTGCGGCCGCCTTCGCCTTGAACGCAGAGGACTGGCCGCAGTGGGGAGGCAACGACCCGGGCCGGAACATGTACTCCCAGGCCAAGGGCCTTCCCGACCGCTTCGGGCCGGGCAAGCTGAAGTCCGGCACCGAGGAGATCGACCTCGCCACCACCAAGAACGTGAAGTGGGCGGTGAAGCTAGGCTCCCAGAGCTACGGCAACCCCGTGGTGTCGGCCGGCAAGGTGTTCGTCGGCACCAACAACGAGGTCCCCCGCGACAAGCGCCACGTCGGCGACCGCTCGATCCTCTACGCCTTCGACGAGAAGACCGGCGCCTACCTCTGGCAGCTCGTCGTGCCCAAGTTGAAGTCCGGCAAGGTGAACGACTGGGAGAACCTCGGCCTGCTCGCCTCGCCGCTGGTCGCCGGCAACCGCCTCTGGATCGTCACCAGCCGCTGCGAGGTGCTCTGCCTCGACACCGAGGGCCTCGCCAACGGCAACGACGGCGACTTCAAGGAGGAGGGCCTCTACGTCGTGAAGGACACCCCGAAGGACGGTACCCCGGCCGATGTCGGCCCCAAGGACGCCGACATCGTGTGGAAGTACGACATGATGGACGAGTTGGGCGTGTTCCCGCACAACGCCTCGAACTGCTCGATCCTCATGATCGGCGACATCCTCTACGTCTGCACCTCCAACGGCCAGGACTGGACCCACGTCAACATCCCGTCGCCGAACTCCCCGAGCTTCATCGCGCTCGACGCGAAGACCGGCAAGCTGCTGGGCGAGGACAACGCCCGTGTCGGCCCGCGCATCTTCCACGGTCAGTGGACCTCCCCCTCAACCGGCAAGGTCGGCGGCAAGGACCAGGTGTTCTTCGGCGGCGGCGACGGCGTCTGCTACGGCTTCGACGCCATCCCGTCCAAGGGCTCCGGCGCCAAGCTGAACCCGATCCTCCCCGGCACCCCCGCGGAGGCCGACGAGGATCCGGAGACGCAGTACCTCAAGAAGATCTGGTGGGCCGACCTGAACCCGCCCGAGTACAAGGCCCGCGACGGCAAGCCGTTCAAATACCCGGCGGCCGAGGGTCCCTCCGAGATCAACGCCACGCCGGTCTTCTACAAGGACCGCGTGTACATCACCACCGGCCAGGACCCCGAGCACGGCGAAGGCGTCGGACGCCTCGTGTGCCTGGATCCGTCGAAGACCGGCGACATCTCCAAGACCGGCATCGTCTGGGACTACAAGGGCATCAAGCGTTCGATCTCCACCGTGAGCATCGATCCGGCGACCGGCCTGCTCTTCGTGGCGGACTTCTCCGGGTTCGTGCACTGCCTCGACTCCTCCAACGGCAAGCTCCAGTGGATCTACGACATGAAGGCCCACATGTGGGGCTCGACGTTCGTGGCCGACGGGAAGGTCTACGTGGGCGACGAGGACGGCGACTTCGTGGTGCTGGCGGCGAAGGGTGGCGACAAGCCCCAGGTGATCAGCGAGACGAACGTCGGCGCGCCGATCTACAGCACGCCCATCGTGGCAAACGGGACGATGTACATCGGCAGCCAGACCCACCTGTTCGCCGTCGGATCCGACGCGAAGCCGGTGCTCACCGACGGACCGGAGGGTGGCGTGCCGGTGAAGCCGTGAGCCGGCGCGGGTGAACCGTTGTCCGCCGCAAACGGGCACTGGAATGGAAACGGGGCGGGACCGGAAGGTCCCGCCCCGTTTGTGCCGGATCCGAACCGATCCGGAAGGAGCCGAGGCCGGCCTGACGCAAAAGCGCGATCCCCGGGCCTTGTCTCAAGACCTTTCACCTTGCCCGCCCATTGGATCCCAAAAACCGAAGGCCGCCTCGGAATCCGCCCGACAACTCCCACCTCCCCGGTCAACCGGCCGTACTCAGCGTCTTGGCCTTCGGCTCCCTGCGGCCTTGGCCTCCAACAGCGTCAGCCGAAGTCCATGGCGGGTGAAGTTGGCGAAGTCCCGGTCGAAGGCGACCAACTCCAGGTCGCCGGAAATGGCGAACGCGGCCAGGTAGGCATCCATCCAGACCTTGGGTGAGACGGTCGCGACTCCACCGCACCGTTTCCATTCCGCCTCCAGGGCCACCGGCTCGGCGAGCCACACCACCTGCGGCAAGGCCAGCAGTTCCTGGCTCTTGGCCCATGCCTGGGCGTTGGTCACGGCCGGACCGCCATACAAGGTCTGGATTGCCGGCGTCGTCAGCAGGCGCAGGAAGCTGTTCTGTGTGGCGCGGCAGAAGGCGATGGGCCGTTCCGAATCCGCCGACTCGAACACGTCCCGGGCCAGGCGGTGGAATGGGTGGCTGTCAAAGGCCAGCCCGATCCAAACCCCGGTGTCAAACAGGCGGGCGGAAGCGCTCAAGATCTTCGCGGGTCAGGGTTTCCTGCTCGGCGGCCACCAACCTGTCCAACGACATCCGCCGGGCAGGCGCCTGTGGAGACGAAGGAAACAGGGGCAATGCAATGGCCCCCCGACGCGCGGTGGTCCCCGCTGGCGTCGGATTCGGTTGCCCCAGGCCTTTGCGGAGCAGGTCCGAGATCACGTCCTTCAGCTTCATGCCTTCGTTGACGGCCCGCAGCTTCACCTCGCGAACCAGGTCGTTCGGCAGATCCAACGTGGTCTTCACCGGAGCATTTTGCTGGTTTTCCAGCTTCCTGTCAAAATCCGGCATGGATCGATGCGAAGGGCTGGGCATCTGCGAAGCGCCGAGTGCCAGGAGTCGAACAGACGGTTTCGCATGGCGGCATCCGACACGGCCACCCGCACGGCCTCTCGGCGCAGGAGCCCCAGCACCGTTGGTGCACCGCGTCGCCGTGCGGATCCGACTTCGCGGCCATCAGATCGCACGCTTCAACGCGCCTCCGGCCCAATCGAACCGACATACCGCCCCATCCAGTAGCCCAGGAGGAACTCGTCGCCCGGGAAGTCGGTGGTGTCGTCCCCGTGGTCGAGGATGAACGGCTGGGTGTTGATCCGCGCCATCAGGCGTTCCCCCGGCGGCAGCAGCTCCCTCGATTCGCGGCCCATGAAGTTCGGCCCGAGCCGGGTGACGTCCTTCCGATGCGAGTTCACGACCCGCCACGCGACGGTGTCCATCGGCGTGCCCCGCAGCGTCCACACCGCCCCTTCCGGGTCGTGTTCCCTCCCGCCGCAGCCCGCGTACAGGAAGTTCCAGATCGCATAACGCTCCGGCCGCTCGAAGTTCCAGTGGTCCTCCGCCGCGCCGAGGAACTTCCCGCGGAGGTCCCGGTCGAAGGCGAAACGGGTCAGCACCCAATACGTGAAGAACGCCAACTCGTCGTCGCTGTGGTTCCACTCGTTGCCCATGTCGTTCCCGCGGAAGACGAACCCGGTCGTAGGCCCCACGAGGCGCATCGGGCTCAGGATGTTCCTCAGGTACCCATGACTCTCGAACAGCTCCTGGGCCTTCGCCTTGTACGACTCCTTCCCGGTCATCCGCCAGGCAAGCTGGAGCGCCGCCGTGATCTCGGCCGAGTTCAGCCGCCGGTCCACGATCGTGGGTGGAAACCAGTTCACGTACTCCGGGTTCCACCGCCCCCAGAGCGTCGGCTCGCCGTCGGTGTCGATGAGGTAGAGGTTGTTCCTCAGGATGTGGTCGACGACCGGGATCCAGTTCCGCGCGACCCGCGCCTTCTCCGCCGCGTTGGTCGCCACGAGTTCCCACATGATGGCGTGCGCGAAGCACTGGGCCTGCATCTCGTCGCTGCTCGTGTGCCCCTTCCACTCCCAGCCCGGATCCGGCGCATCGCGCCAACGGTCGGTGTCCGAGAACTTGAAGCCGCGACGCTCGATCGTGCGCGCCGGGAATCCGGCGTTGGTGTGGATCGACTGCAGCCGCTCCAACGCGCCGAAGGCGTCCCAGGCCTGGCGACGGACCTCCGCGTCACGGGTCACCGCCCACTGCGCCCCCAGCGCGCCGATGTAGTAGCTCGTCCATCCGCCGTCGTTGTCGGTGTCGACCATCTCGCTCGACGTGACGTCCCCCGGAACCCGCAGACGCCGCTCGGCGGTGAGGCCGAAGCGGATGTTCCGTGAACGGATCTTCCGGGAGAACCACCGCGCCTTCTCCGCCAGGGTCATGCTCCGGAACTCGATCTTGTTAAGCCCGGTCGCAGTCAGCACCCACACGTGGCCGTCGCGGTCCACGTCGAGGTCCACCACCGCGTCGTCCCGCAGCCAGCGTTTCCCGGCGTAGTAGCGGAAC
>CAMASJ010000012.1 GCA_945860685.1 Akkermansia muciniphila
GGGCGTCTTGGAACGGCGTCTCACCGTCAAGGCCAACGCCTTCAGTGCGACTGCCAAGGCGGCCATTGAGAAGCTGGGCGGCACGGTGGAGATCGCCGGCTGATCCGGACCTCCGGACCCCAACCCATGATCGGACAGCTTTTCAGCACCTTTTCGAACTGCCTGAAGATTCCGGAACTTCGGTCCCGGATTATCTTCACGGCTTTGGTACTCGGAGTCGCGCGGCTCATTGCGCTGACTCCGGTTCCAGGCTTGGATGGCGCCAAGTTGGCCGAGTTCTTCTCGGCCCAAGCAGCCCAAGGTGGCGGAGCAGGGGGAGTCTTCGGGCTCTACAGCCTTTTCACAGGCGGTGCGCTTGAGCAGTGCGCGGTGGGTGCGTTGGGGATCATGCCCTACATCAGCGCCACGATCTTTATCCAGCTGCTGACCGCTGTTGTAGCGCCTCTGGGAAAGCTGGCTCGTGAAGAGGGTGGACGTGCCAAGTTGGTGGCTTATGGACGTTACCTCACCGTTGTCCTTTGTATCGGTCACGGCCTGATCGTGGCTCTGGGATGGGAGAATCCTGAGAAGTCATTTCAGGGTTTCAGCGGTTCCTTGGTGACCATGGAGTACCTCTGGGTCTATCGGTTCCAGACCGTGGTTGTCCTGACTGCCGGTACACTGCTACTGATGTGGCTGGGTGAACAGATCACCGAGCGCGGAATTGGTAATGGTGTTTCGTTGATTATCACCATCGGCATCTTGGCCCGCCTACCCGGCGCTGCCAGGTCCCTCTTCGCAATGTTCCAACAGGAGAACACCAAGTTCCTCCAGTTGATCCTATTGGTTGCGGTGTTGGCGATCGTTGTTGCTGGGGTTGTTGCGATCACCCAAGGCCAGCGTAAGATTCCGGTCCAGTACGCCCAGCGCGCGGTTGGTCGGAAGATCATGTCCGGCGGCACGTCGTTCATGCCGCTTCGTGTCAACTACGCGGGTGTCATGCCAGTGATTTTCGCTCAGGCCATCCTGATGTTCCCTGGGATGATTTTCGAGAAATTGGCGGCGATTCTCAAGCCGGGTGCCTTTCGGGACATCTCGGTCTACATCGCCTCCCATCTCGGACGGGAAGGGTTCGTCTACTTGCTGCTCTACTCCCTGATGATCTTGTTTTTCTCGTACTTTTGGGTGGCTACCCAATTCAACGAGCTGCAGGTTGCCGACGATCTCAAGAAGCACGGCGGATACATTCCGGGTGTTCGTCCGGGAAGCGCCACCAGCGATTTCCTGCATCGCACAATGAGCCGGATCACCTTGGCCGGTGCGGTCTTCCTGATGGTGATCGCGGTGATTCCGATCGTCATGAGCACCCGGCTCAAAATCGATCCACTCGTCTCGCAGTTTTTCGGTGGAACCTCACTGCTGATCACTGTTGGCGTCCTTTTGGATACCATGCGGCAGATGGAGTCCTACTTGCTGATGCGGCACTACGACGGCTTCCTCAAGAAGGGCCGAGTCCGCGGACGCTCTTGATCATTTTGTTCTTTGTCAGTCTCCACGGCCTGGGAGCGATCCCGGGATGAATGGAATAGTTATGGCGCGGACCATCAAACAGGTCCCTTTGAAGGTGGGCGACGAGCTTGACCGGATGAGGATGGCTTGCCGGATCGCAACTCGGGTTCTCCGCGGTGCTGCGGCCATGGTCCAGCCGGGTCTCACCACCGCGGAGCTCGACTCCGAAGTGGGCCGACTGATCGCGGAACAGGGAGCTGTCTCTGCCTTCAAGGGTTATCGGGGTTTTCCGGCCCACTGCTGTCTGTCGGTCAATGAAGCCGTGATCCACGGCATTGGGAATCGCCGTCGGCTCCAGTTTGGCGACGTCCTTAAGATCGACGTCGGAGTCCGGTACCAAGGATTTGTAGGGGACATCGCAATGACGGTGGGTGTGGGTGGTGTTTCCACCTCCTTCCAGAAACTCATGGACACCACCGCTCAGTCCCTTTACAAAGGAATTTCGGCTGCGCGGCCGGATTCCAGCGTGATGGGCATTGGAAGAGAGGTCTTCCAATGTGCCACGAAAGCCGGTTATGGGGTGGTTAGGGAGTTTTGCGGCCACGGAGTGGGTCGCAACGTTCATGAGGATCCCCAAATACCGAACTATCCGGACCCTTCCAACAAGGCCAAGTTGAGGCCTGGGATGACCGTGGCGATTGAACCGATGATCACCTTGGGTGACCCGTCGGTGGAGATTTTGGCGGACGGATGGACCGTGGTGACGAGGGATCGTCAGGTGGCCGCCCACTTCGAACACACGGTATTGATCACCGAGTCGGAACCGGAGATTTTGACGAGAGACGAAGGAACCCCGCTATATTGAGCGGTGTAGGATTTAGAAAATGAAAGTAAGAGCGTCAGTGAAGAAGCTTTGCGAGAACTGCAAGATGGTCAAACGCAAGGGTGTGATCCGGGTGATCTGCACCAACGCGCGCCACAAGCAGCGCCAGGGTTGAACCGCCTAATAACACGCCTATGCCACGTATTCTTGGAGTAGACATTCCTGCGGACAAGCGGATCGACATCGCGCTCCGCTACCTTTACGGAATCGGCCCCGCAAACGCGGTCGAGATCCTGAAGCGCGCCAACATCGATCCGGCCATCCGTGCGAAGAGCCTGAACGAATCCCAGCTTTCCCTGATCGTGAATGCGATCCAGGACGGGAAGTATGTGATCGAAGGCGACCTTCGGCGCGAGCTCGGCATGAATCTGAAGCGCCTTCAGGCGATCAAGAGCTACCGGGGTCAACGCCATCTTCGGAGCCTTCCGGTCCGCGGTCAACGCACCCAAACCAATTCCCGTACCCGCAAGGGTCCCCGCAAGACGGTCGGCGTGCAGAGGGCTGCAGCGGCGAAGTGAAGTTTTCACCGATTTCCTGATCTATTATGGCTGAAGAGACGAAGGCCAAGAAGGCCCCCGCCAAGGCTGAGGCCGCGGCAACCCCTCCCGCACCCGCCGAAGCGGCGCCTGAAAAGGCTCCTGCGAAGAAGAAGGCCGCTGAGGCTGCTGCTGCGGCGCCCGCCGCCGCCGCCGCCCCTGCAGCGCCGACCGGCCCGGTTGCCGCCGCTGCGGCACCGACCGCTGCCGACCTGCTCGGCGACGATCCCAATGCGAAGAAAATCATCCGTGCGAAGGGCGCTAAGAACATCTCCACCGGCGTTGCTCACGTCTTGGCGACATTCAACAACACCCAGGTGACCATCACCGACCTCCAAGGCAACCTGATTGGTTGGAGCACCGCCGGACGAGTTGGCTTCAAGGGCTCCCGCAAGAGCACCGCGTTCGCCGCGCAGCAGGCCGCTCAGGATGCTGCCCGCCAAGCCATGTCCCACGGCATGCGTGAGGTCGAGGTCCGCGTCAGCGGCCCTGGATCCGGTCGCGAGTCGGCCATCCGCGCCCTTCAGGCGATTGGTCTCGAGATCAGCGCCATCAAGGACGTCACCCCGGTTCCCCACAACGGATGCCGCCCCCGCAAGAAGCGCCGCGTGTAGTCCACCAATTCCTACCCTCTTAATACCATGTCGCGCTATACAGGTCCCCGCGTACGGATCAGCCGCCGGCTCGGAGTTCCGATCTTCGGAAGCTCCAAGTACATCGAGCGTCGCCCGTACCCCCCCGGTGTCCACGGTCCGAAGTCCCGTCGCAAGTACACCGACTATGCCGTCGGTCTGATGGAGAAGCAGAAGCTCCGTTATTACTACGGGCTTCAGGAGCGTCAGTTCCGCAACGTCTACGAGCGTGCCTTGCGCATGCGCGGAGTGACTGGCGAGAAGATGCTCCAGATTCTCGAGACCCGCCTCGACAATATCGTTTACCAGGCCGGTTTTGCGCTCACCCGGCCGGCGGCTCGTCAGCTCGTTTCCCACGGGCATGTCCGGGTCAACGGTCGCAAGGTCAGCATCCCGAGCTTCGCTGTGAAGGTGAACGACGTCGTCCAGGTCAAGGACCACGCGAAGTCGAAAACCATCATCCAGAAGGGGCTCGAGAGCTCCACCAGCCGGTCGGTTCCGGACTGGGTACGTCTCAACCGCGAGGAGCTGAGCGCCGTCCTGCTCCGCATCCCGACCCGGGATGAGATCAACCCGATCGCCAACGAACAGTCGATCGTCGAATTCTACTCCCGCTGATCTTCGGACCTCCGGGTCCGGGATGGCAATTATATGGGAGCCGGCCAACGGGAGTCTTGGAATGAACTGCCGGTTCCAGGTTAAAATTGCAACGATACCAATATGCCTGTCCGCCTAGGTCGGTTTGAAATGCCGAAGCGTCTGGTCAAGGATGACCAGGCTTCCAACGAAACGTACGCCCGCTTCATCGCGGAGCCTTTCGAGACCGGTTACGGTCACACGATCGGCAACTCGCTACGCCGGGTGCTCCTCTCCTCGCTGGAGGGGGCTGCCATCACCTCCGTCAAGATCGACGGGGCGATGCATGAGTTCTCCACCGTCGACGGTGTTGTCGAGGATGTCACGGACATCGTCCTCAACCTGAAGAAAGTGAAGTTCAAGGCCCATAGCCGCGAGCCACAGACGCTTCTCGTTTCGGTCAGCAAGGAAGGTACGGTCACCGCCGGCGACATCCAGCTGAACCAGAACATCGAGCTGGTGAATCCGGAGCAGGTCATCTGCACCTTGGATCGCAAGAAAAAGCTCGAGATGGAGCTGGAGGTCAAGGTTGGCCGCGGCTTCTGTCCCGGCGACGAAAACAAGAAGATCGATCAGGCCATCGGGGTCATCGCGATCGACTCTCTCTTCTCCCCGGTCTCCCGCGTCCGCTACAACGTGGAGGCTGCGCGCGTCGGCCAGCGGACCGATTACGACAAGCTGATCATCGAGCTCTGGACCGATGGGCGGATGTCTCCGGACGACGCCTTGACCCAGGCTTCAGCGATCCTCCAGCACCATCTGGACGTCTTCGTCGGCTACGACAAGAACGCCATCGAGTTCGAGGAGGAGATCAAGCCGCAGGACGACGAGAAGGCGAAGCTCAAGAAGCTGCTCAACATGAGCGTGAATGAGATCGAACTCAGCGTCCGGGCCGCCAACTGCCTCAACAACGCCAACATCACGACGGTCGGTCAGTTGGCGATGAAGACCGAACAGGAAATGCTCAAGTACCGCAACTTCGGCAAGAAGTCGCTGAACGAGATCAAGGAAAAGCTCGCAGGTCTCGGCCTGACGCTTGGAATGAACATTGATCCGGCCCTTCTCGAGGCGCCGGCGGACAACAAGAAAATCTAAGACACAAAGCATATGCGCCATCTCAAGCGCAACAAGAAGCTCGGCCGCAAGGGCGATCACCGGAACGCCATGCTCGCCAACCTGGTCGGCTCGCTGATCAAGCACAAGCGAGTCACCACCACTCTCGCCAAGGCCAAGGCTGCACGCCCGGTCGCCGAGAAGCTGCTCACCCTCGGCAAGCGCGCCGTGGCCGCTGCCGCCGTGGCCGCCTCGTCCAGTGACGAGAAGGCCAAGGCTGCCGCCGTCGCGGAAAACGTCCACTGCCGCCGCCTTGTGGCCGCTCGTCTGCGCCAGCAGTCGCGCAGTCTGTTCAAGGGCACCGCCAAGGTGAAGGGCAAGGTCCTCCGCGAGGCCTGGAAGAGCGAACACGATGTCGTCCACATCCTCGTGGATTCGATCGCGCCCGCCTTCAAGGACCGTACCGGCGGCTACACCCGCATCCTCCGCCTCGGTCAGCGTCAAGGTGACGCCGGCCAGGAAGCGATCCTCGAATGGGTCGACTTCGCCTCCGCCTCCAGCGAGGCACCTGCGGCCCCGGCTGCCGGCGAGTCGAAGTAATCCCTCGTGATCCCATCCCGAAGGCCCGCCGGTTTCGGCGGGCCTTCGGCATTTCCGGAGACGATGCGGATGGTCCCCACGAGGGTGCTGCGATTCGGGTGGCGGATTCGGGCTTGGGATCGCTTGCCGCCTCCGTCTTCAGCGCACAGACTTGGACTCATCCGATGAGCCTAGAAGAACGACTGAACCGGTTCCGTTCGAGCTATTCGGCCGTCCGCGACGAGATCGCCCGGGTAATGGTGGGGCAGGCCGAGGTTGTCGAGGGTGTCTTGGGCGCCATCCTTTCCGGAGGCCACGTATTGCTCGAGGGGGTGCCCGGTCTCGGCAAGACGCTGTTGGTCCGGACCGTCGCTGAAGCGATGGATCTCCGGTTCAACCGCATCCAGTTCACGCCGGACCTGATGCCGTCCGACATCTTGGGAACCAACATGGTGAACGAGGGCCCCGACGGGCGACGGCAGTTCCAGTTTCATCAGGGCCCGGTTTTTTCGAACCTCCTGCTCGCCGACGAGATCAATCGTGCGACGCCGAAGACGCAATCGGCGTTGCTGGAGGCGATGCAGGAGCGACAGGTTTCAATGGGTGGAGAGGTACGGCCTTTGCCTCGGCCATTCTTCGTGCTGGCCACACAGAATCCCATCGACCAGGAGGGCACCTATCCTTTGCCGGAAGCCCAGTTGGACAGGTTCTTTTCCAAGCTGATCGTGCGCTATCCGTCGGCCGCGGAGTTGACCGAGGTTCTGAACCGAACGACGGAAGGGAGCACCGTGACGCCGGTCAAGGTTCTGGATTCGGCGACTCTCGCCGACATGCAGGCATTGGTCCGCGAGGTCCCAGTGGCCTCCCACGTGAAGGAGTATGCGGTGCGTCTGGTGTTGGGATCGCATCCGGGTACGGAAACGGGAGTGCCGTCGGTCGTTCGCCACCTGCGTTTCGGCAGCAGTCCGCGCGGTGCCCAATGCCTGATCTTGGCCGGCAAGACCCGGGCGTTGGTGGCAGGACGTTTCCAGGTCGGCTTGGAGGACGTGGCCGATTCGGTCGCCTCGGTACTTCGGCACCGCCTGATCCTGAACTACGAGGCAGAAGCGGACGGCGTGGACGCAGATGCTGTGCTGAAGGAGTTGGTGCGTTCGGTACCGATGCGTACTGGTGGAGTTGTGTGAGCTTGGTTTTCCGAGGTCAAAGAATGGGTTTCAAACGTCCCCAACTCCTGGATCGGTTCTCCGCCTGGCTCGCCGGCGGGACCGGACGCGACGATGGTAGGGGGACCGGCTTCCTGGGCAGACCCGGATCGGTTCCACGCATGTCGCCGATCCGCGAGGAGGACGGTTCGCAGGGAATTCCTCCGGAATTGCTGCGGAAGATCCGTCAGATCGAGATCCGTACGAAGCGTCTGGTAAGCGAAACGCTCGCCGGTCAGTACCATTCCGCCTTCAAGGGGCAGGGGATGGATTTCGACGAGGTGCGGGAGTACCAACCTGGCGACGAAGTCCGGACCATCGACTGGAATGTCACCGCGCGGATGAACCACCCGTTCGTGAAGAAGTTCCGTGAGGAACGCGAATTGACGGTGATCCTGATGGTGGACCTCAGCGGCTCCGGGCGATTCGGATCGGGCGACCGGTCCAAGCGGGAGCTGATGGCCGAGGTGGCGGCGGTGCTGGCCTTCTCCGCGATCCGCAACCAGGACAAGGTCGGGTTGATCCTCTTCACTGAGTCGGTCGAGAAGTTCGTCCCGCCGACGAAGGGCCGTCGTCACGTCCTGCGTGTGGTTCGGGACATCCTTTTCCATCAGCCCGAGTATCCGGGCACCAACACGAACGGTGCGTTGGAGTTCCTCAGGAAGGTGTTGCCCCACCGTTCCGTGGTCGTGTTGTTGTCCGACTTCCTCGGTGAGACACGTCCGAGCCGGGCCATGATCGAGGCGCACCTGAAGCGTCGGGTGCTCCAGTCCGAGACCCTCGGCCGGATCTGCCAGTCCGTCCTCAGCCAGGTGGCCCGTCGTCACGACCTGATCGCCCTCCAGTTCGTGGATCCGCGCGAGGAGTCGCTGCCTTCGGTGGGCCGACTGATGTTGCAGGACGCGGAGACCGGGGAGGTGGTGGAGATCAACACCTCCGATGAGCGCCGTCTCCAGGCCTTCACGGTTCGGCAGCAGAAGGCCCAGGTGGAGTTGGAACGGCTTTTCCGCGGTTGCCGTGTCGACCATCTCCGGATGGTGGTGCCGGGTGCCGGGGCCGAAGAGGACGCCTACCTCGGGGAGTTGGCCTCCTTCTTCGACCGGCGTCGTCAAAGGAGGACGCGATGAACGCCATCCTTTTGGCGCAGGCCGGCGTCGTCTCCAACGCCCCTGCGGTTCCGCGTCAGCTCCAGGACATCCGAGGGCCCTTGGATCTGGCTCTGGTGGCGCCGTGGGTCGTGCGTGGACTTCTGGTGGTGGTGCCGCTGGCGATCTTGGCCTGGGTCTGGTGGCGCCGTAAGCCGACCGGTCGTGCAGCCGCGCAAGTGCGGGAAACGGCGGCGGCCAGGGCGCGGAGCCGACTTTCGGAATCCTGGGGTTTGCTCGACCGGCCTGAGCCGTTCTGCACGCTGCTGTCGGAGATCGTCCGGGTTTACCTGGAGGAGAGGTTCGGACTTCGGGCACCGGACCAGACCACCGAGGAGTTCCTGGAGGGACTTCGCGAAAGTCTCGCCCTAGACCTCCGCCACAAGGAACTGCTCCGCGACTTCATGTTCCAGTGCGACCTGGTGAAGTTCGCCCGGGGTGAACCGGAGCGTGCGGACTTGGAGCGGCTACATCAGATGGCCTTGGCGCTGGTCGACGAGACCGGAGTGGAGTCCCGGCCGGCGACGCGACCCGAAGCCGCCGGTAAGGAGGCATCGCGATGATCCATTTCGCCTCACCTTGGTGGTTGCTGGGTTTGCTGCTGCTCCCCGGGTTGGTGGTCTACCGGCGTCGCACCTTCCGGGAGCCGGTCTTCCTCTTCTCGAGCCTGAGCCTGGTGAAGGGGGTGTTGCAGATGGACCGCTCGTTGGCCGGCCGGGTGTTGGCCGGCTTGCGATGGGTTTCGCTGGCGCTGTTCTGCGTGGGGATGTCGCGGCCGCAGATCGCCGAGGGCGAGCTCCCGAGGAAGGCCAGTGGGATCGACATCGCCGTCGCGCTCGACCTCTCGGTCTCGATGCTCAGCGAGGATTTCGAACTGAAGGGGGAACGGGTCAACCGTCTCACCGTCGCGAAGGAGACCCTGAAGTCGTTCATCCAGAACCGGCCCAACGACCGGATCGGGCTCGCGGTGTTTTCGACCTATGCCTACATCGCCGCCCCGCCCACGTTGGACCATGACTTCCTGACCCGGCATCTCGATCGTCTCGAGGTGCTCGGAGAGCAGGGGACGGCCATCGGTTCCGGGTTGAGCGCCGCGGTCAACCGCCTCAGGGAACTCAAGTCGAAGAGCCGGATCGCGCTGCTCATCACCGACGGCCAGAACAACGCCGGTACCATCCCGCCGCTCACCGCCGCGGAGGCGGCGCAGTCCCTGGGGGTCAAGGTCTACGCCATCGGGGTCGGCATCCGCGGGAACGCCCCAATGCCGGTCGGCCGTGATGCCTTCGGCCGCAAGGTCTACCGGCAGGTGCCCGTGGACATCGACGACGAGACCCTGACGCGCATCGCCGAGCGCACTGGCGGACGTTACTTCCGGGCCGACAGCACCAAGACTCTCAAGTCGATTTACGAAGAGATCGACCGGTTGGAGAAGACCGAGTTGGAGACGCACCAACACGCGCTCTATGGGGAGCTGATGGGCTGGTTCGTGACGCCCGCGTTGGTGTTCCTGCTGTTGGAGATCGTGTTGGCCAACACCGTTTGGCGTCGACTCCCGTGAACATGGACTTCGCGCAACCCAAGATGGCCTTGTTGGCCGCGGTGCTCACGCCGTTGTGCGGTTGGTTCCTCTTCTGGACCTGGCGGCGCAATCGCGACGCCGTCCACCTCTTTGTCCGTGCGCGTCTGTTGCCGGACCTCACCTCCGGGTTGTCCCGCCGTCGACCGGTGGTCAAGCGGGTGCTGGTCACCCTTGGACTCGGTCTCGTCCTCCTCGGTTTGGCCCGTCCCCGCTGGGGGGATGGGGAGGAGATCGTCCAAGCCAGCGGACGCGACATCGTGGTCTGCGTCGACGTCTCGCGATCCATGCTGGCAAACGACGTGGCCCCCAGCCGGCTCGTGCGGGCCAAGCTCGCCTGTTACGACCTGATCGCGCAGGCGAAGTCCGACCGGTTGGGTCTCGTGGCCTTCGCGGGGACCGCGTTCGTCCAATGTCCGTTGGCCTTGGACGCCGAGGCGTTCCGCCAGAACGTGGCGGCGTTGGACCCGGATCTCATCCCGGAACAGGGAACGTCCGTTGGCGAGGCGTTGGACGAGGCCGCGGAGGCCTTCTCCGGCGAATCCGGGGCCCAGAAGGTGGTGATCCTGCTGACCGACGGCGAAGACCACGACGAGATGGCCCTCTCGGCGGCGCGGAGGCTGGCGCGCGCCGGGATTCATCTCTTCACCGTCGGTGTGGGAACCCCGAACGGCGAGGTGTTGAAAAGTTCGGATCCGTTCGGGAACTCGGTCTTCCTGAAGGACGAGGACGGGAACCCGGTGCGTTCCCGGTTGAACGAGGCGCTGCTGGTGCAGATCGCAGGTGCGGCCCATGGATTCCATCTGCCGCTTCGATCGGGCCAGACCATGAAGGACCTCTACAGCCGAGGCATCGCCCCATTGGAGGCGACCCGGTTCGAGTCCTCGCGGCAGCGGACGCGGGTCGAACGTTTCCAATGGCCGCTGGGTGCCGGGATGCTGTTTCTTCTGGTCGAGTTCCTGGTCTCGGACGCCGCCACCGCGAGTCGAAAGGCGACCGCATCGGCTACTCGTCGCGTCACGGGTACCGCGGCGCCGCCTGTGGTTTCCGCGGGTCTGGGAACCACCGTGGGCGTGGGATTGATCCTGCTCTTGAGTGTTGCGGTGGCTCCGAGGATCGAAGCGGGGCCTGCCGACGAAGCATTGAGGCGATACGAAGCGGGGGAGTTCAAGACGGCGCGGTCGCTGTACGAGGATCTGGCGCGCAAGAACCCCGAAGACCTCCGACTCCGGTTCAACGCCGGGGACGCGGCCTATCGCATGGGGGACTTCAAGGCCGCGGCGGAGCATTACGAGCAGGTCCTGCGATCGCCGGACATCCCGCTGCAGCAACAGGCCTGGTACAATCTCGGGAACGCCCGGTACCGCATGGGAGAGGCCGAGGCCGAAGCCGAGAAGAAGAAGGAGCAATGGATGCAGTCGCTTTCCAGCTTCGCGGCCGCCAAGAAGCTCGACACGGGAGATGCCGCGGCCCGGGACAACGCGGAGTTCGTGCGCCGCGCCATCGAGTCCATTCCCCCGCCTCCCGAGCAGCAGCAACAACAGGACGGAAAATCCGACAAGGACGACTCGAAGAAGGATCAGAAGGACAAGAAGGATCAGAAGGGGGATTCCAAGTCCCAGAAACAGCAGCAGAAGAAGCCGGGCTCAGAGAAGGAGCCGGGATCGAAGGGCGACCCGTCTCAGCGGCAGGAGGGCGACGGCGATGAGCCGCGCCAGCCCCAGCCCCTACCACAGGAGAAGGAGGCCGATCCGCAGGGACAGGAACCCGGTGAACCCAAGGCCGGCAAGGAGCCCGAGGAAGGGAAGTCGAAGGATGGGGAGAAGAGCGGGGAGAAGGGGAACCAGGAAGGTTCCGCTGCGTCGGTGGGCCGCGATGGAGAAGACCAGCGGGGCACGGATCCCGCGGAGTCCGACGATGGCAAGGATCGGCGTCAGGGCACGATGATGACGGTCCGGGAGGCGGAGAAGGTGCTGGATGCTCAGAAGGGCAAGGAGCGGGCCTTGGTCCTGCGCAACCGGAACGGAGGCCAGAACGGGGAGAACGCCCCAGCCCGTCGTTCGAGGAAGCCGTGGTGATGCGACGCCGATTTCCCAATTTGGCAGGGCTTCGCGCCCTCTGGTCGTGTCTCCTCGCCTGGGGCCTCCAGGCGGTGCTGGCGGGTGCGACCGCACGGCTCGAGTTGGACCGTGAGTTCATGGAGGACGGTGAGGTGATCCCGATGCGGATCGTGGTCGAGGACGCGGTTCCCAGCGCGATCCCGGCCATTCCAAACAGCCAGATTCTGGTGTTCACGGAATCCCTCGGGCAGGAGCAACGCCAGCAGATCGCCAACGGCGTCTCCTCCTTCCAAGTCATCATTCGATATCGGGGATCCCTGCGTGGGACCGGGGAGCTGCGTATCCCTTCCATTTCGGTCCCAACCTCGGCTGGGGTGCTCCGGACCGAGCCGGTTATCGCGCGTGTTTTCGCGACGGAACCCCGGAACGAACCGGTCACGCTGCACCTGTATACCGCCCGCGACACCTGCTACCTCGGCGAGACCCTCGCCTTCGAAATCCAGATCCAGTCGACCCTCAACCTCCGCGAGGCGACTCCCCACAAGATGTCCTTTGATGGATTCGTCGTCGGACGAACCGCGCCATGGATCGGTTCGCAGGTGATCCGGGATGGGGTGGTCGTGGGTGTGTCGGCCAGCCGCCAGGCGGTGACTCCCACCAAGGAGGGGGACCTGATCCTGGGGCCCGTATCCCTGGAGGCGGTCGCCGAGGTGGGACGGCGACGGGCGCGGAGCCTCATCGATGACTTCTTCGGTGGGGGTGTTGAACTGAAGCGGTTCGCCCTGGAAGCGCCGGGTCGGCCGTTGAAGGTGCTGCCCCTCCCGACTGCCGGTCGTCCGGCGGACTTCAGCGGCGCCGTTGGCAGTTTCCGGATCGAGGCCACGGTTTCGCGGACCAACTTGAACCGCGGCGATGCCGTTACGGTCCGATTCCTGGTCCAAGGCAACGGATCGTTCGACGGACTGCCGTCGCCCAAGCTGGTCAAGTCCCCAGGGCTCCAGTCCTATCCGGGAACCAACATCTTCGAACCGGCCGATCCCCTGGGCCTGACCGGAACCAAAGTGTTCGAGGAAGCCGTGGTGGTGGACTCGACCGAGGTGACTTCGTTGGAGTTCCAGCCATTCAGCTTCTTCGATCCGCAGGTGGGCCGGTATTCCACCGCTCGGCTGAAGCCCATTCCCATCCAGGTCGTGGAGCCCGAGGCGACCGGAGACGCGACGGCGGCGGAGGCGGATCCGGCGAATCCGCCGGCTCCCGAGGCAGTTCGCACGCCGCCGCAGGGAACGGGAGGTCTCCAGCCGCTGATGTCTTCCGCCGGTTCCGCGATCTCGGTCGAGTCCGACCTGCTCGACTCCGAGTATTTCGGCTTGGTCCTCCTGGTACCCTTCGTCGGTCTCGGCCTTTTCGTCGGGGTCCGAGGCCTCCGGAGGCGGCGCAGCCGGAACCAGGCGCCGACCCGCCGGCACTTGGCTGAGATGACGCTGCGCGATCAGCAGGCGGCGCTGCGTCGTTCCGCCGCCGCGGGGAATTCCAAAGCGTTCTTCGATGCCTTGTCGGCGCTTCTCCGACAGCAGGTGTCCCTGAACCTTGGCTTGGCCTCGGGAGCCTCGCTGACGGCGGTGGACGTCGCGGAGCCCCTCCGGGAGCAGGGCGTCTCCGAGGAGTCGATCGACAGCCTGATGCGGCTGTTCGCGGCGGCCGATGCGGCCCGATTCGCCCCGATGGCCCTGCCGGATGAATTGGCGACGTGGCTTGAGATGACGGAAGGGGTGGTCGCTGAACTCCAGTCCCGAACAAAGGAGACGCCGTGAGAAGCTTCGGCTCCATCCTGTTCCGGTTCGCGTTCGGAGTTGTGCTTCTGGCGATCCGCCTCGCGGCGCAGTCCGACTTCGATCGCGGCATCACGGCCTATTCCGTGGGGCGCTTCCAGGAGTCGGTGGGGCTTTTCGAACGTGCGCTCACCAACGGGCGTCCGTCGGTCGGCGTCCTTTACAACCTCGGCAACGCCCGTTTCCGCAATGGGGAGGTCGGAAAGGCGATCGCGGCGTGGCGGTTGGCGGAGCGGGCCGCCCCCGGCCGCGGGGAGATCCAGCGAAACCTGGAACTCGCACGCCGTCAGGTTGGAAGCGGTTCGGGACCGGATTGGACGCAATGGGCCCGACGCCTCCCGCCACGGCGATGGGCGGTTCCGGCCGCGGTTGCCGCCTGGAGTTGGGCGATCCTGCTCTTGATCGGACTGGGTCGCGACGATCGCGCCGGGCGATTCCGCAAGTGGATGAACCGCCTGGGCGCGGTCACGATCCTCCTGTTTTTGGGATACTCGGTCTCGATGGCCGCGGTCCGCTCCGCGCCAGATTCGGTGGTGGTCGGCACGGGTGTTGCAGCCCGGTTTGGCCCAGTCGACGAATCCCCGGTGGCGTTTCCGCTGCCGGATGGTGCCGAGGTCAGGGTGGACGAGGTCCGTGGACCCTGGATCCGGATCGTCGACTCCTTCGGCCATGTCGGATGGCTGTCCGGTGGGCAGGTGATCCAGATCCCGCAATGAGACCCGTTAGGCTCCTGAACTTTCGTTGCCGGGTCCTCCGGACTGCCCGATAAGTCCTGCGAAATGCGACGTCGCGTCCCGGTCCTGACCCTCTTCCTCGCTTCCCTGCTGTCGGCCGTCGCCGGCCCAGGTTCCTTGCCTCCTCCGGACCGCCTGCTACCGCAACTGCGTTCACGGCTGGGGCTGGCGACCAACGAATTCGACCGTGCCGCCTCCTTGGCGTTGATCGAGAAGTTCGGCGGCACCTTGGTGGACCCCACCGCCGAACCCGCGCCGCCCGAAGCGGGCGAAGTCCTGGCGGGGAAAAGGCGGTTCGAGGGCGACATCCTCTATCTCCGCGTGGGCCAAGTGAGTTCCGGTCTGGCTCCACAGCTCCGCGCGGCTCTGGAGGATGGGGAATGGACCCGGAACACGGTGGGATTGGTCCTCGATCTCCGCTTCGCCTGGGGAAACTCGTTCGAGGCGGCGGGCCAGGCCGGAAGCCTCTTCTCCGGCGCCGCCGGCGACATCCTTGACTGGGGTGCGGGTCGGACCACCGTCGATGGGACCGCCTCCGTCTGGCGGAAGCCGGTTGCCGTGCTGGTGAACGGAGAAACCCGCGGCGCGGCCGGGGCGCTCGCGGCACTGCTGCGCCGGGAAGCCTCGGCCATCCTCGTCGGCCGCGCCACGGGCGGCGACCTCGCGGTGATCGAGGAATTCGACCTCGACGGCGGCGGCCGCATCCGGCTTCCGCTGGCGGCGGTTCGCCTGGGAGATGGTTCGGTGCTGCCGCGGGGCGGACTCGAACCGGACATCCTGGTGCGCGGTTCCACAGAGGAAGACCGACTTCATCTTGAGGATCCGTTCGCGACGCCCGTCCGCGGGTCCGGAAAGCCGGGGGAATCGAAGCCGGTCGATCCGGCCTCGTCCCCCCGGCGGCGGATCAACGAGGCGGATCTCGTCCGTGCACAGCGGGAAGGGCTGCTCCCGGGCGACGCGAAGACCGAGGTGAAGGCGTCGCCAATCGTCCGGGACCCGGCGCTGGCGCGCGGTTTGGACGTGCTGCGGGGGTTGGCGATCCTGAAGAGGTCCTGAGCATCGCCGGAGCGGGCGTTTTGACTTGGGACGGGCTCCCGGTAATCTCGGCAGCCATGCAGATCGTCCGCCTTTCGGATGCCCAATACGCCGCGCAACTCGACCGCGCGTCCGCTACCACCTCGATGTTCGACCCCGAGATCGAGGATCGCGCCCGGCGGATCCTCGAGGCGGTGCGCACCCGCGGCGACGAGGCCTTGGTGGAGTTCACCGCCAAGTTCGACGGCGTCACCCTAACGCCCGAGGGCATCCCGGTCTCCCGCGCCGAGATCCTGTCTGCGACGGTGGGTGCCGAGCCGGCACTGCGTTCCGCGGTGACGGAAGCCTCCAAGAACATCGCCGCCTTCGCGCGCAGATCCCGTCGTCGGGACTGGGAGTCGCGGAATTCCCACGGCGGCAAGGTCGGCGAGATGTACCAGCCCTTCCAAAGGGTCGGCATCTACATCCCCGGCGGAACCGCTCCCCTGGTCTCGACGGCCCTCATGACCATCACCTTGGCGAAGGTGGCTGGCTGTCCCGAGATCGTGGTCTGCACACCGTGCGCCAAGGACGGCTCGGTGAACCCGGCGCTGCTCTTCGCCGCCGTCCAGGCAGGCGCCACGGAAATCCACCGCATCGGAGGAGCCCAGGCGATCGCCGCCATGGTCTACGGAACCGCGACCATCCGCCCGGTTCACAAGGTCTTCGGCCCGGGCAACGCCTACGTCGTCGCCGCCAAGCGCCAGCTTTTCGGCCATGTCGCGGTGGATCTCCTGCCGGGTCCCAGCGAAGTCCTCGTCATGGCCGACGATTCCGCCGATCCCCGCCATGTCGCGGCGGACCTCCTGGCGCAGGCCGAGCACGGGTCCGGACACGAGCGGGTGTGGATGGTCACGCCCTCGGCCCGGATGCTGAAGTCCGTGGAGAAGGAAATCTCCCGCCAACTGCCGCAGTTGGAGCGTTCCGAGTTCGCCAAGAAGGTCTTGGATGCGAACGGATGGTTGATCCAGGTGAAGGACATCGACGCCGCCGTGGACCTGGCCAACCGCTTGGCTCCGGAACATTGCGAACTGATGGTCCGTGGAGCCCGCAAGCTGGCCACGCGGATCCACAGCGCCGGCGCGCTGCTGATCGGACCGGATTCGCCGACGGTTCTCGGCGACTACGTCGCGGGACCCAGCCATACGCTGCCCACGGGCGGCGGCGGTCGCAGCTTCGCGGGGCTCACCGTGGACCAGTTCCAGCGCCGGACGAGCCTCATCGAATACGGGCGCCCCGCGTTGAAGAAGGCCCTGACGGCGGTCGGCGAATTCTCCCGCCTCGAAGGCCTCTCGGCGCACGGCCGTTCCGCCACGATCCGGTTCGACCGCAAGTAGAGCGAGCCTACTCCGCCCCTGGTCCGGACAACCGGGATCCCTGTGGTCCGGAACGTTCGAACTCCAGTCTAGGCAAACTCGCCCTGATCGGGCGTGAAGTTGCGGGGCGTTTCCCACGAAGGGGCTTCAGGCCGGGATCGGCGAAGATCTCGGCATGGACCTCGAAGCGTGTTTCGGGGCCGGCTGAATTGCGCCAACGGGCCAATTCCGTCACCGGCCATTGGAAGTCGACGACGAAGACCGGACGTCCGTCGTTGCGCCACCATTGGTTCTCCTCGAACCGGATCCGGTGACCGTAGCCCGACAGGCTGAGCAGGGCGGCGTGGGGCGAGGCGAGGATCCGATTCCCGCGGACCACACCTTCGACTCCGTGCCCCAGGACCCGAAACGCCGTCACCGCACCTTCCGGCGCGATCACGGTGTTGTTCGTCACCAGCAGATCCCGGATCCGACAGCCTTCCTCGCCGCCAAGCTGGAGACCTGCGTAACCGGATCCCCGCCGTCCGTCGTGGATGGAGATGTTGTGCTCCATGACGCATCCACTGTCGGCGTAGGGTGCGCCGGAGTAGCTGTAGACCATCAATCCTGGGCCGTCGTTGTCGTGCGAGTAGTTGTGCCGCAGGACGCAGTCCTCGCAGCCCCCGTCGAGGTCGAAGCCGCCGCCGTCCCGGAGTGCGGAGCGATTGCCGAAGGACTCGCAGTGTTCGATGACCCCGCCTCGGCACGCATGGAGCCAGATCCCCACCGGACCGCCCCTTTCCGAGCGGCACTCGATGCCGTTGCCGGAGGCGACGCACCGTCGGATCTGAGCGCCTTCGACACCGTCGACGAAGATCCCGCTGCCCGAGTGATGCATCACCAGGTCCGGGTCCCCCGGGTTGTCGAAGGCGGTGCAGTCCTCGATGAGCACATCCGCGTGGGGTCGCCGGGTCCGGCCGCTGGGGTTGCCCCCGTAGACCTGGATTCCGGCGTGGCGGTTCGCCGCCGCATGGACCCTCAGGATCCGGACCTGGGAATAGCCGTGTTCCCGTTGCGAGGCGTCCACCATGACTCCATGCCAGGCGAATCCGCTGATGCGGCAATCGGAAACGACCGCGCCGGAAACCGGTCCCCCTGAGGGCCGAAGGCGGTCGAATCGGATGCCGTCGCCGTCGCCGTCCCAACGGCCTTGGAGAACGAGGTTGGAGACGACGACCCATGGGGTCTCACGGACAAGGATACCGGTGCCCTTCCCGGATAGGATCCGGGCCGGGCGTTTTCCCGTTCCGCAGACCACCACGGGTGCGGCCTCGGTTCCACCGCCGGCATCCGAGAACGTCAGTCCGCCTTCAAAGGTGTCTCCTCCGCGCAGGAGCACGCGGTCCCCGGGTTTCAGGCCATTGTCGCGGAGGTGGCGGTTGACGCGATACAGGGTCCGCCAAGCGGTTCCAGGACGGAGGCCGTCGTCGGAGTCGCGACCTGTTTTGGCGACGTGGAAGTCGGTGGCCGCGGCCATCCATTGGAGTAGGCTGAACAGGAAGGCGGCGGCGGCTCGCGGAATCGAGATCGAAACCCGGGGCATGTTGGGAATCCTATCGACGGCACCAACCGCGGTCGCACGTCAAATCCGCGTTGACCCGACCCTGTCGGCCGATAGTTTCCCGGTTTCCGAAAACGGAATCCGATCAAAGAACACGAATTATGGCAGTCAACGTAGCGATCAATGGTTTTGGCCGTATCGGCCGCCTCGTCTTCCGCGCCCTTGTTGAACAGGGAATGGTGGGCAAGGAGATCAATGTCGTCGCCGTCGGCGACATCGTCCCCGCGGACAACCTGGCTTACCTCCTCAAGTACGACTCCACCCAGGGCCGCTTCGCCGGCACGGTGGGATCGAAGAAGTCCTCCCCGGACAAGGCCGAGGACGACGTCCTGATCGTCAACGGCGCCGAGATCCGCGTCGTTTCGGCGAAGTCCCCGGCCGAGCTGCCCTGGAAGGATCTGGGCGTGGACATCGTCATCGAGTCGACCGGACTCTTCACCGAGGCGGAGAAGGCCAAGGGCCACATCGTCGCCGGTGCGAAGAAGGTCATCATCTCGGCCCCGGCCAAGGGTGAGGACATCACCATCGTGATGGGCGTCAACCACGAGAAGTACGACCCCGCCGCGCACAACATCATCTCCAACGCGAGCTGCACCACGAACTGCCTCTCGCCGGTCGTGCATGTGCTGCTGAAGGAAGGGTTCGGTCTCGAGGAAGGCCTGATGACCACCGTCCACGCCTATACCGCGACCCAGAAGACGGTCGACGGTCCGTCCAAGAAGGACTGGAAGGGTGGCCGCACCGCCGCGCAGAACGTCATCCCGAGCACCACCGGTGCCGCGAAGGCGACCGCGCTCGTCATCCCCGAGGTCAAGGGCAAGCTGACGGGCGTCGCGTTCCGCGTCCCGGTGCCGACCGTTTCCGTCGTCGACCTCACGGTCCGCACGGTCAAGGAGACCTCGCTCGCCGAGATCAACGCCGCGATGAAGCGGGCCAGCGAGACCTACCTGAAGGGCATCCTCGACTACACCTCCGACGAGGTCGTCAGCTCCGACTTCATCCACGACAAGCACAGCTCCATCTACGACGCCGGATCGGGCGTCGAGCTCAACAGCCGGTTCTTCAAGCTGGTGAGCTGGTATGACAACGAGTGGGGCTACAGCAACCGCGTTGGCGACCTGATCAAGCACGTCCTGTCCAAGGGACTCTGATCGGCTTCCGGCTCCCCAAGGGCCATCGGACGGCGGCACCCGGCGACGGGGCCGCCGTTTTTCCTTTCCCGTGGGAAACTCCCGCGGTTTTGGCCAAGACGTGCGCGGGAGCGGGTTTTCCGGCTGTCCACGGACGTCAGGCGGCGAGGGCGAGCACGAGCAGCTGTGCGGTGAGGATCCGCAGTAGCATGGTGGCCGGATAGACCGTGGCATAGGCGACACTGGGGGAGTCGGCCTTGGCGATGGCGCAAGCGAACGCGAGGGCGGGGGGATCGGTCATCGCACCGGACAGCAGCCCGCTGATGCTCATGAAGTCGAGGTTCATGCGCTTGCGCGCGAACCATCCGACGAGGAGCAAAGGGACCATGGCGATCAGGACCGCCGAGCCGAGCCAGGCGATGCCGGCGGGAGTGAAGACGGAATGGAAGAAGTGTTGTCCGGCGCCGAGGCCGACCGCGGCGAGGAACAGGGTGATGCCGAGCTCGCGAAAGGCGAGATTGGCGGTGATCGGCATGTGCCATACCAGCGGACCGAAGTGGCCGATCCGCGCGAGCAGGATGGCGATGATCAGCGGGCCGCCGGCAAGACCCAAACGCAGGGGGGCGGGAAGTCCCGGCAGGGCGATCGGCACGAGCCCCACGGCGACGCCGAGGGCGATGCCGGTGAACACGGGGATGAAGTGGGTGGAATTGAGTTCCTTGAGCGAGTTCCCGAGGACGGCCGAAGCCTGGTCGAGGTTCGCGGCCTCGCCGACGACCTGGAGCTGGTCGCCGAACTGAAGGGCGAGATCCGGCACGGCACCCATCTCCAGGTCGGCCCGCGTCACCCGCGTCACCGTCACTCCGAAGCGGTCGTTGAGGGCGAGTTCACCGACGGTCTTCCCGAGGACGTCCCGGTGTGTGACCAGCACGCGGCGGAAGGTCACCGGGCCCGAGGCCTGGGTCAGGTCCACGTCCGTGACACGTCCGACGATCCGGCGGAAGGAGTCGAGCGCGGCGGGTGTGCCTACGGCGAGGAGCAGGTCGCCGATGCGGATGATGTGGTCTTCGTCGGCGGCCTCGGTCCGCCCGGTGCCGGGCCGGTTGACGCGGGAGACGACCACGCCCGTTTCGCGGCGGCCGGGGATGTCGCCGAGGCGGAGGCCGTCGAGGTTGTTGTTCTCCACGACGAGGGTCTGACGGGAGAGGGGGGCGGAACGGGGCTGGCTGGAAGCGGAGTGACGTGCAGCCTCGGCCTCGGGGGATATGCGGAACACCAGCTTCAGCAGGATCAGGGAGGCGATGATGCCCGCGATGCCGGCCGGATAGGAGACGGCGTAGGCGAGGGCGGGAAGGGCTGCGCGGGCCGCCTCGATGTTGGGCAGCGAGAGGATGACCTGTTGGGCGGCTCCGAGGGATGGCGTGTTGGTGGTCGCGCCGGAAAACAGCCCCACCGCGGCCAAGGGATCGATTCCAAACCATCGGGCCACGCACCAGGTTCCGGCGGCTCCGCCTAGGACGATCACTGCCGCGAGACCGTTCAGCGGGAGACCGTTCCTGCGGAAGGCCGCGAAGAACCCCGGGCCCAGCTGAAGTCCGATGGTGAAGACGAACAGGATGAGGCCGAACTCCTTCACGAAATGGAGGATCGGCGTCTCGACCTGGAATCCGAGGTGTCCGGCGAGGATGCCGGAGAAGAGGACCCCGGCGGTGCCGAGTCCGACTCCCCGCAACTTCAGGCTGCCGAAGGCCAGTCCCGAGACGGCGACCACCGCGAGGACGAGGACGGCCCAGGCGACGGGTTGGGCGTGGGCGAACGAGGAGAAGTCGGGCATCGGTTGGGTTGGGTGGGACTGGGTCGTATCCCGCCGGGCGTTTAAGCCATCGACCGGTGTGGCCCGTCAATCGGCATCACGAAGCGAAGTGGCCGGTGGGGACCGCCGTCATGAGCCGACTTGAATCGGAAGCGGAAACGCATCACGCGACCTGAGGTGGACGACGTTCCGATCCCGATCCGATCCAGGAACGAAAAAGCCGCCCCGGGTGAGGGGCGGCTTGCAGGAAGGGCAATCGGATCAGGGCGTGGCCGGAGCGGTCCGGACCGGGGTTCCCGCGGGAACCGCCACGGCTCCGAGGCTCGGGCGCTGACCCTTGTGCCACCAGATCACCAGCGCGCTCGCGATGTAGATCGACGAGTAGGTGCCGGTGAGGATGCCGACGAGAAATGTGAAGGCGAAGTCGTTGATCGCGCCACCGCCGAAGGCATAGAGCGCCACCGTGGCGATGAAGGTCGTGCCGGAGGTGATAATCGTGCGGCTCAGGGTCTGGTTGAGGGCCCGGTCGATCAGGTCCCGGAACGAGCCGCCCGCACCCATCTTCAGGTCCTCCCGGATGCGGTCGAAGATCACGATCGTGTCGTTGATCGAGAAGCCGATGATCGTCAGGAGCGCGGCCACGAAGGTCGCGTTGAACTGGCGTCCTTCGCCGAAGAAGCCGGTGAGGCAGTACCAGCCGACCGTCATGAGCACGTCGTGGATCACGGCGACCACGGCGCCGACGGCGAAGCTGAACTCGTAGCGGAAGGCGACGTACACCAGGATGCCGAACAGGGCGAGGATCGAGGCGAGGATCGCCGACTTCTGGATCTCCTTGCCGACGGTCGCGCCGACGGAATCGAGGCGGGCCCGTTCGAAGCGGGATTCGGGGAAGGCCTTCTGGAGTGCGGACTCCACCTTGGAGCCGCTGTCCTTGGCCGAAGTCACGGCGAGGTACTCCTTGCGGGAAGCGCCTGCACCCTCGTTCTGGTACTGGATTCGCGTTTCGCCGATGCCGAGCTTGGCGAGTTCGGCGCGGACCTTCTCGGTGTCCACCTTCTGGGAGAAGCGGAGCTGGAGTTCGTCACCGCCGGCGAACTCGATGCCCAGCATGTTGGAACCACGGCCGAAGACGCCGTAGCCGCAGCCGACGAGGATCAGCAGCCAGGAGGCAACAAACGCTGGGATGGCCTTGTCGAGGAAGCGAATGTTCGTGCCCTTGATGATGTGCATCATCGGCAGTGAGCGGATGAGTTCCTTGGCGACTAGGAAGTCGAAGATGAGCCGGGTGACCACCAGCGCGGTGAACATCGAGACGCAGAGGCCGACGGTCAGTGCGACGCCGAAGCCCTTGATCGGTCCGGTTCCGAGGACGATGAGCAGCACCGAGGAGATCAGAGTCGTGAGGTTCGAGTCGAAAATCGTCCCGAAAGCCTTGTCATAGCCGGCGGAAACGGCGCCTCGGACGGATTTGCCCAAGGCCAGTTCCTCGCGCATGCGCTCGTAGATGAGGACGTTGGCGTCCACCGCCATGCCGATGGTGAGGACGATGCCGGCGATGCCTGGCAGCGTGAAGGTGACGTCGAGTGAGCACATCACGCCGAGCATGATGATGATGTTCAGGATGAGGGCGACGTTCGCCACGAGGCCGGCGAACAGGTAGTAGACCAGCATGAACACGGCGACCGCAACGACGCCGACGATGGCGGCCATCCTGCCGGAGGCGATGGAGTCGGCTCCGAGCGACGGATCCACGCTGCGTTCCTCCTTGATCTCCAGCGGGGTCGGAAGGGGGTTCTCGAGGGCGGTGGCGAGTTCGAAGGCCTCCTTGTCCGAGAAGTTGCCGGTGATCTGGCCGTTGCCGCCGACGATCGCGGAATTGATCCGGGGGGCGGAGATGACCTCGCCGTCGAGGATGATCGCGAGGCGCTGGCCGATTGCGGCCTGTGTGATCTCGGCGAAGAGCTGGGCTCCGGCGGTGTTGAGCGAGAAGCTGACGTAGGGCGACCCGGTGGCCGGTTCATGTCCAACGCCGGCGCCGGAGATGTGGGTGCCGGAGAGACCCCGTTCGCTGTTCCGCTTCACGAGGATGGGGTAGGGGACCTTCTGTCCCTGGACCTGGCCGGGAACCATCTCGAACATGCGGACGTATCCGGGGGGGACGATGCCGCGCTGCAGGAGGTTGTCGCTGTCCGGATGGACCATGCGGAACTCGAGGAAGGCGGCCTTCTGGATCTGTTCCTTGGCGGCCTGCTTGTCGGCCTCGCTGAGTCCGGGAAGCTGGACGAGGATGCGGTTGGCGCCGGCGGGGGCGATGACCGGTTCCGCGACGCCGAAGCGGTCGACGCGACGGCGAATCACCTCGACCGCCTGCTGGGCCGCCAGTTCGTTGTTGAGACCGGCGGTGATGTTGGACTGGGACCGCGAAGCGCCCATCTCAAGGAGGAACTGGGTGCCACCCTGGAGATCGAGGCCGAGGCGGAACTTGCCGGCGGCGGCCCGCTGGACGCGGTTGAGGATGCCGCGGACGGGATCGCGCTCGATCGCGTAGTTGATGTAGTTGGTCGGGAAATAGCGGGTGATGTCGTTGGTCCCGATGGCGACCACCAGGTTCGAGTAGGTGATCCCGGAGGCGCCATCGGCGTTCGGGGCATCCAGTTCCCGGGCCTTCTTGACGATCTCGTCGAAGGTCTTGTCCGGGGTCGCGGACTGGGCGTCGAACGTGTCGATCAGGTTCCTCGGGGCGGGCGGATAGAGTTCCGACACCGACCAGGCGAGGATGAACAGGATGAGGAGAAACCTCGTGAGGTGACTACGGTTCATGCGGGCAGGGGAAAGGGGAGGGGTTTCAGGAAGCGGCGCGCTCGGTGACGTCGGTCACGGCGGACTTGGTGATCTCGAGCTTCGATTCGCCGGAGCGGATGGTGACGGTGTTGTCCTTGATGCCCACCACGATGCCGACCAGGCCGGCGGCGGTGACGACCTTGTCGCCGGCCTTGAGGGCCTTGATCAGTTCGGCCTGCTCCTTGGCCTTCTTCTGCTGGGGACGGATCAGCATCACGTAGAAGATCAGGACGAAGAAGACCATCATGCCGATCTGCATGACGGCGGCCTTCTTCTGTTCTTCCGGGGACGCGTTCGGAGACACGCCGCCCATGGCCAACACCGGGTTTACAAGTACTGAAAACATGACGTGCAAAGGAACGGGGAGACTAGGGAGGGGCGGGGCCTTGGCAAGCGCACGTTCGACGGCTTGCCCCGTGCGGCGATGTCCGGCGACGGGGTGGGTTCCGGTTTCCGGCTGCGTTTTCCCCACCGGATGCTATTTCAGGCGCACCGTGAAACTTTCGGAACTCCACCTGGGACAGAAGGTCGTCCATCCGCAATACGGCGAGGGCGAGGTGCGCTCGATCCACGACCATGCCGCCGAGATCCTTTTCCGTGACGGCCGGAAGCCGGTGGATCCCGAGGCCTCCGGACTGGTGCCGGCGGAGTCGCAGGCGGCATTGAGCGGTCTGTCGGTTCCCCTGGACGCGCTGATCCAGCAGGTGGTGGAGGCGGCGGCGGACCGGCTCGGCTTGGAGAAGCCGGAGTCGCAAGTCCACGAGCTGGCGCCGCGATGGAAGAAGGGAACCCTCGTCCTGAAGCCGTCGGACCCGACGCTCCAGGCCAAGGAAGTCGAACTCGAGGTCTTCTTCCACAAGCTGGTGATGATGCGGAACCAGCTGCGGGTGCTGGAGCAGAAGGTGAACTCCAGCGAGACGCTTTCATCGGCGGAGAAGTTCGACTGGCAGCAGTACATCACCCGCTGCTACGGCTCCATGACCACGTTCAACCTGCTCTTCAAGGAGAAGGAATCGGCGTTCTGAACCGTTGACCGGAATCAGTTCGGGATTGATCCGGGAACCCGTTTGCCGGAAACCGGCCCCGGTGAAGAACATCGTCTACTTCGACCTGGAGACCCAGAAGTCCGCCGACGAGGTCGGTGGCTGGGACCGGATCCGTGACATGCGGATGAGCGTCGGGGTGACGTATTCCACCGCGCGCGGAGGCTACGAGATCTATGGCGAGTCCCGGGTGGACGACCTGATCCGGGAGCTCCAGCGTGCGGACCTGGTGGTGGGTTTCAACCACCTGCGCTTCGACTATGAGGTGCTGCATGGGTACACGGTGTTCGACCTCACGCAGCTGCCCACGCTGGACATGCTGGTGGTGCTGGCCGAAACCTTGAAGCACCGGCTTTCCTTGGATTCGATCGCCGAGGCGACCTTCGGGCTGGCCAAGACCAGCGAAGGGCTTCAGGCGATCGAGTGGTTCCGTCAGGGCAAGATGATGGAGATCGCCGAGTACTGCTGCTTCGACGTGAAGCTGACCAAGATGGTCCACGAATTCGGGGCCGCCCACAGGCTGCTCTACTACAAGAACCGCTTCGGTGCGCGGCTCAGCGTCCCGGTGGGCTGGTAGGCGGGGCGGTTGCCGCGGCAGCGGCGACGGCCGAAATCTCCGTGAGGTCGATGGCTCCGTCGCCGTTGCGGTCCCAGGCTCCCAGCTCCGTCTTCGGCCCGAGCCACAGCCTCAGTTCCACGATGTTCAGCTTGCCGTCGCCGTTGAGGTCCCGCCGTTCCATCAGGGCTGCTGCGTCGATCGTTTCCGCCGGAGCCGGATCGGGTCGCGGTGTCTGTGTCGGTGTCGGGACGGTGGAGGGAACGGCGACGGCGGGCGCTGCGCTCCGCTTCCCGGTCAGGTTCGGCAACAGGTTGGTCGCCAGCGCGGCGTAGAGGCCGTTCGGGAACCGCCGGACCAACGTCTCCAGGTTCAGGACGAGTGAGGAGGAGATGTCCAATCCGAGGGCGTCGTGGCTCATCGCGCGGAGGAACAGGCCTTCCTCGTCGGTCGTCTCCGGTTCCGACAGCGCGAGCACGCGCGCATGGTCCCCTGAGAAGAACGAATACACGCGCTGTTCCGAGGGCGGCAGTGCGGCGACCTTGGCGGCGATGTCCCCCGGATCGATTTCGTCCGGTGTCCATCGGGCCGATGGAACCGAAAGGATCGGCGCCTTCTCCACGGCGAACAACGGCGTGGATCGGGCGGCGCGGGCATCCACGCCGATCCAGAGATGTCGGTCGTCGACGGCAAGGCAGCGTACGGGGAACCCGATCGGAAACCAGCCGACCCATTTCCGGCTTCCCGGATGGAAGAGGAGCACACGGGACCTTCCTTGGAACTGGGGGTCTGCGGTGGCGACCCAGAGGAAGCCGCGATCCGAGGCCAGCGCGAGGACCTCTCCCGGGATCCGACTCCGGGGCGTGACCGGGTCCAGGCGACGTCCCAGTTCCCGGGCGGCGCGGGCATAACGGGCCCGCAGTTTCATCCGTTCCCGGATGCCGGCTTGGACCCGTTCGCGGGCCGTTGCGATCGCCGCTGCGGTGGGCTTCATGCCGGGCGCGATCCGGATTCCCAGGCCTCCGGGAACGGTCATGGAACCGTTGCGTTCCCGGCTCTCGATCCGGCCGGATTCGCCCTCCACCAGCCAGAGTCCGGCATCGGTTCCGACCCAGAAGCGTCCTTCGCCATCCCCCACCACCGCCGCGACGGTCGCAGGCTGAAGGTCGGGTCCGATGGGGCGGAGCGCGTCGCGGAGCGCCGTCCATTGCGGTGCGTCGGCATGGCGGAAGGAGATGCTGGATTCGGTCGCCGCGACCACCCAGTCGCCCGAACCGGCGAAGTGTCGCCATGGTGACGGGTCACGTGGATCCTGGACCGGGGCGGCGCCTTCGTGACGCAGGAACGTCCGCTGATCGGCCGACAGGCGGAACAGGGTGCCGGAATCGCCAAGGGCGAGCAGTCCGCGACGGGTGTCCGCGACCCCGACCGGCCTTGGGCTGGTGAAGCCCTGTGCGGAGCCGAAGGGATCCACCGTGTAGGTGTTCGGGTCGAGCGTCGCGAGCCCGCCGTCGATGTTGAGCCAGAGTTGGCGGCCCCGGGTGAGGAGTCCGGCGATGGCGTGGACTTCCAGTGCCCCGCGGACGGGTTCCATCCGGTTGTCCGACGGGTGGAAGGTCCAAAGCCGGCCGGTTCCGGTCGGCAGGTTGGTGTCGGCCCAAGGGCCGGCCGAAATCCAGACGCGGTCACCGCCCACGGCGAGGCTGTGGACTCCGGCCATGGGCGTGGTTTCGGGAAAGCGCACCGGAGCCACCCGGAACTGCCGGAACGGCGGGATCCATTCCAATGGGCGCAAGGCCAGTGCGTCGGGCGGTTCCTGGTCGTTGGCCTTCGGGGTCGCCGCCCGTGTCGGGAAGGCGGCTTCGCCGATCAGGGCGAGCAGGCACACGAGGAAGAAGGATCGCAACGGCACGGTCGGTTCAGTGTCGGGGTCGGGCCGGTGGGGTCAACGGCGGGTATGCTCGGAAGCGATCGCCAGGGCGGCGATGGCGGCGGTTTCGGCGCGGAGAATCCGGGGGCCGAGGTCGACCGCAAGGGCTCCGGCGGAACGGAGGATCCCTTCCTCCTCGGCGGTGAAGTCGCCTTCGGGACCGATCGCGATTCGGATTCCCGGGACCCGTTGGGGAAGTCCTGCGAGCACGGTTCCGAGCGGCCGGGTGTCGGCGGCCAGCGAGGCGAGGATCAGGGCGTCGCCGGATTCCCGCGCGGTCGCGGCCGCGGCGACGACCGGGACCGGGCCGACCAACTCCGGCAGCCACGGGTTGCGGGACTGCTTGGACGCTTCCACGAGGGTGTGCCGCCAGGTTTCCCTTTTGCGGTCCGCTTCCGAGGCCGGGACGCGTGCGACGCCGTGATCGGTCTCCAGCAGCACGATGGAGGCGGCACCGAGTTCAACCGCCTTTTCGAGCACGAGGTCGAGGGCCTTGCCCTTGAGCAGGGCGACCAGCAGGTGGATGGGAACCGCCGGGGCCGGAACCGAGGATCTGCCGACCACCCGGACTCGTGCGCTCCGGCGGCCCGTCTGCTCGAGCACGCCTTCCGCCAGGGTTCCGGCGCCGTCCAGCAATGCGACGCGGTCGCCGGGACCGAGCCGCAACACCTGCACCGCGTGACGGGCCTCGGCTTCGTCGAGGTCGAAGGCCTCCAGGCGGAGGCGGTCGGTCGGGACGAAGCAGCGGTGCATCGGCGTCCGCGGCGTTTCAGCGGAAGAAGTTCCGCGCCCGTTCGAAGAAGCTCTTCGACTCGGGATTCACCGTCTCATCGCAGAGGCGAGCGAACTCCTCGAGCTTCGCCCGTTGGGCTGCATTGAGCTTCTGGGGGATCTCGACCTTGATCGTGACGAGGAGATCGCCTACGCCGGCGCCTTGGAGTTCCTTGAGACCCCGCGACTTGATCCTGAAGGTGCTGCCGGACTGGGTTCCGGTCGGAATGGCGATCCTCGCCTTGCCGGTCATGGTGGGGACGTCGATCTCCCCGCCGAGCGCGGCCTGCACGAAACTGACCGGGACCTCGCAGGTGAGGTCGGAGCCCTTGCGGCCGAAAATCTCGTGGTCGTCGACGCTGATGACGACATGGAGGTCGCCGTTGGGACCGCCGCGGGTGCCGGCGGCGCCATTGCCGACGGAGCGCAGGCGCACGCCGGTGTCAACGCCCGCCGGGATGCGGATGCGGACGGAGGTCTGCTGGGAAACGCGGCCTTCGCCCTGGCAGGAGCGGCAGGGCTTCTCGATGGTCTGACCGGCGCCTTCGCATCGCGGGCAGGTCTGGCGCATCATGATGATGCCCGCGTTGCGGGTCACCTGGCCGCGACCGCCGCAGGTCGGGCAGGTGATGGTCTTCGAGCCCTTCTCCGCGCCGGAACCGTTGCACGGCTCGCATTTCGCGGGCTTGGAGAAGCGCAGTTCCTTCTCCACGCCGGTGAAGGCCTCCTCGAGGGTGATCTCGAGGTCGTAGCGCAGGTCTTCGCCGCGGGAGGAGCCGCCCTCGTCGCCGCCGCCGCCACCGAAGAACGTCTCGAAGATGCTGCCGCCGCCGCCACCGCCACCGAACACCTCGCGGAAGATGTCGGAAGGGTCG
>CAMASJ010000013.1 GCA_945860685.1 Akkermansia muciniphila
AAATTGCCACGGTGGAGACGCCGTTTGTTGCAGGATTCCCGCGGCCGGTGCTCTACCGGCGCTTCAAAGGGGACCTCAAGGAAACCGGCGGGGCGGACAGTTCAGCCGTTGGAGCCGCCGACGTTCTGGCTCTCGACCCAACGGACCGCGTGCCGGACCAGCTCGGTGGCGTTGGAGAGCTCCAGCTTCTCCTTGATGTGCCCGCGGTGCACGTCGACGGTCTTCATGCTGAGCCCGAGCTGCTCCGCGATGTCCCGTGTGGTGCGCCCCTGACCGATCAGCTGGAAGATCTCGAACTCGCGGTCGCTCAGCTTCTCAATCGGCGAACTCGATCCCCGCGGACGCCGGCCGGTCATCGCGTCCAGGAGGGTCGCCGACATGCGGGCGCTCACGTAGACGCGTCCTTCCAGGACCTGCCGGATGGCCGCCAGCAGGGCCTCGCCGCCGGCCTCCTTCATCACGTAGCCACGCGCCCCGGCCCGCAGCACGCGCTCCGCGTAGATCATCTCGTCGTGCATCGAGACCACCAGGATCGGCTGGTCCGGATGCAGGCTGAGGACGTCCTTGATGAACTCCACGCCGGAACGCCCCGGCATGGTGAGGTCGGTGACCAGCAGGTCGGGACCCTCGCGCGCCATCAAGGCGAGAGCCTCGGCCGGGGATGACGCCTCGCAGCAGACCTCGATGTCCGGCTGGCGGTTGATGATCATCGAGAGCCCGGCGCGCATGAGCGGATGGTCGTCCACCAGGAGCAGACGGGTCCTTGCCGGCTTGGATGGCTTCGACGCGGCCCGCGTGCGGCTTGCGGAGGGCGCGGCAGCGGCGGCCGGCGAGGACGGTTTTCGGGAAGGCTTCATGGCTTGACCGGGACGATCCCGAGGCTGCCCTCCGAGACGGAACACCGGAGCCGCGTCCCCTTGCCGGGGCTCGACTGGATGCGCAGCTCCGCGCCGATCAAACCAGCCCGATAACGCATGACACGCAGGCCGATGCCCGAACCGTCGCCCGTCCGCGTCATGAAACCGTGCCCGTCGTCGTCGACCTCCAGCACCAGGTTCCCACGCGTCCGCGCCAGGCGAATGCGGATCGCACCGGGCTGCCCGTGTTTCAGCGCGTTGTTCACCGCTTCCTGGGCTATCCGATAGAGATGCAGTGCCACGTGCGGATCCGGGATCGGAACGGCCGTCGGACACTCCAAGGTGCAAGGGGTCCGGGCCAGTGTCCGCGTCGTCTCGGCCAGTTCCCGCAGCGCGTCGGTCAAACCCTCCTCCTCCATGGCGACTGGGGAGAGCCCATGGGACAGATGCCGGGTCTGTGTGACGGTGGACCGCAGCTGCCGGGCGAGCTCGCGCAACGACCGGCCCGCCTCGGGGGATAGGCAGTCGAACTCCTGCACGAGCCCCTGGACGTAGAGCTCCAGTGCGGTGAGATGCTGGCCGAGCCCGTCGTGAAGGTCCCGGCCGATGCGCCGCTGCTCGCGGTCGCTCACCTCCAGCAACTCGCGCTCAAGCCGCTTGCGACGGGTGATGTCGGTGCGGATGGAGACGTATTGGAACGGAACCCCGTCGCTCCCGATGAACGGCACGATCGTGGTGTCCACCCAGTAGGTGGTCCCCTGCTTCGTCCGGTTCATGATCTCCCCCTTCCAGACCCGGCCGCTCCGGATGGTCTTCCAGAGTCCGGTGAAGAAGGCCTTCGGATGGTGGCCGGAATTGAGGATGCGGTGGTTCCGGCCGATCAGCTCGTCGAGTCCGTATCCTGAGATCTGGCAAAAGCGCCGGTTGGCGTGGGTGATCGTCCCCTCGGCATCGGTGATCGCGACGATCGAGTGCTCGTCCAAGGCGGACTTGATGTCGCGCAGTTCCTTGCGGGTGGCCTCCATCACCTTCTCGAATTCACGCCGCGGAGTCGAGTGGCTGCGGCCGGAGACCGGTGGCGGCGTGCGCACCTTGGCAGGACGCCTCCGCGGGCTCCGGGGCTTCTTCCCGGGTTGGATTCGGTCCGTGGCGGGTTTCACGTCCGAACTCTACGGACCTGGCCTTCCCGGTGCGACAGAAAGGTGCCCCAGCGAACCCGCCGAAACCGGACCCCACGGATGGAACCGTCAGGCGAAAACCGCGATTTCCCTCCCGGCCCTTGGCGAATCCGCGGCCTTGCGTGGAGGCTCCCGCCTGCATCGTCGGTTCAGCCCCCGGCGAACAGCCGTCCCCGGTATTCGGTCGGCGACTGACGGACGATCTTCTTGAACACGCGGTTGAAGTGGGTGAGCGACTGGAAGCCGACCTCGTAGGCGATCTCGCTGATGCGGAGGTTGGGGTTGAGCAGGAGGTTCTTCGCCTTCTCCACACGGACCCGGGAGACGTACTCGGTGAAGTGGATCCCGGTGTGCTTTTTGAAGATCTTGCAGAAGTAATAGAGGCTCGTGTGCACCGACTTGGCGACCTCGCCGAGGGAGATGTCGTCGGCGTGGTGTTCCTCGATGTACTGCTTGGCGCGGGTGATCACCGGCGGCTCCGCGTTGGCGCCCTGGACCGCGATCTGGTTGCTCTTCATCGACAGGTGGTCGGCGAAGATCTTCAGCAGCTCGGTGACCGACTCGATCTTGCGCTGCGGCATCACCGCGGTGCCCATGAACGCGTCGCGGGCGCGGGCGTTGTCGATGTCGACGCCGAGCTTGCCCGCCTCATCGACGGCGCGCCGGAAGGCGGCGGGCGTCGGACGGGTCCGCATCACCTGGCCGGTCTGGAGGAATCCGATGGTCTCCTCGCCGAGCTTCACCGGGACGGCCGTCTCGCTCAGGCCGTAGGGGCAGGTCATCGTGCAGGCCTCGGTCTTCGCCGACTCCGCGAGGCGCTCCTGGAGGTGCAGGCAGGCGGAACAGGTGCGGCTCTTCTCGGCCGTCATCGCGCAGAACGGATTCTCGCCCCGGACCCCGTGCAGCGGCAGCTGCCAGGTCACCGCCGGACGAAGCGTGATCGGCAACCCGGTCGCCTCTGTGAAGGCCCGTTGGTATCCCTCGTACATGGGTGAGTTCTTGAGCGTCTCGATCATCTGTCCGTTGGCATTCATTGGCTTTGTCTTTCCCTCGGCGGCGCAACCGAACTTGCTCCGCGTGGCGACAATATCTGCCGGAAGGACAAAATCCGGCTATTGGGGCCGCCGCCTGAACTCATAGGGACCTCGCCCGGATGGGCCATAGGGGAATCCCCTATCCGGACCTGCTGGGAAGCCCGATCGGCCCGATGCCAAACCGGCCAACCCATGCGGAGGGGACCCTCACGCGAAGACGCAATGGCGCGAAGAGACAGGGGGAAACGCGGGCTTATGGGGAAGCCGGACAGGACACGGATCGGTGGTTGCCATTTCGGCCGTGGGAAGAAGCCCCTCCCCGTCTCAGCGAGAGATATCCCCCAGGCATTTGTCTTCACGCGGAGGCGCGGAGAGCGCGGAGGACTGGGGCACCCAATCCGAGGTCGTTTGAGGGAATCGTCGGTCTCCGCTCCGCGGCCTCCGCGCCTCCGCGTGACCCTTCTCTCGAACGGCAGCACGACGAAGAAGCCCAGGGAGGTGCATCGCACCAAAACACGCCGAACGGCGAACGGTCAGGGGCGGGTTCTTGGCGTGGGATCCGTCTCCGCTCCCGTCGACGGGATCAGAACACCTCGGCGCGGAGTCCGCTGACCTCGCGCACACGGCGTGCGATCTGGGACAGCGACCGCAGCGGCAAATGTCCGCAGGAGGAGGACTGCGTCGGACGCGTCGCGGAGTAGACCTGCACCAGCGGGATGGCGGCCCCGGCATCCTTCAGTTCCCAGAGCCGGCGGGCGTAGATGTCCACCTCGGACGCGCTGGGACCGACGCCGTTGACGGTGGCGAAGAGGCTCTGGATGACCACCGGACGCCGACGGGCCAGGGTGAGCAGGTTCTCGAGCACGGTCTCGATGGTGCAGTCGGGCCGGTTGACGCGGTCCATGTGGTCCTGCGAGCCGGCGTCCAGCTTGGCCCACACCTCGTCATGCACGGTGAAGAGGGTGAGTCCCTCCTGGACCTCGCGGCTTCCGAGGCCGGTGCCGTTGGTGAGGAGGACCATCTTGAAGAACGGAAACCGGCCGCGCGCGCGGAGGTGGACGACCTCCTCGACGACCTCGTTGAAGTTCGGGCAGAGCGTCGGTTCGCCGTCGCCGCTCAGGGCGACATGGCGGAGCCGGATCAGTTCCTCGGGCAGGGCCCGGTAGGCGGGTCGAAGACGCACGTTGCCGCTCCAGACCTCGCCCAGCGTCGCCGCCAGTTCCTCGCCGACGCGGGCGGCGTCCACGGCCTGGGGCAGCTGGAACGGCTTCGGGGAGGACTCGCAATAGGTGCAGCGGAAGTTGCAGCAGTGCCCCGGCGAAAGGTTGATCCCGACGGAGAGGCCCCGGGCGCGTGGGGAAACCACGGTGTACACGAGTTCACGGCCGCCGAAGTCCCGTGGACATCCGAACGCCGTCATGACACCCGTCGGCGACGGCCGCGCCGTGCTGGGTTCCTGCGTGTAGAGCTCGTTCATGGGTTCCTGATCGCCTGCCCCGGAACACCCGATGCCCCGGAGGTCGACGCCTTTCGGGAGGCGACTGTCGGCTTCGTTACACGGGGCGCCTAGTCCGTGGTTGGGATTGACCTGACGGAAATTGTCCGACCGCGTGCGCCCTTCCGGGCTTGTCCGACGGCGGCGGACGTTCCTAGCCTGTGGCCGACCCGTCCGCCCTCCATGAAACGTTTCCTCATCCTCGCCGCGGCGCTCGCGCTCGCGTTGACTCTCCCTGCCATGGCCGCCGCCACCAAGAAGCAGAAGGGATCGATCCGCCACGTCGTCGCCTTCAAGTTCAAGGAATCCGCCTCGAAGGAGGACATCAAGAAGGTCGAGGACGCCTTCCGCGCCTTGAAGCCGAAGATCCCGCAGATCGTGTCCCTCGAGGCCGGTACCAACAACAGCCCGGAAGGTCTCAACAAGGGCTGCACCCACGGCTGGATCCTCACCTTCGAGTCCGAGAAGGACCGCGACGACTACCTCGTCCATCCCGACCACAAGGAGTTCGGCAAGCTGGTCGGACCGCTGGTCGCGGACGTGTTCGTGATCGACTTCCGGGCCAAGTGACCCGGCGGCGTCTTTCCGGCGCGATCTGCGTCGGGAGAACCTCCGACGCCCCAACCTCCGCATGCTCTGCTTCGTCACGGGCGCCTCGGGATTCGTCGGCGCCAACCTGGTCCACGCCTTGAACGCGCGGGGTCACCGCGTCCGGACGCTCCTCCGTCCCGGCGCGGACCTCCGGGGACTCGTCGGCGCCGACCACGAGGCCGTGGCCGGGGACCTGACCGATCCCGTGGATTCCCTCGCCCGCGCGATGCGGGGTTGCGACTGGTGCTTCCACGTCGCGGCGAGCTACGCGCTGTGGCTTCCGGACTACGCCCCGATGTTCCGGGCCAACGTCGACGGCACCCGGAACGTCCTCCAGGCCGCGCACCAGGCCGGCTGTTCGCGCATCGTCTACACCAGCACCGTGGGCTGCATCGGACTGCCGAAGCCCGGCGCGGACGGCACGGTCCGGCCCACCGACGAATCCACGCCGGTGGCGGAGTCCCAGATGTCGAATCCCTACAAGCTCTCCAAGTGGCGGGCCGAGGTGGTGGCCCGGGAACTGGCGGCGAAGGGCCTGCCGGTGGTGGTGGTCAACCCCAGCGCCCCGATCGGGCCGCGCGACGTGAAGCCGACCCCGACTGGCAAGGTCATCGTCGACTTCCTGCGCCGCGCGATGCCGGCGTACCTGGACACCGGCCTGAACTGGGTCCATGTGCGGGACGTCTGCGAGGGCCACATCCTCGCCGCCGAGAAGGGCCGGATCGGACAGCGCTACATCCTGGGCCACCAGGACGGCAACTGGACGATGAAGGAGGCCCTCGAAGTCCTCGCCGAGATCACCGGCATCCCAGCCCCGCGCTTCCGCGTCCCCTACGGCGTCGCCTGGACCGCGGCGCAGGTGGACGAGGTCATCGCGAAATTCACCGGCAAGCCGCCGAAGGCCCCCATCGCCGGCGTCCGCATGGCCGCCTACAAGATGTGGTTCGACCCTTCCAAGGCCGTCCGCGAACTGGGCTTGCCCCAGACGCCCCCGCGTCAGGCGCTGTCCGACGCGGTCGACTGGTTCCGGTCACACGGGATGGCGTGAAGGTGGTGGGGTTGCTTTGGAGGACAGCGACGCCTGAAGCCTGAAGCCTGAAGCCCGCCCCCAATTCCCCGCTTGCCCTGCCCCCGTTCGCGCCGGTATCTCGCCGCGATGTCCGACCCCGCAACCGCCCCCAAGCCGTCGTTCTGGGAACTTCCGGAGGTGCCCCGGGCACTCCCATTCGCGGCATTCCTCCTGATCGGCAGCTTCGCCGGCGCCGCCACCGAGACCTCGGCCTACTGGGTCTACGTGCTGAAGACCTTCGTCGGCGCCGCCCTGCTCTGGCATTTCCGCCCCCGCCTCGCCGAACTCCGCTGGGCCGTGAGTTGGGAGGCCGTCGTGGTCGGCGTTCTCATCGCCGCCCTGTGGATCGGACTCGACGGACGGATCCCCGCCCTCGGCACGCTCTACGACACCATCAGTTCCCGCTTCACGGGTAAACCCGTGGAGGTACCGAAACCCGAGGCGCCTTGGAACCCGCTGGCCTTCTTCAAGGACAACGCCCCGCTTGGCTATGCCATCCTCGTGGTGCGAGTGGTCGGACGCTCCTTCGTCGTGCCCATGATCGAGGAGCTCTTCTACCGGTCCTTCTTCCACCGCTTCATCGCGAGCCAGGATTTCCTAGGGCTGCCCATCGGCCTCTGGAACCTCCGGGCGTTCGTGATCACCAGCGTCGCCTTCGGTCTCGCGCATCCGGGGCAGTGGGTGCAGGGGATCGTCTGTGGTGCCGCCTACCAGTTCCTGGTGATCCGCCACAAGCGGCTCGGGGACTCGATCACCGCGCACGCCATCACCAACGCCCTGTGCAGCGCCTACGCGATCGCGGCCGGCAAGTGGGAGTTCACCTGAATCCAACCCCGGAGAACGGTCAGCTGACGTCCCAACGCACTACGCTCCTCCCGCCCTGCGTGGTGTTCGAGGACGACCACCTGCTCGCGGTGGACAAGCCGCCGGGTTGGAACACCCACTCGCCCTCGCCGCACGCGGGCGAAGGGATCCACGAATGGCTGAGGCACCGTGAACCGCGCTGGGCCGACCTCGCGATCCTCCACCGCCTCGACAAGGACACCTCCGGCCTCCTCGTCTTCGGGAAGTCCCCGCAGGCGAACCGTTCGCTCGCACGGCAGTTCGAGGAACACCTGGTGGGGAAGGTCTACCGGTTCCGCACGGACCGGGAGGTCGGGATCCAACGCTGCGTCGAGACCTCGGCCGTCGTCCGCAACGGCGACCACCACGTGGCCCGGCCCTGGGCCGTCGGCATGGACGCGGCGGAGACGGCGTTCGAGGTGGTGCGCCGGACGCCGGGCTTCACCGAACTGGAGGCGAGGCCGAAGACCGGACGCACCCACCAGATCCGCGTGCATGCCGCCCATCGGGGATGGCCGCTGATCGGCGACGCCCTGTACGGCGGCACGGCACATCCGCGCCTGCACCTGGCCTCGGTGCGGCTGGAGTTCGTCCATCCCACGCTCGGAACCCCCGTGGTGTTCGAGGCACCCGACCGCTTCGACGTCCCGCCGGCGACCTTGCTGCGCGCCGCAGTGGTCCATCCCGCAGAGACCGACGCCTTCCGGAAGCTGCACGGCGCGGCGGATGCCGGTGCGGACGGCGGCATCCATTGCGACCAGCTCGGGCCGTACGTCCTGCTGCAGTCGGAAGGCGAAACGGCCGGCGTTCCTGCCGAAGTGGTACCCGGATCGGACGGGCTCTACTTCAAACAGTGGAACCGGCATGTCCGCACCACCGCGGCCGAGGCCGCCGGGCCGCGTCACCTGCGCGGTCCCGAGGCGCCGGAACGCTTCGAGATCCGCGAGAACGGCGTCCGCTACGAACTGAGCTTCGCGGAGGGCTACAGCGTCGGTCTCTTCCTCGACCAGCGAGACAACCGGCGGCGGCTCCTGGTGAACCACGTCGCCTCGGGCTTCCCGCTGTTCCCGGAGGGCGCCGCGGGACGGGAGGTGCTGAACTGCTTCGCCTACACCGGCGGGTTCAGCGTCTGTGCGGCCTTGGCCGGCGCGCGGGCCACCAGCCTGGACCTCTCCAGGAAATACCTCGACTGGGCCCGCCGGAACTTCGAACGGAATGGGCTGGACCCCGCGGTCCACGACTTCATCTACGGCGACGTCTTCGACTGGATCCGCCGGCTCGGCAAAAAGGGCCGGCGTTTCGACGCCGTGCTGCTGGACCCGCCCACCTTCTCCCGGAGCAAGGAACACGGGGACTTCCGTGCGGAACGCGACTACGGCCAGCTGGTGTCCTCGGCCCTGGCGGTCCTGATGCCGGGCGGTGTCCTGTTCGCCTCGACCAACGCGGCCCGGCTCGAACCCGAACGCTTCCTGTCCGACATCCGAACGGCCATCGCCGCAGCCGGACGCCGCATCACATCCCAGCACTACGTTCCGCAGCCGCCGGACTTCCCCATCAGCCGGGAGGAACCCGCCTACCTGAAGACCGTCTGGCTCCGCGTCTCCTGATCCCCATCCGCCCCCTTCAGCCCTTCAACGCCCCAGCCTCTCAACCCGATCACGGCCTCCCACGGCTCCGGGTTGCCATCTGTCAACCTCGCGGTCTATGGTTCGTGCATGGCTGAGAAAACTCTGGATCAGGTCCCGGCGTCGCAGCGGGAACTGTTCGAGAAGGGCGTGGCGGCGTTGCAGAAGAACAACCTGGACTACGCCGTGACGCTGCTGTTCCAGGTGGTGAAGAACGAACCCGCGCTGTACGAGGCCCGGGAGGCGCTCCGGGCGGCCCAGCACAAGCGGGCCGGCAACAAGGTGGGCGGCCTCTTCAAGATCCGGAAGTTCCTCGGATCCGCCAACACCCTCACCCGCGGCCAGCTCGCCATGCGGTCCAACCCGCTCGAGGCGATCGTCGTCGCCGAGGAGGTCCTCAACGAGGATCCGGCCAACGTCGACGCCCACGAGCTGCTCGCGGACGCCGCGTTGCAGTCGCGTCTGCCCAAGACCGCCCTGCTCTCGCTCGAGGTGGCGTTCAAGGCCAATGCGGCCAACCGCAAGCTGGCCGAGAAGCTGGCCGACGCGCACAACCAGCTCGGGAACCGCGCACGGGCCGAAAAGATCCTGCGCGACCTGCTTTCGACCGCTCCCGACGACCCGTCGCTGAACGAGAAGCTCAAGAACCTGCTCGCGACCCGGACCCTCTCCGAAGGCGGCTACGAACAGGCCGCAACCGGCGGTGGCAGCTACCGCGACCTGCTCCGGGACAAGGAACAGGCCCGTTCGCTCGAGATGGAGAACCGCGAGGTCAAGGACGTCGACGTCGCCGACCGCCTCCTCCGCGAGCAGGAGGCCAAGCTGGCCGAGGACCCGTCGAATCCGCGCATCCTCCGCACCCTCGCCGAACTCAGCCTCAAGAAGGGCGACACCGAGGCGGCCCTTGAATGGTATGGGAAACTGCTCGCCGCGACCGGACTGAACGACCCGCAGATCCTGCAGCAGATCCGGGACATCCACCTCTCGCGGATCACGTCCGAGGAGAAGGCCCTCGACGCCTCGGACCCGGACCATGCGGCGAAGCTGGCGGAGATCCAGGCGCGCCGGACGAAGTTCCTCATCGAGGACGCCCGACGCCGCTGCGAGGCGAATCCGACGGACCTTTCCATACGGCTCGAGCTCGGGGAACTCCACCTCCGGGCCGGCCGCCTCGGCGAGGCCATCGCCGAGCTGCAGAAGGCCCAGAACAACCCGAGCAAGCGGATCGCCGCGATGAACCTCCTCGCCCAGGCCTTCTCGCTGCGCGGGATGAACGACCTCGCCGCGAAGAAGCTCGAGGAGGCCCTCAAGGAGAAGCCGGTCTTCGACGACGAGGCGAAGGACCTCCGGTACCAGCTCGGAACCGTCCTCGAGAAGGTCGGCCGGAAGTCCGAAGCCATCGAGCAGTTCAAGCTCATCTACGAGCAGGACATCGGCTACCGGGACGTGATGGCGCGTGTGGACGCGTTCTACGCCTCGCAGGGCTGATCCGGAGCCGCCTTCCGGCCACCCGGAGGTGTCGGAAACGGTGCCTCGGGACATTTGGCACCCCGGTGGGGACCACCCCCGCGCTTGCACGGGCAGGCGGTTGCGGCCAACTCTCCCCGGAAGGGAGCCGGTCCCCCGAGCCCATGCCCATCGAGAAGATCATCATCCTGGAGGACAACGAAATCATCCGTCGTTCCCTCGAGGCCCAGCTGCACAAGCGGCGATATGATGTGGTGGGCGTCTCCACGCTCGCGGCCGCCCAAGACTACCTCGCCAAGGACAACTGGGACCTGATGTTCGTCGACGTCCGGCTTCCGGACGGCGAAGGCACGGACCTGCTGCGCGACCTGCAGAACCGGCCGGTGAAGCCGCTGGTGGTGATCATGACCGGCCACGCCTCGGTCGAATCGGCCGTCGCCTGCATGCGGGACGGCGCCTTCGACTACCTGATCAAGCCGTTCTCCAGCGACCAGATCGACATCACGCTGAAGAAGGCCGAGGACTTCACCCAGCTGGTGAAGGTGAACCACTACCTCAGCCACGAGGAGGCGGAGGAGACCGGCTACGATCTGCTGGGCAGGAGCCCGGCGATGCAGGGGTTGCGCGACCTGATCCGCAAGGTGGCCCGCACGCAGGCGACGGTGTTGGTCCAGGGTGAGAGCGGCACCGGCAAGGAGCTGGTCTCCCGCGCGATCTACCGCGAAAGCCCGCGCGCCAACGCCCCGTTCATCAAGGTCAACTGCGCCGCGATCCCCGAGAACCTCATCGAAAGCGAGTTCTTCGGCCACGAGAAGGGCGCGTTCACCGGCGCCCTCAACAAACGCGAGGGCCGCTTCGAACTCGCCCACGGCGGCACCATCCTCCTCGACGAGATCAGCGAGGTCTCACCCCAGGTCCAAGCCAAGCTCCTCCGCGTGCTCCAGGAACGGGAACTGGAACGCGTCGGCGGCAACCGCACCATCAAGGTCGACGTCCGCGTCATCGCCACCACCAACCGCAACCTGGAGGAGAGCGTCGCCCGCAAGGAGTTCCGCCAGGACCTCTTCTTCCGGCTCAACGTCGTCCCGATCCTCGTCCCGCCCCTCCGCGAACGGAGGGAGGACATCCTCTTCCTCTCGGAACAGTTCGTTCAGCGCTTCGTCCGCAAGCACGGCGTCCGCGTCAACGGCATCTCCCCCGGCTGCCGCGCCGCCCTCTTGAGCCACGACTGGCCCGGCAACGTCCGCGAACTCCAGAACGTCATCGAACGGGCCGTGATCCTCTGTCCGGACGGCGAGGACCTCTCCGCCGCCCACCTCGGGTTCCATCAGTTCACCAACGCCAACGCCGCCGCGACAAACGCCGCCGCATCCCAAGCCCCATCCTCCGGCAACGGTCCGTCCCAGGCCGCCGTGTCCGCGGCCGCCCCGGATCAGATCGTGCCGCTCGACCAACTGGAGAAGCAGGCGATCCTCCACGCCCTGGACCTCTGCAAGGGCAACCGCACCCACGCCGCCAAGCATCTCGGCATCAGCATCCGCACCATGCGCAACAAGCTGAAGGAGTACGGCGTCGCCGCCGGTGGCGAATCGGATTCCGAAGACGAAGGTTGAGGGCCGGTTGACGGTCGTCCGTGGTCCGTGGCCCGTCGTCGGCGTTGATCTTCACCCCGCAGTCCCTCGACGCGATTGAGCCGTGCGGAAGAAACGCGGGAAGGCGTCGCCGGTGGAAATGGAAAGGCCCTTCCCCGGAAACCCACTAACCGGGGAAGGGCGTTGCCCACACGACGTGTCGCCAAACAGGGCGCCACGCCAAACCTATGACTTCAAACCGATGACTTCGGAAGGCCGACTGGACTTGGCGACCGAATCCGGCGTTGGTCCCCCGAGGACTCCCGGGGCCGCCAGGTGCAGCGCCACCGCCAGCAGCACGCTCGCTCCGACGACCGCGTAGACCGCGAATTCAATCCGCTCGGACTTCCGCTCGCGGACCAAGGCCTCCGCCAAGGGACCACGGCGATTCAACAACGGCATCCGATTCATTCTCACTCTCATAGACGCCTCCCATCACCCGATGGATCGCGAAAAGTTTCACCCACTCCGAGTCCGCTGGACGCGGGATGTTCAAACTTCCTGCGGGGATCCGAGAGGACGACACGGAAGGACACGGACACGTCGGGCCATCGGGGGCGCTTCAACGCGTCCTCGGATCCCGCAGGTGTTCCACATGCCCGTCGAGCATCAGGCGGTTGCGTCCGCCGACATGCGACGACATCCCACGGAGTTCCGACGGCACCGACGGAATCGTGGAGGGGAAGTAGGGATCGACCGCCAGCTCCACCAAGGAAGCTCCGTCCGGTCTTCCGGCGACCGGATTGTCCGCCCGGCGCAACGCCTCCACGGCACCCTCCACGGTGCGGCCCCAGAAGTTGTCGTCGGGCACCGGGTCCTCGAACCGGTCGAACCGCCACATCCAGTGGTGGGTCCGGGCTTCGCCTCCGTCGACGCCTTCGCGGAGCGCGGTCTGGACCACGGCATCCACGCGCACCAACGGTCCCGATTCCACGGCCGGGCATTGGAAGACCCGCGCCTCGTCCAGATGCCCGCGCAACACCACCCAGGCCCAGCCCGACCGCGGATCGCTGGAGGAAGGCCATCCGCTCCAAGGACGGTAGCCGCCCGGCTGGTTCGTCTTCAGGTCGCGACGGTCCGGAAAACGACCGGAGCCATCGCCGAGGTAGAGCGCCCAGGCGAGTCCCTGCTGTCTCAGGTTGGAGAGGCAACGCGACTTGCCGGCCGCGCCCTTCGCGCGGGCCAACGTCGGGAGAAGCAACGAGGCCAGCACGGCGACGATCGCGACGACGACCAGCAACTCGACGAGGGTGAAGGCCCGGACGAGTCGGCGCGTGGCGCGGCTATTCCGGCAGTGCGAAGGCGACATAGGCGTCCCCGCTCTTCCGGCCGATCTTACCGCCGCCGCAGGCGATCACGACGAACTGGCGTCCGCGAACCGAATAGGTCGCCGGCGTGGCGAATCCCGCCGCGGGCAACGGCGCCTTCCAGAGCTCCCGTCCGGTACGCCGGTCGAACGCCCGGATGTGCTCGTCCCGGCTCGCCGCGATGAACACCAGGCCGCCCGCCGTCACCACGGGACCACCGTAGTTCTCGGTGCCGGTCTTCGGCACGCCCAGCGCCGTCAGCTCCGGGTACTCGCCCAACGGCACACGCCAGCGGTACTCGCCGGTGTTCAGGTCGATCGCATTCAACGTGCCCCACGGCGGCTTCACCGCAGGATAGCCATTCGTGTCCAACCAGCGGTTGTAGCCGGTGTGCGTGAACGGGATCCGGCCCAGCACGTCTTCGCCTCCCAACTCCCCGCGGGCCCCGGCCGTCGAAACGCCCGACGACGACGACGCCACGCCGAAGAGATGGTCCACCACCGAACGCCGCTGGGCCTCGGTCAGGAAGTCGAACGAAGGCATCACGCCCTTGCCTGTCTTCAGCAACGCGAGGATCTCCTCACGGGTACGCCGGGCGCCCACCCCGACCAGCGACGGCACGTTCTGCGCGGCGTTCCCGACCCAGTCCACGCCATGGCAGGCGGCGCAGACCTGCGTGTAGATCGCAGCCCCGTCCGCCGGGGCGCCGGCCTCCGGACGCTTCGTCTCCACCAACGTCAGGATCCACGGCATCTCGTTCGCGTTGACGTAGAGGATGCCGTCCGGATCGGCCGCGGCCCCGCCCCATTCCGCGCCGCCGTCGAACCCGGGGAACACCACCGTCCCTTCCCGGCTCGGCGGCAGGTACGGCACGTGCGGACGGATCCGGACGAACTTCTCCATCACCGTCCTGTGCGACTCCGGCGAGATGTCCGTGATCTGCGTCGCGTCGAACACCTGTCGCGAGAAGGGTTCCGGCTTCTCCGGGACCGGCTGCGTCGGCCAGGCGGATTCCCCCGGGATGTCCGACGACGGCACCGGCACCTCGCGGATCGGGAACACCGGCTCGCCCGTGGCCCTGTCGAAGACGAACAGGTGTCCCGACTTGGTCACCTGTGCCACCGCATCGATGCGGCGGCCGTCGCGACGGACCGTGATGAGGTTCGGCGGTGCCGGCAGGTCGCGGTCCCAGAGGTCGTGGTGGACGAGCTGGCGATGCCACAGGCGACGTCCCGTGAGGGCGTCGAGGGCGATGAGGCAGTTCGCGAACAGGTCCTGTCCGATGCGGTTGCCGCCCCAGAAGTCGAACGCAGCGGAACCCGTCGGGCAGAACACGATCCCACGCGCCTCGTCCAAGGAGAACCCGGCCCAGACGTTCGCCCCGCCGATGTGCTTCCACGCGTCCGGCGGCCACGTGTCGTAACCCTCCTCGCCGGGTTGCGGGATGGTGTTGAAGCGCCAAACCAGCTTCCCCGTGCGGACGTCGTAGGCGCGGATGTGGCCCGGTGCCGCGGGTGCCGGCCCTTCGCCGAGGCGCATCCCGAGGATCAGCAGGTCTCCGAAGACCACGCCCGGTGTCGTGCACTGGAGCGCAAGCGACTTCACGTCGCGACCCAGGCCGTCCTTCAGGTCCACGACGCCGTCCTTGCCGAAGGACGGAACCGGCTTCCCGGTCACCGGATCCAACGCATGGAGGAAGTGGTCGTTGGCATAGAACAGCCGTCGCTCGGAACCCGAGGCCCAATGGCTGAGTCCGCGGTTCACGCCGGCCTTGCTGAAGCCGGACGCAGCCGGATCGAACCTCCAACGCTCCCGGCCGGTGTCGGCGTCCAGCGCGAAGACCGCGAGGTCGGGCGTGGTGCCGAAAAGGACCCCTCCGACCACCAGCGGGTTGCACTGGATCTGCGAGCGGTTCGACGGATCCGCACCGCCCGCGCGGTAGGTCCAGGCCACCTTGAGCCCCGAGACGTTGCGCGGCGAGATCTGTCGCAACGTCGAATGGTGGCTCACGCCCTTGTCCCCAAGATACGAGGGCCAATCCGCATCCGGCCGCGCCGAGTGGACGAGGACGCCGGCGGACAGGCCGAGGGCGAGACCCCAGCCGGCGAAGACGCGCGAGGGACGCCGGGAGATGCAGGACGACATGCCCGGATCGAAGTCGAATTCCCCCAGGAGACTCAATCGAACTCGTATGGAACCGCGACCGGGAACCGGGAGCCGAGGGGATCCGGCACGCGGAGGTACGGAGAGCGCGGAGGGGAACCGGCGGTTTCCCGTGTTCCTCGAATCGAGCATCCGTTCCTCCGCGGCCTCAGCGCCTCCGCGTGCCCCTCCTCCCCGTCCCGCTCCCTGCCCTCAACGCTTCCCGACGCAGTAGAGATGCCGGTCGGTGCGGAGATAGATCCGGCCGTCGGCCAGGGCCGGTGACGCCTGGACCTTCCCTTCCAGCGGATTCCGCGAAAGCACCCGGAACTGCGGGCCGGCTTCCAGGACCGTCGTCTCCGCGTTGTCGCCGAAGAAGTAGATCCGCCCCTCCGCGGACACGGGCGAGGCGCTGTGGTTGCCGCCGATCCGCTCCTGCCAGAGGACCTCGCCCGTCTTCGCGTCCAACGCCGTGGCCATGCCCGCGTCGGTCACGGAATAGATCCGGCCGCCCAGCGTGATCATCGAGGGCACCTTCGGATTGCCGCGCTTCTGCTCCCAGATCCGGCGCGTGTTGGAGACGCCTTCGGCGGACGCCAACGGGAACGCCTGGATCGACTCACGACCGCCCCAACCGCCCGAGGCGAACACCAGGCCGTCCGCGACGATCGGCGACGGCACCTTGCCTTCGCCGGGGACGCGGTCGGTCCACAGCAGCTTGCCGGTCAGCAGGTCGAAGCCCTGCACCACGTCCCCCGCCTCGGTCACCACCACCTTGCGGCCATCCGCGGTGGCCAGCGTCGGCGTGCCATGGGAGATGCGCGAAAGACCCCGGCCGGTACGCCAACGTTCACGGCCGGTCTTCGCGTCCAGCGCGACCACATAGGAGCTTTCCCATGGCGTCTGCCATCCCACCTTCTTGTCCGCGCCGTCGCTGCTGCCGTCGCGGGCCATGACCATCAGGCCGTCCACGAGGATCGGCGAGGAACCCAGGCCGTGCTGGCTGTAGAACTCCATCGAACGGTTCGTCCACACCGCGCGTCCCTGGAAGTCGAGCGCCACGGCGCTGCCGTCGCCGAACACGGCGTACACCCGCTTGCCGTCGGTGCACGGAGACGGCGTCGCGTAGGAATTGCGGCCCTCCTTGCGACGCGGCACCTGCTGGAAGACCTCGCGGTCCCAAAGGACCTTCCCCGACTTCGCGTCGAGGGCGAGCACATGGCACGCCGCGCCGGAGGCGGTCGTCGTGGTCACGAACACCCGCTTGCCCCACACCGCCGGCGTGGACCATCCCTCGCCGGGGACCTCCGCCTTCCAGAGCACGCCGTTCGTGGCGTTCCAGGAGACCGGGAAACCACGGTCCTTGGACACGCCCTGGTGGTCAGGGCCGCGGAACTCGGGCCAGTTGGCGGCTTCCACGGCGAGGGCGCCGACCAAGCCAAGGACGGAAAGGAGGCGGAGCGACGGGTGCATGCCCCTTCCATGCCCGAGGCCGGCGACACGCGACAGCCGCAAAAATGCGGAGCAGATGGGTCACGCGGAGACGCGGTGTGCGCGGAGAGGGTGATGCAGCGACGCCCGGTGATCCGCCCCACTTCCCTCGCCGCGAACTCCGCGTCTCCGCGTGACACTGCCGGCCCGCGCGCTACTGCGGGTCGCTCAGCGTCCGCAGGAACGCGACGAGGGCCTGCTGGTCCGCCAGGTCGAGTCCCACGCCGCCGTCCGGGTGCTTGGCGAGGTTCGGGTCGAGGTTCGGCGCGCGCTTCACGCCGCCGCAGTAGTGCGCCACCGCTTCTTCGAGCGTCACGAAACGCCCGTCGTGCATGTACGGCGCCGTCTTCGCCACGTTCCGCAGCGACGGCGTCCGGAAACGCCCACGGTCGGCCCCGTTTCCCGTCACCCGCGCGCGGCCTTCGTCGTTCCCCTTCCCCTCCGCATCGAGCCCGTTGTTGTGGAAGGCCGAGTCGGTGAACAGCGGGCCGCCATGACAATGGAAGCAGTCCGCACCGTATTGACCGCGGCGCGGATCGTGTTCGGTGAAGAAGAGTTCGAATCCCCGCTGTTCCACCGCCGTGAAGCCGTCGTCGCCCCGAGCCACCCGGTCGAACTTCGAGTCGCCGGAAACCTGCACCAACAGGAACTGCTCCAACGCCCGGGCCAAGCGGTCCACCGTCACTCCACCCGGACCGAACGCGGCCCCGAAGGACGCCCCGTATCCGGCCTCGGTCAGCTTGCGCACGACGTTGGTTGGCGTCTCGTGCATCTCCACCGGATTCTCGAGCGGCATCAGGACCTGCTCGCGGAGGGTCTTCGCCCGTCCGTCCCAGAAGTACGGCGCCTGCCATGCCAGGTTCGCGAGCGGCATCGCGTTGCGGTCGCCCTCGACGCCTTCCGCCCCGCGGCTGAACCGACGTCCGGCATCCACGAACGCGGCCGCACCGTCATGGCAGGACGCGCAGCTCTGGCTTCCGTTGACCGAGAGCAGCGGTTCCTGGAACAGCCGACGTCCCAGCTCCACCCCTTCCACGGTCAGCGGATTGTCCCGAGGCAAGGCGGGGATCGTGAAGCCGGCAGGCACCTGGAACCGCCACGGGGTGGTTCCGGAGCCCAATGACGCGGCGGCTTCCGAAGCGGGGACGGGAAGCGCAGCCGGAAGCGACGCCACCCGCGGCAGCTCGACACGGAAGGCCCGCGCCGCAGCGGCGGCGAGGTCGGCGGCGAGGCGGTCCCCGGTGCGCGAATGGCTCGAGGATCCAAGCCGGGCCGCAGGCACCTCGAGCAGCATCCGTCCAACATCCAATACCCACACGCTGGCATCGCCCGGCCTGCGGCTGAGCGGCAGTTCCACCGGCATCTCCAGGGCGGCACCGGCCAGATGGAAGGAGAAACCGCCCTCGACGCCGGCCCCGTCTCGGCCGTTGCCCTCGAGGGCGAGGAAGACGAAGCCGCCAAGCCATCCCCAATGGAGACCGTTCACCAGCGGATTGAGGGGATCGTCGGGGGCCAACGCATCCACGGCGATGCGGTCCAGTTCCGGGCGGAGTCCGACCCGGAACCGGACCGCGCGGACCTTCTCCACGGGAAGGTCCTTCAGGACGAAGCCATCGCGCCCCCGGCCGACGCCGACGTAGGCGGCGCGGGTTCCCGAAGACCGCTCCGAGCCGTCCTGCAGCACGAACCGGAAGTCCGACAGCAGGAAGTCCAACCGCCCCACCGTGACACGTTCGCCGACGGCGTTGGTGAGGACGGTGTCGTCGAGCTTCAGCGGCGCGCTCCCCGACACCGCCTGGACTCGGACCTCAAGTTCCTCAGCCTGCACGAGGGGTGCGACGCCACCCGCGAGCGCGAGAAGCAACCCGGTCCACAACAGACCCCGGAGGCGTCGGACGATGGATTTGAAGATCCCGGACATCGGAGGGATCAGCGCACGGTGAATCCGCCGGCCAAGGTGAAGGACACCGTGCCCATGTTGGGCGGTCCGGGGAACTCCACGGCGACGTCGAGTGCGCCCGGGGTGGCGGTGGCTGGGATGACGAGGGTGGCGGTGACCGCGGTGTTGCTGGCACGACGGAGGTTCGTCCCGGAAAAGGTTCCCACGCGGACCGCGGTCGGGACCATGTTGGCCGGTGGAGCCATTCCACCCAGCGTCAGCGTGAGCGTGACCGTGGTCCCGCGATCGCCCAAGGAGGGGGCCACGGAAGTGAGGGGCGGATTGGCACCGCCGCCGCCGTTGTTGCCGCCACCGCCGCCCGTGGCGGTCCCGGTGGCCGGATCGTAGGTGGCCAGCGCGGTGCGGCGGATACGGTAGAGCGACTGGGCCGCCTCCCCGGCGACGGTCTGCGAGAGCCGGCCTTCGGCGGCGAGGACCCCGATGGCGTTCGTGGACCAGTTCGAGAGGTTGGTCGACGACTCGACCTGGTAGGAGCCGCCTTCCGCGGCGTTCCAAACCAGCGTCACGGAACCGCCCGTGACGGCGGGCTTCGAGAGTGTCACCGGTTGGTCCGGTCCTCCGACGACCCGGGTGGTCACCGTCTCGTTGATGGCGGTGACGGCGCCGCCGGCGGGCGTTCCGTGGAAGGCCCGGCCGATGTTGTAGGGGAACGCCGGCGTGCCGTCCGCGGCAATGGAGACGAAGTAGGCGTAGGTGCCATCCGGGAACTCCGGCGTGACGCACCAGCGGCCGTTGTCCTCGTCGAGGTCGTAGTCGACGCCGGCGACGAAAGGCTGGCCGGTGGACGGGTCCACAAGGTCGCCGAGGAAGGCGTTGTCCTCCATGTAGCGTCCGAGCGGGTACTGGGTCGAAACGGCGGGACCGGTCTGGTTGCCGGTGGTACCATAGATGCGACGGGCCCAGGACGGGATGGCGGTCCGGCCAGCGGTGGCCAGGTTGTCGGTGCCACGCTGGCCGTTGCGCAGCTGGTATCCGGAAAGCATCCTGCGCAGTCCCGACGTGGCGTTGGTGGCGTTGGAATAGCCGTAGGGACCGTAGATCGGGAAGCCGTCCTGCACCCAGCCGAGGATCGGCGAATGGCGGGTCACCGGAGCCGACGACTCACGGTAGGTGCGGGTCGTCGCGTCGAAGTCGACATGGTCGCCGAGGCGGTGGCGCAGGGCGATCGGGCTGGCGTGGTAGTGGTAGGTGCCGGTGTTTTCCTGATGGGCGAAGGCGGGATCGAAGGTCGCGCCCTCGTTCACGTAGGCTTCGCGGTTCCAGAAGCCGGTCCCATTGCCTTCGGCCGTGCCGTTCCAAGAAAAGGCGTCGCGGCTGTCGAACATCGCCACGCCGTCCACGAAGATCCCCACCGAGCCGAGTCCGGTGAGCGCGGGTGTCGACGGCACCGCGGGTGTGCGAGGGATCCGGAAGAGGGTCTTCCGGTTGGTCGGTAGGTTGGGGAAGTTGCCATTGAGCCACGGGCCCATGACATGGCCACCCAACCCGGTGGTCCGAACATAGACCCAGTCGGTGGAGACCGAGACCTCCTGGACACCGGCGTAGGCGGGCGACGTCTGGGTCTGCGAGCCGTTGGACCAGGTGGCCTTGGCGGTTCCGGACGACTGTTCGGCAGGGGTCTGGTAGATCCGTGCGTAGTGGGAGGAGGCGACGGCATCCCAGGAGTTCGTCCGGGGATCGGCAGCGAGCACCGCGGACGGCAGCAGCAGGAGCAGCGGCGAGACGGCCAGCGGCGCGGTCAGGGACAGGAGCAGGGGTTTCATGGCATCAACGGGTTGGAACGACGGGCGCCAAGAAGCCCGGAGGCGGTTAAGCCGTGATGTCCCGACCCCGAAGAATCATTAAGGTGGGATTAAGAAGCGGCGACGGTCGGCTGGACCGCGGGGAGGGCATGGGCATCCAGAAACCGGGAAACACCGGGGCGACAGAATCCGACGGCCTGCCATTCTGGTTCCTGCATCCGGCGCGGCCGATGGGTCGGCCCAGCCAGGGCACCCCAAGGTGTGGGCTCATGCGCCCTCGGGGATTGGTGAGAGGTTTCCGATGGACACGACGAATTCCAATTCCGGAGGCGAAGGCGGCCGAAAGAAGCACTGGCTGAGGGGACGTTCACGTCTTCGGCTGAGCCTCACCATCGGCCTCACCATCGCGGCCGGCCTCGCATCGAGACGCTTCCCGGCTCTTGTTCCCGATCTTCTCGGCAAGTACCCGGGAGATGTCCTGTGGGCACAAATGGTCTTCTGGATGGCGGCGCTCGTCTGGCGCCGGGCACCAAAGTCCGTCCTGGCCATCCGGGCTTTCGCCTTCTGCTGCGTCATCGAGTCGAGCCAGCTCTATCGTGCGGACTGGATCCTCCGGATCCGCGCGACCACCCCCGGCCACCTCGTCCTCGGCTCGACCTTCGCCTGGCTCGACCTCGTCGCCTACGCGCTCGGAATCCTCTTCTGCGTCATCGCGGAGGAGCACTGGCCAAAGCTCCTGAGGACCGCCAACCGGGATCCGCGGTTGGACCTCCACTTCGGACACGACCACGTCCGTTCCTCGACATCGCTCACCGTTCCGAGGCCGCCTCAATCAGACCTCGGGTGACCCGGTGCCGCCACCAGAAGAGGAACGCCAACTGGGGACGCCATAGAAGGGCACCGATCGAGCCCAACAGCGGACCGCCCTTCGCGACGAACTCGATCCGGTCCGTCAGCCGCGTGCCGCCGGGAACGGGCTCCATGCGGTGCTCGTGACGCCACGACGCGAAGGGGCCCGACACAGCGACATCGACGAGGCGCCGACCGTCCTCGACCTCGGCGATCGCAACGACCCAGTCCTGCCGCAGCAAGCCGAAGAGCCGGAGTGAGACCGTCACCTTCGATCCGGGGCGCACCGGACGGTCGACTTCCAGCCGGAGGGTCCGGACCCCTGGGGGATTCAGGTGCCGCAGGTTGTCCGGATCGAGGTGGAAGCCGAAAACCCGTTCCACCGGCGCCGCGATGAGGACGGAGCGTTCGAAGACGGTCGGGGATGGGGATCGGATCACGCCCCAACACAACACGTCCCGGCGCCGGTGCAAGTCGCACCTCCGGCGTCTCGAACCTTGAGCCCCGGCGCAGGACACCGGAGGATCACGCCATCCCCGATGAGTCCCTTCGCCCGGAGAACCTCCCGTCTGGCCCGCTGGGCGTGCTGTCTGGCCGCCGCCACGGCGGTCGTCCGCGGCGCGGAGGCGACCCTGTACCGTGCGTTGAACCTGAACGGTCCCGAGCTGGTCCTGGACGGCCGGAAGTGGGAAGGCAGCAACGCCCCGGCCTTCACTGCGAAGGGCAACCGCTTCGAGAACCAATCGGTTCCGTTGCGGCCCGCGACCGATCCCCGGCGCGCGGAGATGATCCGCAGCAGCGTCTGGGGAAGCCGTGTGGAGCTGGAGATGACCGGCGTACCGACGGGCGACTACCAGGTGTTCGTGCATGTGTGGGAGGACACGCAGTCGGAACAGTTCGACCTGGTGGTGAACGACCGGGTGGTGGCCGAGAAGTTCCACAGCGGCCTGGCCGGTTCGTGGAAACGACTCGGTCCCTGGCCGGTGCGGATCGAGGACGGACAACTGCGTCTGCTCGCCAAGGCGCCGAACCACGGAGCGGCGAACCTCTCCGGACTCGAGGTGTGGTCCGGAGACGGCGCTGTGCCGGACCCGTACAAGCCCGTGTTCAACGACGATCCCACGGCGGAGCAGTTCGCCTTCTTCGAGAGCCGCATACGGCCGGTGTTCGTGGAGCACTGCCACGAGTGCCACAGCGCCGGGGCGACGAAGCTGAAGGGCGGACTGCTGCTCGACTCGAAGGCCGGCGTGCGCAAGGGCGGCGACTCCGGACCGCTGATGAATCCGGCGAGCCCCGACTCGAGCCTGCTGGTGCGTGCGGTCCGACACGAGGACCCCGACCTTGCCATGCCTCCGCGCCGGCGGATCCCGGACGCGGCCGTGTCCGATCTGGTCGCTTGGATCGGCATGGGCGCGCCGGATCCCAGGACCGAGGACACCGTGGCCGCGGCGGCAAACCGCTCCGGGATCGACTGGAAATCGGCGAAGGACTGGTGGGCGTTCCGTCCGGTGTCGGACCCGAAGCCGCCGTCGGTGGATGACGCCGCGTGGCCGGCCGGCGCCATCGACCGGTTCCTTCTGGCCCGGCTCGAACAGTCCGGGCTCGCGCCGTCGGCGGAGGCGGACCGGGCGGTCCTGCTGCGGCGGCTCACCTTCGACCTCACCGGACTTCCGCCGACCCCCTCCGAGATCGACGCCTTCCTCGCCGACACCGACGCCGGTGCATGGGAGCGCGCCGTGGACCGACTGCTGGCCTCGCCGGCGTACGGGGAACGCTGGGGGCGGCATTGGCTGGACGTCGTCCGCTACGCCGACACCGCGGGCGACAACTCCGACTTCCCGATCCCGCAGATGCGCTGGTACAGGGATTGGGTGATCGACGCCTTCAACCGGGACCTGCCCTTCGACGAGTTCGTGCGGCAGCAGCTCGCGGGGGACCTGTTGCAGACCGGACGCGCGGAGACGGACCACCAACGGATCATCGCCACCGGATGGATCGCGAACGCGCGTCGATTCGGTTCGCGCGTGGACGACTACCCGCAGCACCTGACCATCGAGGACACGCTCGACAACCTGGGGAAGGCCTTCCTCGGCCTCACCATCAATTGTGCGCGCTGCCACGACCACAAGTTCGATCCGATCCCGACCTCGGACTACTACGCGCTGTACGGGATCTTCGACAGCACGCGGTACCCGTGGCCCGGAATCGAGCTGGACCAGCGCCAACGCGACCTTGTGCCACTTGTGGAACCGGAGCGCCGGGAGGAGATGGAGGAGGCGCGCCGCAGACACGACGAGGAGAAACGCCGGCTGGAGAAGGCCGCGCAGAAGCTCCGCGAGGAATTGAAGTCGGTCGCCGCCGGGGAGAAGGCCGCAGCGGAGAAGCGGATCCAGGAGGCCGAGGCGGCGGTGCGTGCGCATGTGGACCGGGGACTGCCCTTCGGACTCGCGTACGCGGTCGCCGACAAGCCGAAGGCCTCCGACGCGGTGATCCAGATCAAGGGGGATCCCGCGCGGCCGGGAGGTGTCGTTCCAAGGCGTTTCCTCACCGTCCTGGGAGGATCGACCCTGGCGGACGCCACCCGGGGAAGCGGCCGCGCCGAGCTCGCCGACTGGATCGTCGCACCCACCAACCCGCTGACCGCGCGGGTGATGGTCAACCGCGTCTGGCAACACCACTTCGGCCGCGGGTTGGTCGCGACGCCGAACGACTTCGGACGCCAGGGACGCGCCCCGACGCATCCGGAGCTGCTCGACTGGTTGGCGTCACGGTTCAGGGAGGACGGCTGGTCGGTGAAGGCGCTGCACCGGCGCATCCTCCTTTCCCGCGCCTACCGGCAGTCATCGGCGGTGACGGAGGAACAGTCGCTGAAGGATCCCACCAACGAACTGCTGGGACGCTTCCCGCGCCGGCGGCTCGACGCGGAGTCCCTGCGCGACACGCTGCTGGTGCTCGGCGGAAACCTGGAACCGGCGCCGCGTGGGCCGCATCCCTTCCCGAAGCCGTCGGACTGGAAGTTCACCCAGCACAACCCCTTCCGCGCGGTATTCGAAACCCGCAGCCGCAGCGTGTACCTCATGACGCAGCGGATCCAAAGGCATCCGTACCTCGCGATCTTCGACGGCGCCGACCCCTCGACCAGCACCGGCCGGAGGACCACCAGCACCACACCGCTCCAGGCGCTGTTCCTGCTCAACGACCCGTTCGTCCACGGACAGGCCGACCTCTTCGCAGGCAGGCTCCGCAGCATGCGCGCCTCCGACACCGACCGGGTCCGCGAAGGGTTCCGCCTCGCCTTGGGACGGAGTCCCGTCGGGGACGAGACGGAGAAGAGCCTCGCCTTCCTGAAGTCGGCCCGGGAACGGAGCGTCGGGGAAACGGATTCCGAGGCGGAGGCGTGGCGCGCGTTCGCCCGGGTGCTCTTCCGACTCAACGAATTCGCCCAACTCGACTGAACCCGCGATGAGCAAACCCCTCCAGACGACCCGCCGCGAGACCCTCCGCTCCCTGGTCGGCGCCTCGCTGCTCCTGCCGGGACTCGTCTCCCACCTGCTTCGCGCCGACGCGCCCGACGCACAGGGGGATCCCCTGTCTCCGAAGCCGCCCCTGTTCCGCGGCAAGGCCAGCCGGGTGATCTTCATCTTCTCCAACGGCGGCGTGTCCCACATGGACACCTTCGACCCGAAGCCGAAGCTGTTCGAGGCGGACGGCAAGACGGTCGGCATCGGGGGCGGGCTTTCCAACCAGCAGCGGCGGCTCCTGCGGCCCGGCTGGCAGTTCCGACCCGGCGGGCGTTGCGGAACGATGGTGAGCGACCTCTTCCCCCACCTCCGGGAGTGCATGGACGACGTCTGCCTCATCCGTTCGATGAAGGGCGAGGACAACGAGCACTACCAGGCGACGCTGGGCATCCACACGGGTTCGTTCTTCTTCTCGCGGCCGAGCATCGGCTCCTGGATCAGCTACGGACTCGGGACGCTGAACGCGAACCTGCCGTCCTTCGTGGCCATCTCGGCGGGATCGCCGTACGCGGGGACGCAGATCTTCAACAACGATTTCCTGCCCGCCTACCACCAGGGCGTCCGCGTGGTGCCCGGGAGCGAGCCGATCGCGAACCTCGACCGCCGGACGGTCCGTTCGGGCCTGCAGGAGATGGAGCTGGGGCTGGCCGGCGCCCTGGACCGGGGCCATCTCAAGGCCCGCGGCAACGACGCCGAGCTGGCGGCGCGGATCCGCACCTTCGAGACCGCTTTCCGAATGCAGACGGACGCGCGGGACGTCTTCGACCTCTCGAAGGAGTCCGACGACACGCTGGCACTCTACGGGATGCGACGCGGGCAGACGGACGGCTTCGGCTGGCCCTGCCTCGTGGCCCGGCGGTTGGCGGAGCGGGGCGTGCGTTTCATCGAATTGGTGGACGGTTCGTCGAGCCACAACTGGGACCAGCACGGCGACATGGCCGAGCACGCGCAGCACGCCCGGAACCTGGACCAGCCGGTGGCCGGCCTGCTGCGCGACCTCAAGCGGCGCGGGATGCTGGAGGACACGATGGTGGTCTGGACCACGGAGTTCGGCCGCACGCCCGGAGTCGACGGCGAGAAGGGCCGCGGCCACCACAGCGCGTGCTTCTCCTCGTGGCTGGCCGGGGCGGGCGTGCGGGCGGGATCGGTGTACGGGAGCACCGACGAGATCGGCGCCACCGTGGCCGAGAACCGGGTCCACGTGCACGATTTCCACGCCACCATCCTGCACCTGCTCGGCATGGACCACGAGAAGCTGACCTTCCGCCACGGCGGACGCGACTATCGGCTCACGGACGTGCACGGGAACGTCGTGCAGGCGTTGTTGGCGTGATGCGGACGGCAGAGGGCGCCAGCACACAAATCCGTATGAACATCCGTCTGCTCCTTTAGTCGGATGGACGCCGGACACCGGAAGCCACAAGGTCTCCTGAAAGTCCGGACCCCATGGCCTCCAATCTCCAGCCGATTCCCTCGGACCGCCGCCGGCGGATCCGCTCCCTCACCCTTTCCCTTGCCGGAGCCCTCGCGTTGATGGGTTCCGCGGCAGCGGCCGAATCTGCCGGCGAGGCCGCATCCACGGCTCCGCTGAGCGACGCCGCCCGGATCGTCCCGGCCATCGAACTCGGCGTGGGTCGGCGTGTTCCGTCCCTCGACCTCAAGTCCTTGAGCGGACCGCGTTTCCGGTCCGACGCCCTCGACGGGGCCAAGGCCACGGTCATTGCCTTCACCAGCACGAGCTGCCCGGTCACCCGGAAGTACGGACCGACCCTTGCGGCCCTGGAGAAGGAGTACGCGGCGAAGGGCGTCCGTTTCGTGTACGTGAACCCGGTGGACACCGACACCGCGGCCGCGGCCAAGGAGATGGTCCAGCGCCACGGGCTGAAGGGCTCCTACGTGAAGGACACCCAGGGTAAGGCCGCGAAGGCCTTGGGAGCCCGGACAACGGCGGAGGCCTACGTCCTCGATGCGACCGGAACGGTGGTCTACCGGGGCGCCGTCGACGACCAGTATGGGGTTGGCTACTCCCGGCCGGAACCGCGGGAACGGTACGTGGCCGGCGCCTTGGACGCGGTGTTGGCCGGCGGGCTTCCTAACGTCGCGGCCACAACGGCCCCGGGTTGCAGCCTGGACCACGCCGGCCCCATCGCGACCGAGGCCAAGCCCACCTTCCACAACCGCATCTCCCGGATCCTCCAGACCCACTGCACCGGATGCCATCGTGACGGCGGCGTGGGGCCGTTCCCGCTGGAGTCGATGGCCGATGCCGTGGCGCACGCCGGGATGATCCGGAAGCAGGTGGAACGCGGCGCGATGCCGCCGTGGTTCGCCGCGCCGATCCATTCCGGCTCCAGCCCCTGGGCCAACGACCGCAGCCTGCCCGAGGCGGACAAGGCCGACCTGATCGCATGGCTTTCGGGTTCCAAGGCCGAGGGAGACCCGAAGTTGACGCCCCGTCCGCGCACCTACCCCGACGGCTGGGCGATCGGCAAGCCGGACGCGGTCATCCGCATCCCCAAGCCCATCGCGGTGAAGGAGTCCGGCGTCATGGACTACCAGAACGTGCACGTGAAGACCGACTTCGACGGCGACCGCTGGATCCAGGCGTTCGAGGTGCGGCCGACCGCGCGGGAGGTGGTGCATCACGTCCTCGTCTTCGTGATCCCGCCGAACGAGAGCGAGGCCGACAAGAAGCGCCGCGGGGACGTCGCCGGCGGCAACTACCTTGCGGCCTACGCGCCGGGGACCGGTGGCATCGGCTATCCGCCGGGCTTCGCGAAGTTCCTTCCGAAGGGCTCCACCCTCCACTTCCAGCTGCACTACACGCCGAACGGAAAGGCGACCGAGGACCAGTCCGCGTTGGGACTCGTCTTCGCCAAGGAACCGCCGAAGCACGAGATCCGGGTGGCCGGAGTCGCCGCCAAGCTGGACATCCCGCCGAACGACCCGCACTACGTCTCGAAGGGGAAGATCACCGTGCCGGTGGACGCGAAGATCCTGTCGTTCATGCCGCACATGCACGTGCGCGGGAAGGCGTACCGCTACGACCTCGACCTGCCGGGTGGCAAATCCCGCACGCTGCTCGACGTGCCGCGCTACGATTTCAACTGGCAGCTGCTGTACCGGTTGGCGGAGCCGCTGGACGTGCCGACGGGGGCCGTGCTCCATGGGACGGCGCGCTACGACAACAGCTCCGGCAATCCGGCGAACCCGAATCCGAACCAGAGGGTGACGTGGGGAGAGCAGACCGACGAGGAGATGATGATCGGGTACTTCGAGTACTTCATCCCCGAGGCGAAGCCCGGCGAAAGCGGCGCGACGCTGGAGGCGGCCGTCCGCGACGGCTCGGCGTTGTTCCGTCGTCTCGACCGCAACAAGGACGGCAAGATCACGGCCGACGAGTCGCCCTCGAAGCAGCAGTTCGAAGCCGCCGACGCCGACCACGACGGCGTGGTCACGCCGGAGGAACTGCGCCGCCTCATGGGCCGCAGCCGCAGCCGCAGCCGCTGAGGAGGGAAGTTCCACACGGGCAGCGGACCTGTCCCATCCCCTTCAACCGTTCATCGCCTCAACCACCACAGCCCCTCAGAACACCGGCCCCGGCTGCCACGGGGCGAACTCCTCGTCGCCGATGCCGGCCGCCTCGCTCTTCGTGCGTCGGCCCGAGGCGGTTTCCAGAATCGTCTCGAAGATCCGCAGGCCGACCTGTTCCACCGTCTCCTCCCCATCGAGGATCGTGCCGGCGTTCAGGTCCATGTCGTCGGTCATCCACCGGTAGAGCGGGGTGTGGGTGGAGATCTTGATGCACGGCGCCGGCTTGCAGCCGTACACGCTGCCGCGGCCGGTGGTGAACACGCCGACGTTGCATCCGCCCGTCACGAGTCCGGTCATGCTCACCGGATCGTAGCCCGGGGTGTCCATGAAGCAGAACCCGGGTCCGACGACCGTCCCGGCGTAGGGCAGGACGGCCATCAACGGCGCCTGCCCTCCCTTGGCCACCGCGCCGAGGCTCTTCTCGAAGATCGTCGTGAGGCCGCCCTCCTTGTTCCCCGCGGAGGGGTTGTTGCTGATCGAGGCGCCGTGGATCCGAGCGTGTTCCTCCCACCAGCGGACCATGGACAGCAACGCATCGGCGACCTCCCGGCTGACCGCACGGCGGGTGAGCAGATGCTCCGCCCCGTAGATCTCCGGCGTCTCCGCCAACACCGTGGTCGCGCCGTGTCGGACCAGGAGGTCCGAGGCGAATCCCAGGGCGGGATTGGCCGTGATGCCGCTGTTCCCGTCGGACCCGCCGCAGTTCAGCGCGACGTGGAGCCGGCTGAGCGGCTGCTCCGTCCGCTTCTGTGCCGACACCGCGGGAAGCAGCCCCGCCACGGCCCGAACCGCATCCTCGACCGTCTTCGCGATGCCGCCCTGCTGCTGGATGTTG
>CAMASJ010000014.1 GCA_945860685.1 Akkermansia muciniphila
ACACGTCCTCGGACCGCGGCCGGCTGGTGGTACTTCGCTCGATGGCGGAATCGACCCGGAAGACCGGCAACGCGGTGCTGGTGGACACCTACGCGCAGCGCACGGCCCAGCGTCTGGGCGTGGACGTCGGGTCGGTGCGGACGGAGTTCAAGCGCCACGAGTCGGCCCAGAGGCCACGCCGGGCGGAACCGGTCCCGAATCCCGACGAACCGCCGGACGACGTCCTGGACGCGGTCCACGCCCCGCCGCCGACCCGGCCGTCGACCAACGAGCTGTGGCTGTTGAAGTACATCCTGCTGACGCCGGAACTGCGGGACGCGGCGACGGCCTACCTGGATCCGGACTGGGTGGTGAATCCCGCCGTCCAGCGGATCCTCGCGGTGCACTTCCAGACCGGCGGGGACATCCCGGGTCTCCTGGGGCGCTTCGAGGGCGACGGCTTCGCCCAAGGCCTGATCACCGAGGCCGCGACCGAGCAGCGCGAGATCCCGGAGCCGGAGCGGGGTCTGCTCGACCTGGTGAGGCGGTTGCGGGACGGCTGGGCGGATCGTCAGATCGCGCTCAACAACGGCCGCCTGGCCGACCCGGCGCTGCTCGACGAAGAGCGGTTGGCGGTGCTGGATGAACTGCGTCGGTTGCGGGAGTGGAAACGGACCCCGCTGGAGCCGTTGGCGGAGGGGTGAACAGGTTGTGGAGCGGAGAGCAGGGAGCAGGGAGCAGAGAGGCTGAAGGGCTGAAGGGGCGCGAGGTGACATCGGGAGTGGAACCGGCGGCCCACAACGGACCACTGGCCACGGACGATGGGCCGGGATCATCCGACCTCCGTACAATTCCGGAGGCGACAACCGCGAGAACGGGCACGGGGCTGCTTGAAGCCCGTCCCGTATGACAATTCCAGCATTCCGACGGTTCCTCTCCCGCCCACTGCAATGCGTCGTCCTCGCGGCGACGGCCCTGCTTCCGGCTTCGCTCGCCGACCAGATCGGTTTCCGCGGCAGCCCCAACGCCGAGGGGGTGGTGGGATGGAACCGCACCTCCGCGGGCGGTCCGGAAGCCCAACGCACCGGCCACGAACTCACCTGGCTCCGCGGGCTCTTCGGCGTGAACGTGTACGCCGACTACCACCTCGCCTGGCCCGGCTTCGGAAACCTGACCGCCGGTTCGACCACCGCCCTGCGTCCGACCGGGAACCCGGCCGGTTTCCCGGCCCTCTCCCGCTGGCTCGCACAGCGTCCCGTCGGGGCGGTCCAGCAGCTCTCGATCCGGCTCGACCGCATGGACCTCGGCAACGACCGGCAGGGCGCCGACTGGACCTACGATTCCACCAACCGTGTCGAGCTCCGCCGCTATCGCCGCGGTTCGCTGAGCCTGCTCTGGGGAGGCGAGGTCATCGGCACCGCGGCCAACATCCCGCTCGACCTCACGGTGCAGTACAACACCTTGGCCAACCTCCAGGACGACACCGCGTCCGCGATCGTCTCCTCGTTCCGCTTCGCCCGCGCGGGCGGCAACCTTTCGGCCGACGGAGGCGCGGTGTTGGACGCCTTCCTCCAGGACTGCGCCAACAGCCCTCTCCGACTCACCGTCGGACGGATCGTCCGCGGCGCCAACTTCTCCCGCGGCGGCAGGACGGGCTTCCGCTACGAGCTCTCCAACGTGGTCCTCGAGACCCTCGCCCCGGATCTCCTGGTCGACGTGGTCGGCGCGTCGGCACAGGAAGGTGCGCCGGCCACCTGGACGGTCCGCCTCTCCCGCGCCAGCGCATTCCCGGTCTCCGTCCTGGCCCAGACGGTCAACGGCACGGCCCGCGTGGTCTCCGACTTCCGCTCGCTGAGGCAGGTCGTGCAGTTCGCTCCCGGCCAGACGGTCGCGAACCTCTCGACGCCGACCGTCGACGACGCGCTGGACGAGGCCGACGAGACCGTGCTTCTGAACCTGTCCCAGGCGGTCAACGCCACCATCCGCTCGAACGATACCCCCACGAGGATCCTCGACAACGACGGACCCCAGGTCCGCATCGACAACACCACCGTGGTCGAGGGCGGATCCTGGCCGGCCCGCACCCAGGGCAACACACCGGTCCTCAGCCGCGTCTGGCTCTCCGCCCCCAGCCCGCAGGACATCCGGGTCGCCGTCGGCACCCTCAACGGCACCGCGGTGGCCCCGCTCAACTGGGGTTCCCAGGACTTCGTTCCCGCCACCAACCTCGTCGTGATCCCCGCCGGACAGGTGCAGGCCTTCGTGACCAACCAGGTCTTCGGCGACTGGGAGGACGAACTGGACGAGCAGTTCGGCCTCTTCCTCACCAACGCGGTGAACGCGACCATCGTCGGCGACGGCACGGCTCGGGTGAACATCACCGACGACGATGGACCGGGAATCTACCTGGTCGGCGGCGGCGCCTGGGAAGGACCGGGCGGCTACGGAATCCAGACGGTCAGCAACATCGTCTTCTGCGCCTCGCTGACCCACCCGTCCGTGCAGGACGTGGAGTTCGCCTTCGGCGTCGTCGGAGGCACAGCCCGGCTTGGATCCGACTACCTCAGGCCGACCACCGGCAACGCGCTTCCCGACCGTGCCGGGCAGCCCACCCGCTACCTCTACCGCATTCCCGCCGGACAGACGCAGGTCTTCATCGAGATCCCGGTCGTGGACGACGCGGAGGCGGAGCCGGTCGAGACGATCCGTGGCGAGATCTCCCAGGTCCTGAACGCCTTCCTTTACGTGCCATCGGAAGTGCCGGGACCGAATCCGAATCCCCAATACGTGGCGGCCCACACGATCGCCGTCGGCATCACCGACCAGGACTCGTTCCGGGTCGCCGTCGGCGACGTCACGGTCCGGGAGAGCGGTGTAACACAGGTCGTCCGGGTGCCGGTCTCCATTCCCCAGACCAACGCCTTCCCCATGTGGATCCAGTACCGCTCGGTCGCGGGCACGGCGCTCGAGGACGGCTTCGACGGAAACCGATATGTGAACCGCGATTTCACGCCGGTGTTGGGAACGCTGACACTTCAGCCCGGCCAGACCAACGGCGTCATCGAGGTGGCGGTCCACGGAGATGACCGGGCCCAGGGCGACCGCGCCTTCCGGATCGAGATCACACGGGCGGACTTCGGCGTGGCCGGGCAATCCGGGTTGGTGACGATCCTCGACGACGAGTCACCGGCCCCGGAGGCGCGCCGGGCCGACAGCGAGACGGCGCGGAGCCTGGGATGGGCGAGGACCGGCGACGGGGCGCTAGAGCTGCGGATGCCGGCTGGCAAGTCGGGCGGTCGCATCGAGTTCTCTCAGGATCTGAAGGCGTGGACGCCCTGGGAACCGGCGGATCCGTCCCAACCGCTGCGCGTCGAGTTCGAGAGCTCGGCCCCGGCCGGCTTCTTCCGGGTCGTTCGGGAGTGAATGGGGTTGAGAAGTTGAGAAGTTGAAGGGTTGAAGGGGGACGTAGGATCAATGCCGCCGCGCGCGCCACCCACGGACAACTGGCAACTGGCAACGAACAACCGACCACGGACAACGAACATCCCACACCAATGGCAAAGACGGCCGGGGCCCGCAGGCTCCGGCCGTGCGTTTTTCCGCGATGATTCCGGTCCTCTGGCTCGCGTGCCTTCTCCGGCCTGCCGAAGTGCTGCAGGCGACGGACGTCTCACCATCGGTGTGGCCCAACTCCGTCAGCCGCGCCAACGGGGACCCTTGGCTCATGGAGAACCACACGCGCATCCGCCGCATGGAACCCCGGCTGCTGGTGTTGAACTTCGACAACCACGCGCCGCGCGCCCGTCTCGAGGCACTGGTCTCCAACATCGTCGATGGCGTGGCCGAATCGAGCCGATGGCATGGGTACAAGGATCCCGCGGCGCCGGCCTTCCTGCGGTACCGGGTGGCCCGGTTCGTGGACCTGCGGGAGGCGGACGCCCCGAAGGACCGCCTGAACGCCGCGTCGTTTCCGCTCAAGGCGGGAATCGCGGAAGGCTTCAACGTGGACCACAACGCCTTCTTCGGCGAGGCCCTCGCGGAACGGATCGGCGTCGCGGATCCAGAACGGCCCGGCCGCTTCCTGCGCCTCGACGAACTGGTGGACCGGGGCGAGGTGCATGAGGTCTGGATCCTGTCGAACGGCGACGACCGGAAGATCCGGGCCTTCGAGTGCGTCGGGCTGATGCCGCGCTACGGCGAGGAGTTCCGACGAATCGAAGGGGCGCCGGTGCAGGCCGGCAACGGAGGCGACCCGGACCAGAGATGGACCGGGCGGAGCCTGCGGCTCGGCTTCGTGAACACGACACGGGGTCCGGGCTGCTTCCTGGAGAGCCTGGGCCACAGCTTCGAGGAGATGGCGCGGTGCGGTGCGATCCCGTGGTTGAAGCGGGAGTTCGAGGTCTTCGCGGGTTTCGACCTGAAGGCGCGATGGGGAACCCCGTTCCAGTCCTTCTACTCCCTGCGCTACGGGGAACGCATCATCGAGTATCCGAAGCCGGACCTCGCGGTGCTGCGACCCTGGAAGGGAGACCCGCTCGTGTTGAGCAACTACGTGGTCGCCGGTGGGAACGCGCACTGGCCGCCCAACGCCCGGCAGCACTACGACCTCGCCAACACCAACCCGGTGCTCAGCACGATCGCGAGCTGGCGCGAGGGTGGACCGCGTGGCGAAGGCGTTCCGGAGCCTTGGAACGGCGACGGGTTCCGGGCCTACGGGAAGCTGGCCCCGGACTGCATGGGCCCGTGGCTCGTGTATTGGCGGCAGAACTTCCCTGGACTCGACAACCGGGCTCGCGACTCCGAGGGAAGGCCCATGCGGAACTGGTGGCCCTTCCTGTTCTACTGAGTCCGCACGGCCCTCGGTCCGTCGGCCGTTTGCCGCGGAGTCCGAGGATGGTAGGGTGTGCCCGTGGCCTTTGAATCCTTCGGCGACTGGATCCGACACCTCGACGCGGCGGGCGAGCTGATACGCATACCCCAACCCGTCGCCACCGAGCTGGAGATCACGGAGATCGCCGACCGGGAGATGAAGAAGCCGGGCGGCGGCAAGGCGCTGCTCTTCGAGAAGCCGACGATCAACGGCGTGGTGTCCCCGTTCCCCGTGGCGATCAACACGCTGGGATCCTGGAAGCGCATGGCCATGAGCATGGGCGCGGCGTCCGTGGACGCCGTGGCCGCGGAGCTGGGCGGGCTGGTGAAGGCGAAGCCGCCGGGCTCGATGAAGGAGGCGATGAAACTGCTCGGTCTTGCCCTGGACCTGCGCCATGCGCGTCCGAAGACGGTCTCGACCGGCAGGTGCAAGGACGTCGTCCACCGTTTCGACGCGCCGCCCTCGCGGACCGAGCCCTGGCCGGCGGCGCCGGACTGGCGGAATCCCGCGACCTTGGACACGCGGCCGCCGACATTGCTGAACATCCCGATCCTGCGTTGTTGGCCGTTGGACGGTGGCCGCTTCGTCACCCTGCCCTGCGTGGTGACCCAGGATCCCGACACCGGCGCGCGCAACCTGGGCATGTACCGGATCCAGGTGTACGACGACCGCACGACCGGCGTGCATTGGCAGCTGCAGAAGGTCGCCGCGCGGCACGGGCGCCGCTACTACGAGACCGGGAAGCGGATGCCGGTGGCGATCTTCCTCGGGGGCGATCCGATGTTCCCGTTCGCGGCGACCGCGCCGCTGCCCGACGGACTCGACGAGTTCCTGCTCGCGGGCTACCTGAGGAAGAAGGCGGTCGAAATGGTGAAGTGCGAGACCTCCGACCTCCAGGTGCCGGCCGAAGCGGACTTCGTGATCGAGGGGTACGTGGATCCGGTGGAACCGTTGCGGATGGAGGGGCCGTTCGGGGACCACACGGGCTACTACACGCTGCCGGAGCCGTACCCGGTGTTCCACGTCACCGCGATCACCCACCGGCGCGACGCCGTCTATCCGGCCACCATCGTGGGCATCCCGCCGATGGAGGACTTCTACATCGGGGCGGCCTCGGTGAAGCTGTTCCTGCCGGTGTTCCAGATGAACTTCCCGGAGATCGTGGACATCGCGCTCCCCGCGGAGGGCACCTTCCACAACCTCGTGTTCGTCTCCATCCGCAAGACCTACCCGATGCAGGCCTACAAGATCATGCACGGGCTCTGGGGCATGGGGCAGATGATGTTCACCAAGTACATCGTGGTCGTGGACCACGACGTGGACGTCCACAACACCTCCGAGGTCCTGTTCCACCTCTTCGCCGACACCGATCCGCAGCGGGACAGCCTGGTCACGCGGGGACCGGCCGACGTGTTGGACCATTCGACCACGCAGATCGGGATCGGGTCGAAGCAGGGGTTCGACGCCACGAGGAAGCTCGCCGGGGAAGGATTTCCGCGGGAATGGCCTCCGCTGATCCGGATGGATCCGGCCGTCCGCGAACGCGTCGCCGCGATCCTCGGCGGCAAAGCCTGATCCGGCCCCGCTTCGACACTTCCACGTTTCAGCCCTTCGTCCCCGCCGCCCTTCACTCCTTGGCTGCGCCAGCCCTCCGCCCGAGGTGCGGAAGGAGGATGCCCACGAGCACCAGCCCCGCCCCGCCCCACTGGGCAGGGCGGACGGGATCCTCGACGAGCAGCGCCGAGGCGACGACCGCGACAGGCAGTTCGGTGGAGGTCAGGATGGAGCCGAGGCCGCTGCCCGTGCGGGGACCGAAGTGGACCATGACGAACACCGGGATCACCTGGCCGAACACGCCGAGCAGCAGGAACCAGATCGCGGTGGTGGAAGGAGCGACCGAAGGCACGAGATCCCAGCCGCGGGCCAGGCCGAGCGCGGCAATGAGGCCGGTTGAGACGGCGCAGCAGACGAAGGAGCGCAGCACGGGCGTGCCCGTTCCTCCGATGCGGGAGGTGATGACGAAGAACCCGGCGAAGCAGGCCGCGGCGAGGATCGCATGGGGAGCGCCGGCGAGGTTGGCACCCCGGGCCAGCTGGATGAAGTCCGAGGCGAGCGCCGCCCCCGCGAGCACGAGCACAGCGGAAGCCGACTCGAGACGGTCCGGCCAACGGCGGTCGACCACCGCGTTCAGCATCTGGGTGAACGGCACATAGAGGAAAAGGAGCGTGGCTCCCACGGGGATGGGGCCGAGCTGATATGCTTGGAAGAGGAAGAGCGTCACCCCGGTGCCGATGACCGCGGCGAGGAGCAGCCTTCCCCAGAACGCAGGAGAACGCGGGATGGGAGCACGCTGCGAGAAGGCGGCCAGGCCGAAGAAGACGGCCCCCACCAGGCACTCCCCCACCACCAACTGGGGCGGGGTGAAACCGGCACGGTAGGCGAACTTCAACGCCGGTCCATGGATGCCCCAAAGGGCGCCGGCGAAGGCCATGAGCAGGCAGCTCGTCAGGTCGGGTCGGTTCATCTCGCGGACGGAGTCTGGACCATTCCCGGAGAAATGGCCCGTCCTTGTGCACGGAAGGACAGCTTCGGGGTGGCCGTGGGCCATCAAGTCCCGGCTCCAATCCGCCGATGCCGAACCTTGGAACCATCCCCGCAGGTTCCGGGTTTCCGACTCGGCTCCGACGTGGGAAGCTACCCCCCGCGTGATTTCATCCAAGGAAAGCATGGGAACCGGTGAGTCCCTGGCGGTGGAGGAGGCCCTCCAGGTCAGCGAGGAACGGTTCCGCCTCCTGTTCCAGCACATCCCCATCCCGGTCTGGGTGGAGGACATGAGCGGCGTCCGCTCGGCGCTCGACGCGATGAAGGCCGCCGGGATCACCGAGATCCGGAGCCACCTCACCGCGCACCCGGAACTGGTCCGCGAGCTGACCACGAGGATCCGCGTCATCGATCTCAACGACGCCGTACTCAAGGTTCACAAGGCGGATTCCAAGGAACAGCTTCTGTCCAACCTCGGGCTCGTGTTCACCGACGCCACGTACCGCAACCTCGTGGACGAGTTCGTCTGGTTCTCCGAGGGGCGGTACGAGTTCGAGATCGAGGAGGACGTCCGCAAGCTCGACGGGGAGCCGATGCGGGTGATCAGTCGTGTCAGCGTGGCCCGGGGCCACGAGGAGAAGCTGGACCTCGTGCTGGTGTTCGTCATCGACATCACCGAACGCACCCTCGCTGTGGAACACGCACGTCGGGTGAGCCGGCTGTATCGGGTTTTGGGGGAGATCAACCAGCTGATCCTGCGCGAACCGGATCCCGAGGAGCTGTTCCGCGGCGCCTGCCGCATCGCGGTCGAGAGCGGCGGACTGCGGATGGCCTGGGTGGGCTGGCTGGACGCCGACACGCAGTCGGTCGTCCCGGCGGCCACCGCCGGCGTGGTCGACGGATACCTCGACAGCATCCGCATCGGCCTCCGGGACCCTCAGCTGAGCTCCTGCCCCACCGGCCGGGCGTTGCACGCGGGCACCCACCTCCTTTCCAACTGCATCCGGACCGACCCCGGGTTCGCGCCGTGGCGCGACGCCGCCCTGAACCGTGGCTACGGATCGGCCGGCGTCTTCCCGTTCCGGGTCGGCGGACAACTCGCCGGCACGATCAACCTCTACTCGGAGACTCCGGGCTTCTTCGACGCCGAGGAGGTCTCGCTGCTGGACAAGCTCGCCCAGGACCTGGGATTCGCCCTCGAGGTCAGCCGTCGGAAAGAAGACCAGCACCGGATGGAAAAGGCTCTCCGCGAAAGCGAGGAGCGCTTCCGGGAACTCGCCGACAACATCGAGGAGGTCTTCTGGATGACCGATCCGGAGAAGCAGCGGATGCTCTACCTCAGCCCCGCCTATGAACGGATCTGGGGACGTGGGGTCTCGGCGGCCTACGCGACGCCCTGGGTCTGGCTGGACGCAGTACATCCCGACGACCGGGACCGGGTGCGCGGCTCGGTCCTATCGGAGCAGTCGAAGGGCAGCTACGACATCACTTACCGCATCCTACGGCCCGACGGGCGGGAACGCTGGATTCGCGACCGTGCCTTCCCGGTCGCCGACGCCACCGGAAAGGTGCTCCGCATCGTCGGCACCGCCATCGACGTGACCGACCAGCGCCGCCTGGAGGAGCAGTTCCGGCAGTCGCAGAAGATGGAGGCCGTCGGCCAGCTCGCCGGCGGGGTGGCGCACGACTTCAACAACATCCTCGCGGCGATCATGATGCAGGTGCAGTTGGCGTCGATGACCCCGGACCTGCCCGAGGACGTCCGCCAACTGCACGACGACATCCGGAGTTCCGCCGAACGCGCCGCCCACCTGACACGCCAGCTTCTGGCCTTCAGCCGTCGCCAGGTGATGCAGCCGAAGCATCTCGACATCAACGAGGCGGTCACCGGCATCACCAAGCTCCTCCAACGCACCGTTGGCGAGGACATCCAGCTCCAACTGCACCTCTCCTCGCTCCCGCTCCGGGTCCACGCCGACGCGGGCATGCTAGACCAGATCCTCCTCAACCTCGTGGTCAACGCCCGGGATGCGATGCCCGAGGGCGGAAGGATCGTGATCGAGACGGGCGCCAAGGTCTCCGATGGGGATCCGATCCGGAACGGCACCGGCCTGCCGGAAGGCCGCTACGTGCTGCTACGGGTGACCGACACCGGGTGCGGCATCCCTCCGGAGGTCATGCCCCACCTGTTCGAGCCCTTCTTCACCACCAAGCAGCCCGGCAAGGGAACCGGGCTCGGACTCGCCACGGTGTTCGGCATCGTCAAGCAGCACCGGGGCGGCGTCTTCGTGGAAAGCGCACCCGGCAAGGGAACCGCCTTCGAGATCCTGCTCCCCGAGGATTCCACGCAGCCCGCACCGGAAGCACGTCCCCAGTCGAATCCTGGCGGGGGCACGGAGACGATCCTCGTGGTCGAGGACGAACCGATCATCCGCATGCTGATCCGGGCGATCCTGGAGCGGGCCGGCTACCGGGTGCTCGAGGCCGCCTCCGGCGTGGAGGCGCTTCGGGTCTGGGAGCGGAACCGCGACGCCATCCAACTGCTCTTCACCGACATCGTGATGCCGGAGGGCATCAACGGCCGCGCCCTCTCGGCGAAGATCCGCGCGGAACGTCCCCGGCTGCCGGTGATCTTTACCAGCGGCTACAGCGCGGAAATCGCCGGACGCGACCTCGAGCTGGAGAAGGGGCAGACCTTCCTCCAGAAGCCCGCCTCGCCGACGCAGCTCCTGGCGGCGATTCGCAGCACCATCGAGGACGCCGCGCGCTAGAGCCGACCGCGGCATGAGGACGCGCCGCAGTGGCACACCATTCCGCCCGCATGGGGCGTGACCCCGTAGTCCACGGTCAATTCGTCGCCCACGCCGATCGGTCGCAACGAATAGACCTCCACGCGGAGACCGGACACACGCAGGTAGCAGTTGGCCTCGCAACTGTGGTTGAGGTGGCTGAAGGCGTTGCCATCCCGGCAGTCGAGGGCGTCCCGCGGGTTCAGGGCGACGTAGTAGATCACCGGCTCCGTCCGGATGGCGCGTCGCAAGCCGAGGCGTGGCACGACACGGCCGGCCAGCTCCCCGAGTTTGCGCCGTCCCGGCAGCGCGATCATGGCGAACACCCCGCGGCCATGGACACGGCTCCGCCCCACGCGGACAGAGCCCGGACGACGGATTTCGCCGACCACGTTGGACACCCTTCCCATTCCGTGAAGCCTACCTCCGCCCCGCGCCGGGGAAACCGCTTTGTCGGCCCCGAAACCGTTCCAGCGATCCCAGCCGGGTTGCGGCGTCCGCGCTCAACGTGTTTTCTTCCCAACGCTTGAACCCAACCACCGCCTTCCCGACGATCGGCCTGTTCCGCCGCCTCCTTCGATTCCCGGCCTTGCTGGTCGTGACGGCGCTGTGGCTGGGATCCCCGGACGCTTCGGCCAAGCCCGTCCAGGTCTTCATCCTCGCCGGGCAGTCCAACATGGAGGGCCAGTCGGTCGCCGACCTCGACGGACCGGATTACAACGGAGGCCGCGGAACCCTGGCGGAGCGGATGAAGGACCCGGTGATGGGTCCGCGTCTCAGGCACCTGCGCGGCGCCGACGGCAAGTGGACCGTGCGCGACGACGTGTGGGTGCGCTACCAACGCGTCGACCAACCCCTGCTGGCGGGACCGCTCACCGTGGGATTCTCGGTCTATGGAGGAGGACACCACTTCGGACCGGAACTGGCCTTCGGACACGTGCTGGGCGACGCCCTCGACGAGCCGGTGCTCCTGGTCAAGACGGCGTGGGGCGGCAGGAGCCTGCACCGCGACTTCCGTCCACCCTCGGCAGGCGGGACCGTGGGACCGGAGTACCGTCGCATGATCGACGAGGTGAAGCTCGCCCTGGAGAGGATCGGCGAGGAGTTCCCGTCGCTGGCGGGACGGGGACATCGACTCGCCGGCTTCGTCTGGTACCAGGGTTGGAACGACGGCGTGGATCCCAGGAACGCCGTGCCGGAATACGGGACCAACCTCGTGCGCCTCATCCGCGACCTCCGACGCGACCTCGACGCACCGTCCCTGCCGGTGGTGGTCGGCGAGTTGACCGGTCCATGGGTGGACGCCCCTCCGGAGTGGACGGCGCTGCGGAAGGCCCAGGCCGATGCGGCCACCCTGCCCGAGTTCGCCAGGACGGTCCGTTTCGTCGCCACCCGTGAATTCGTGAGGGCGCCCGAAAGCTCGCCGAATCCAGGCCACGGCCACCACGAGTTCGGCAACGCCGAGACCGGCTACCTGGTCGGCGAGGCCCTCGGGAAGGGGATGCTGGAACTGCTGCGACGCCCCGGAACGAACCCCGTCGCGACGCAGGACATCCCTCTGGATCCGGACCGCGGGATCCGCTTCAACCCGGTGGTCCGGAACATCGAGGGCTGGACCGTCCATCTGGATCCCGCGCTGTTGGCAGGCGCCCGCCAGGCCGAAGGCACGGAGGCCATCACGATGCTCGCGAACCACCTCCAGCGCATCCGCATCCTGGTGCCTGCGGAGCCCCTCGCCCGTCTGCGCACCATCGGGATCTGGATGGAACTCGACCATCCGCGGCTCCATTCGATGCAGTACCATCCGAGCCGCGACTGGCTGGTCGCGAACCGCCATGATCCGCGTCTCACGGGGAAGGTGCACGTCACCCAGGCCCGCGAACTCCTTTCGCGGGAACAGATGCTGAAGCACCCGGCGGTGCTGCTGCACGAGCTGGCGCACGGCTACCACGACCAGGTGCTCTCGTTCGACAACCCGGAGATCGCCGCCGCCCATGCTGCCGCCGCGAAGTCCGGAAGCTACGACCGCGTGCTCGCACACACCGGCGCCGAGGTCCGCCACTACGGCCTGAACAACCCCATGGAATACTTCGCGGAAGGCACCGAGGCCTACCTCTACCGGAACGACTTCTTCCCGTTCGTCGCCGCCGAACTCAAGCGCCACGACCCGACGCTTTTCGGCGTCCTCGAACGGATCTGGGGTTCCTCGCGCTGAGGACGACCCAGGCGGAGACACGGATTTCACGGATTTCACGGATTCTGGCGGAGGTGGGGGCGGAAGCTGGGATGGCGACCGTGGCCGTGGCGCCGCACCCCGGATTCGGATCCAAGGGAGTCCGAGGAAATCCATGCAATCCGTGTCGAATGACAGAGCCGAGTCCCTGAGGAAGGGCGATGTTGCGTAAGACCCACGTTCACGTCTTGGCGGCAGGCGACGGGACGTCGCATCCTCGCGGATCCACATGTGTACAAGGCCATCCCGAATCCTGCCGTTGCTCCTGTCGGCCGCCCTGCTTCGCGGCCTCGTGGCCGAGGAGCTGAAGACCGGGAACAACGCCGCCGCACAGGCGAAGTCCCCGGCCGAGGAGCAGGCCTCCTTCCGCCTGCCTCCCGGGTTCTCGATCGAACTCGTCGCCAGCGAGGAAACCGGCCTGCCGAAGCCGGTCACCGTGGCCTTCGACGACTCCGGCCGCCTCTGGTCGGTCACGGCGACGGAGTATCCCCGCGACCAGGATCCGGGCGTGTGGACGCGTCCGGGCGCCGACCGGGTGGTGGTGGTCGAACATCCCGAACGGCCCGGGCCACAGGTCGCGCGGACCTTCGCCGACGGCATGGTCCTTCCCCTCGGCGTGCTCCCGTACGGCCGCGGGGCCGTCGTCGCGCAGGGACCCGAGATGCTGCTGCTCGAGGACACCGACGGGGACGGCCGGGCGGATTCGCGGAAGGTCCTGTTCAAGGGCTTCGGCATCCAGGACACCCACACCCTGCCCCACCAACTCGAGCACCTGCCGGGCGGCTGGATCGTCTTCTCCCAAGGCGTGCTGAACACCGGCAACGCGGTGACCACCACGGGGAAGTCGGTGAACTTCGACCGGACGGTCGTGGCGCGATTCCGTCCCGACGGCTCGGACCTGGAGATCCTCGGCGCGGGCCTGAACAACATATGGTCCTGGGTTCAGGACAGGACCGGGCGGGTGTTCTTCCACGAGGCGAACGACTTCGGCTACTCGCTTGTGCCCTTCGAACAGGACACCACCTATCCCAGCTTCATCCGCCGCCTCGTCCATCCCGCCTCGCCCTACCATCCGCCCACCGCGCCGAACCTGAGTCTCGGCGGGACCGGCTTCTCGGGGTTGGCGCTTTCCGACGACCGGTCGGGCTCCTTCCCCGACCCGTGGCACGGGGTCTTCTTCGTGGCCAACCCGATCACCCGGCGCATCAACACCGTCTCCGCCACGCTCGGCGCCGACGGCGTCCACCGGTTTGAGCAGAAGCCCGACCTGGTGTCCACGGACGACGACTTCTTCCGTCCGGTCGCACTCCGGTTCGGGCCGGACGGATGCCTTTACATCGTCGACTGGTACAACCGCATCATCTCGCACAACGAGATCGACCGGAACCACCCGGCCCGCGACAAGACCCGCGGACGCGTCTGGCGCGTACGGCACCAGGGCCAGGTGCGCCGTGGGATCCCGAACGTCGCCGCGGCGCCGACCTCGCGTCTGCTGCGGCATCTCCGGGCGCCTTCCACGTGGGAGATGCGGGCCGCCTGGCACCAGATCGTGCAGAGGCGCGCGCTGGAACTCGCCCCGGGACTCGTCGACCTCGCCCGTTCCCGTAAGACGCCGACCGACCTGCGCATCCACGCGTTGTGGTGCCTTGAGGGACTGGGCCGATTCGATGCCGCGCTCTGGCAGACGCTCCTGGCCGATCCGTTGGAGGAGATCCGCTTCGAGGCGGTCCGTTCATTGACGACGCTTCGTCCTCCGCTCGGGACCGCCTTCCCGCTGTTGCGCGGTCTCTCCGGGGAACCGACGCACCGGGTTCGCGCCGAGGTGCTGCGCTTCTTCCGTCAACATCCCGAGACGCCGTCCGCGGCCCACCTGGATTGGCTTCGCCAATGGAAGGCCGCGCCGGACCTCACCCGCACGGTGAAGGGATGGGACCGCGACTACCTCGAACCCGGTGCGGTGTACCAAGGGGCTTTCCAGAACCTCCTGCTGCGGATGGTGGAGGAGAAGGTTCTCGGAACGGTGCCGACACCGCAGTCCGCGCGGTTCACCGGGGCCATCCGCACCGCACCGCCAAGGCCGGAGGCGGAGCGGCGGGAGATCGCGGAGCTGATCCGCACGCTGACGGCGACCGTCGACGCCACCCAGGACACCGACATCGAACGGGGCCGGAAGCGCTTCGAGAACCTCTGTGCCGGATGCCACTCGATCCGGAACGACGGCGCCGGATTCGGCCCCTCGCTCTCGGGATCCCGCAACCGGACCACGGAGGCGATCCTCACCGCGGTGCTGGATCCCTCGCAGGCCGTCGAAGGGGTCTTCCGCCCGTTCCAGATCGAGACCGCCGACGGAGGCACCGTGGTGGGATTCTTCGGCGAGGAGACGCCCGATTCCCTGACCCTTCGGTTCCCCGGCGGCCGGAAGGAAGTCGTCCCCCTGCAATCGGTGAAGCAGGCCGGCTATGTGGACGGCCGCTCGGTGATGCCCGAGGGGCTGTTGGACGGACTGGACGCCCGCGCCGTGGCCGATCTCGTCCGGTACCTGCGCTCGATCCCGTGACACGAGGCCGGAGGGAGGACACGGATTCCATGGACTCTGAGGAACACTTGGGCGGAAGCGGGAATTGCGATCTTCCAGGCGAGGCAGCACCTCAGATGCGGATCCTGCGTAATCCGAGGAAATCCGTGAAATCCGTGTCCACCGCCCCGTGTCAGCGTCCGATGCCGGCGGCTTCGGCTTCGCGGGCGACCACCGGTCGGAGCACCCGGGCGAACTCGGCGTAGGCCGCCGGCAGCAGGTGAAGCCGGTCGGGCTGGTAGAGTTCCAGACGCGGCCTTCCGGCGTCGTCGAAGAGGAGGGGATTCACGTCCACGAAGGTGCGTCCCGGCGTCGCGAGGCAGTGTTCACGGACGCGGCGGTTGTAGTCGTCGACGCGTTCCCACATCGGCTCGCGGTCGGGAGAACGGGTCGCGGAGACGAACACAAGGCGCGTGGCGGGGAACTCCCGGCGGAGGCGTTCGTCGAACTCAAGGAAGCGTCCGAAGATCGCCTCGGGCGGTTCGCCCGCCTTCAGGTCGTTGCTGCCGCAGTAGTACACCACCAGACGCGGCGCCCACGGGACGACCACGGCGTCGAAGCGCAACAACTGGTCCGCCGTCCTCGATCCGCCGAACGCCCGGTTGACCACCGGCAACGGGGCCATCGCCGAGGTCACATTGGTCCACAGACGGAAGATGCTGCTGCCGACGAAGAGGATGCCGCCCCGTGTCGGAGCGCTGGTCCGGTCCATCTCCCGGAACGCCCGGATGTCGGCCTCGAACGGCGGAAGCGGCATGGCGCCGGCCGGTGACGTCTCCGCCGCGGAACCGCGGAAGGACATCAGGGCGAGCGCGGATCCGGCGCACAGGATCCACCGCCGTAGGCCGTGGTGGAGGGCGGGGGAATTCATGGGGCGACGGAGTTCCCGGTGTGCGGATGCAGCCGCACGGTCAGCGATTCGTAACCCATGACGCGGCGGTACGAGGCCTCGTCTTCGACCCGTTCCTCCGTCGCGAGCACCTCCACACGGCCCACGTGGTCGATGCAGGCCTGGAGCAGCGTCCGCAGCAGCAGACGGGCATGGGCGGATCCTAGACAGAGATGGGCGCCTGCACCGAACGCCATGTGCGGATTCGGCTTCCGGTCGAGCCGGAACTCCTCGGGTTGGTCGAAGACCGTGGCGTCGTGGTTGGCCGAGGCCCAGCAGAGCGAGACGCTTCCACCGGCCTTCACCGGCGCGCCATGGACGTCGGTATCCACCGGGCACACGCGTCCGATGTGGGTCAACGGCGAGACATGCCGGAAGATCTCCTCGCAGGCGTTCACGATCCGGCGCGGGTCCTCGCGCAGCCACGGGAGTGCCGCCGCGTTCCGGCCGAGGTAGGCCAGCGTGGAGGAGATCGAATGGATCACGGTGTCGCGGCCGCCGGCGAAGGCGAGGTTCGCGAAGCCCATCTTCTCCTCCCGGGTGAGGCGGCGTCCGCGGAACTCGACCGTCGAAAGCAGGCTGAAGAAGTCCTCCCCCGGGGCCGCCTCCGCACGGTCGAAGCGGGAATGGAGGTACTCCTCGAGCGCGGCGCCCTTCTTGGCGCCGTTGCCGCCATCCCGGAAGACGTGCGTGCCCCAGCCGATCCAGATGGCGGCCTCGGACTCGGGAACGTTGAGCAGGACCGCCAACGCCTCGGACTGGATGGGCAACGCGAACTGCCGGACGACCTCCACCGGCCCATCGGCCACGGCGGTCCGGACGCGGCCGTCGATGATCGAGCAGACGCGGGCGACCATGGCGGGATCCTTGGCCCGCCGGAACACCGGCTCGACCAGATCGCGGTACTCGGTGTGGTCGGGCGGATCGGTCTCGACCGGAAGCTGCCGCATGGACCGGACCTCCTCCTCCGATGGGATCGGCACGCGGAAGGGTGCGTCCGAGCTGAAGGTCTGCCAGTCCTTCGCCGCCTTGCGGACGTCTTCGTGCCGGAGGATCATGGGCACCGGTCGACCTTGGAATTCCGCCGGGAGGACGCCGGATTGGACGCGGGCTTCGTGGAACGGATCGGTGGGCTTTTCCATGGCGGGATCGGATGCAGGGACCGGCGGAATCTGACACGTCGACCGCGCGGATTGCAAAGGTAGGGGGATTGGCTTCGGGAGTCGGGAGTCCGGTCCCGTCGGCGACCCCCTTCCTCCGCGTCTCTGCGGGAGAATGCCCTGCGAGGAACTCGTCCTCCCGCGGAGGCGTGGAGGCCGCGGAGGAAGCCGTTGGGGAAACCCCGGAAAGGGCATACGAGGCCAAAGGGGCCGAAGCCGAATGGCCCACCACTGGCCAGTGCCCGGTCCCATCGTCGAAGCCGTCGCTCCCCTTCCCGTCCGTTCGCGGCTTGGCGCCTTGGCGTAGGACCCTCTTCCAAATGTCCGGCTCAGGCCCAGGTCCGTTGCAGAACCTCCTTCACCTTCGCCAGCAGGGGCTCGATGCCGAAGGGCTTCTGGAGGAACGCGACGCCCTCCTGGAGGACGCCATGGGTCGCGATCACGTCCGCGGTGTAGCCGGACATGTAGAGGCACCTCAGGCCCGGGTTCGTCGCGAGCAGCCGTTCATGGAGCTGCCGGCCGTTCATGCCCGGCATTACCACGTCGGTGACCAGGAGGTCGATGCGCCCTGTGAAACGCGCCACCACATCGAGGGCCGCCATGGGATTCGCGGCTTCAAGGACGGTGTACCCCTGTCGCTGGAGGACCTGACGGGCGAACCGGAGGACCTGCTCCTCGTCCTCAACCAGCAGGAGGATGCCCTGTGCGGACTCAAGCCTGGGAGCGACGGAAGGCGTCTCCTCGGCGGCGGCCCCGGACTTCGAGCGCGGGAAGTGGATCACGAACCGCGTTCCCCGTCCCACCGTGCTGGAGACGTCGATGAAGCCGCGGTTCTGGGTGACGATCCCGAACACCGTCGCCAACCCCAGTCCAGTCCCCTTGCCGACCTCCTTGGTGGTGAAGAACGGCTCGAAGATGCTGGCCAACGTCTCGGGGCTCATCCCGTGTCCGTTGTCCTCGACGAGCAAGCGGACGAAGCGCCCGGGCTCCACCTCCGGATGGGCGGAAAGGGCTGCATCGTCGAGGTCGACGTTGGATGTCGCGATGGTGATGCGTCCGCCGCCGTCCAAGGCGTCGCGCGCGTTGACGCAGAGGTTGGCGAGCACCTGGTCCATCTGGCCCGGATCGATGGTGATAGGCCAGACATCGGCCCCGGGTTCCCAGGACAAGGTGATGTTCTCGCCGATCAGACGTCGGAGCATCTTCAGCATGCCGCCGATCGTCTGGTTCAGGTCCACCACCTTCGGGGCGGCGGTCTGCTTCCGCGCGAAGGCCAGCAGCTGCCGGGTTAGGTCGGCGGACCGCTCCGCGGAGCGCCGGATCTCCTCGAGGTTCTCCCGCACGGCGGAGTCCTCGGGGGTGTCCAGCAGCGCGAGCGTGGTGTAGCCGAGGATGGCCTGGAGCATGTTGTTGAAGTCGTGCGCCACACCGCCGGCGAGACGTCCGACGGACTCCATCCGCTCCGCGCGGGCGAGCAGCTCGCGAAGCCCACGCTCCTTCTCCTCGGACCGCCGCCGTTCCGAGACGTCGGTGTGAGTCCCGAACATCATCACCGGACGACCCGCCTCATCCCGGGTGATCACGCGCCCACGATCCTGGATCCAAACCCAATGGCCGTCCTTGTGGAGCATCCGGCATTCGCACTCGTAGTATTCCAACCTCCCTTCGAAGTGGTCCTTCAGGAGCGTGTCGGAACGGGACAGGTCGTCGGGATGGGTCAGCCGGATCCAGGTCTCGATCGAGGTCGGCTGCAGTTCCGAAAGGCTGTATCCGACGATCTCCGCCCAGCGGGCGTTGAAGACCGTCTCGCCGGTCTGGACATTCCATTCCCAGGTGCCGACGCGGGCGGCCTCGATGATGCTGGCCAACCGCACCCGTTCCTCACGCAAGGCCGCCTCGGCGGCGCGGATGTCTGAGATGTCCTGGAGCGCGCCGACCAGGCGGACGACGCGGCCGTCGACGACCTCCGGGGTCCCGATTGCACGCACCGGCACCTGTCGCCCCAGGGCGGTGGTCAGAACCAGTTCGAGGTCGTAGGGACGCGCGTGGTCGATGGCCTCGCGCAGGGCGGCCTCGATCCGCGGCCGGGACTCGGGGGAATAGAAGGCGATCGCGCGGCCCAGTTCGGGGACGAATCCGTCGGGCACCTGGTGGATGCGGCGGACCTGGTCGGACCAGATGAGGGTTCCGGGGGTCGAATCGACCACCTCCATTTCCCATCCGCCGACACGCGCCAACTGTCCGGTGGTGCCGAGCAGGAGCTGGTTCTTCACCAACTCCGCCTCGGCCCGACGCCGTTCCATCGATTCCAGGGCCTGGCCCACGAGGGCTCCAACGGCGCTGACGAATCCGATTTCGTCCGGATGCCAATGCCGCCGGGGACCGATGTGTTCCATGCACAGGACACCTCGCAGGGTTCCGGCGGACTGGATCGCAACATCCAACAGGGAACTGATGCCCAGCGGCTTGAAGTACCCCTCCACCATCTCGGCGGTGCGCGGGTCGGACAAGACGTCGTCGGCGGCCAATCGGCTCTCGGAACGGACCGCCGAGAAATAGGCTGGGTACTCGGAGACCTCGAGTCGGGCTCCCGGGGAATGACGTCGGGCATCCGCTTCGAAAAGGGTCTCGCAGCGGAGCAACGTGTCCTCCGCATCCAACAGCCAGATGCCCACCCGCGCCACCTGGACCGCGTCGGCGACCTGCTCGGTCAGCCGTTGGAAAAGGGCCTCCAGATCGGTGGCCTCGCCGGTGTCCTCCAGCACGAGCTTCGCGATGCACTCGTTGAGCCGACGGACGCGATCCTCGCGGCCTTCCAGCTCCGCGCGGGTGGTCTCCTGATCCGTGACGTCCACATTGAGCCCGATGGCCCGGACGATCCTGCCGTTCGCATCCCGGTGGAGATAGCCCTCGGCGGCGATGTGACGGACCGAGCCGTTCGGGAGCCGGATGCGGTAGCGCGTGACGTAGTCCTTCCGTCCGTCGAAGGCCCGCTGCATGTCCGCAAGGACGGAAGGGCGGTCCTCGGGAAGGATGAGCCCCGTCCAGCAATCGTGGCTCCCGTCGAACCGGGACGGCTCGATGCCGAAGATCTCGTACATCCGGTCGTCCCAGGTGGTGTGGTCGCGGATTGCGTCCCAATCCCAGACCCCGAAGCGACCCGCCTTGAGCGCCAGCGAAAGGCGTTCGTTGAGGCGCAGTGCCGACGCCTCGGCTTGCTGGCGGCGCTCGATGTCCGCCCGCAGCTCCGCGGTGCGGTCCCGGACCTCCGCCTCCAGGCCCGCGGTCTGCCGCCGCAGGCGCCGGCCCACACCGAAAAGCGCGACGCTCAGCACGGCGAAGCTCAAGCCCGCGATCGCCAGGGCAGGACGGAACCAGCGTTGGTCCTCGATGGGCAATGGGCGGACAACGCAGTCGAAGCGGGCCGGGGTCGGATCCTCGTTGCCGAGTCCGTCACGGGCGCGGACCTCCAACGTGTGCGGCCCGATCGCGAGTCCATCCAGCGGAAGCCCTTTTTCCGGCCAATCGAGGTAACCGCTCCAGGGACCACCGTCGACGCGGCGGTTGAAGCTGTACCGGCGATGACGCGACTGCGGGGCAAAGGCCTCGGCTCCCCGCGCGAGCAACCGCGCATCCGAACCGACCGTGAAGCGCTGCGGGCCGTCCAGCAGGGTCTCGGGCGGGATCGTGGGAACGGTTCCCGGCCCAATCACCCCGTTGGGGGTCTCCACCCAAAACGAGCCGTCCCCCGTCCGGAGCATCGACCGGATGGTGGCGTCGTCCGGCAACGCGACATAGGTCGGCGAGGACCACTTTCTGGTTTCCCAGAGCACGATCTCCGAGCCGTCCCCGACGAGCAGCGTTCCGTCGCCACCCAACCAGAGGGACTGCCCGAAGCGGATCGGATGGCTCATCCAGTCCCCGTCGCGGTTGACATGGATCCTCGCCTGTCCGTCCGGTCCCTCCAGGCTGAGGAAGACCGACACGTCGCCCAGGCTGGCGGCCTCGGTGAAGACATGGTCTCCCACCGCGGACGGCCTCAGCCGCCACGGATTCGGTTTCGGCGTCTCCAACAATCCCCGGTAGCCGAAAAGGAACACGCGGTCCTTGGAGGCGCGCAGCCGGGGCCAACTGATGCCATCCCCACCATCGGCGATCTCCTGCGTCTCGGGTTCGGCGCCCCGGATGAAATGGACCGAAAAGCCGGAGCGGTCGACCTCCGTGGAAACCACCCAGAGTCCGCCGACCGGATCCGCCTCGAAGGTCCGGATCCCCCGACCCTTGAAGACCCGGGTGTCCACATGGATCCATTTCGAATCCACGAATCCGGAGAGCCGCAGCGACCCGTCGGTGGATTTCCCCAGGAACCAGACGGAGCCGGCCCCATCGACCTGAAGCCGATCCAGTTTCGCGATCCCAGACACCGCTTCCGGCACGGATTCCAAGACGCCGTCCTGCCACCGGGCCAGACCCACGCCACCGGCACCCCAGACGTTTCCATCCGAATCGAACCCAAGCTGGCCGGACAGCCCGGGGATCTCCGAGGAAACCCCGTCCTTCATCCGTACGGCCCTACGAGAGTTCGAGAACCAAAGCCCGCCTTTGGAGTCCTCGCCGACCGGTGGCGGGAGGTCCGGTCGCCAGATCCATTGGCCCGGCAGGTTCTCCCAACGGCGGATCACGCCACGACCGACACCCCAGACCGCCCCGTCCGGAGCCTGGCGGACCGCCTCGAAACCGATGCCTTCCCCGGTGAAGACCGCGGAACCCGGCTCGAATCGGCCGTCGCGCCAGCGGAAGAACCGCGCCGTGCCGTCGTTCGACGCCTGCACGCAGACCGGATTCCCGTCGATGCCGGTCTGGATCCGTCCGCCGGAAGGAACTTCCGTCAACGGAATCCAAGTCCCCTTCTCCAGGCGCATCAGCAATCCCCCCGTTGAAACCAACAGGGTTCCGTCCTCGGTCTCAACGAGGTCCCAAGGGGTCCCGGCATTCGGAAAGCCGGCCCAATCCACCGGCTTCCAACGCTCCCCCGAACCCGCGGCGATCCCCGTGGCGGTCATGGCCAGCGGGGTTCCGTCGCGGCGGACGAACAGGTTCACGAGGTTGTCCGAGGGAAGCCCATCCTCCTTGCCGAAGCTTCGGAACACGCCGTCCTTCATCCGGGTCAACCCGCCCCGGTCACCCGGATTCGGCCAGCGGTCGCAACAGAACCAGAGGGCTCCATCCGGTCCCTCGACGATGCGCCGGACGTTCGGGCCCGCCAGGCGACCTTCGGTCCCCCTCCGGTCGAAGCCCGTGCCATTGAAGACCCCGGCCCCGTTGTCGGTGCCAATCCAGACCGACCCGTCCCGCGTCACCGAGACCGTCCGGACGAAGCCACCGGGGAGTCCGTCCTCGGTGGTGTACCGGGTCCAGCGATACCCGTCGTAACGGTAGAGACCGTCCGAAACCGCGAACCAAGCGACGTTGTTGGTCTCGAAGGCGACATCGAATACCTGCCTCCGCTGGATGCCCGCGTCGGCGGTGAAATCGGCCAACCGCCACGGGGCCTCCGGCGAGGGAACTCCCCGCGCCTCCCCCACCACTGCGGACAATGACCACCCCAGGAACACGGCCATGAACCGACGGACGGTGTTTGGGCGGGGCTTTGCGCCAAGGAAACCTGAAAGCCTCGCAATGGGCAAGGGGCGGACAGCAGACAGAGTGGGGCGAACTCGAAGGATCATCGCGATCCAGGCCGGCCAGCGGGGCAAGGAACCGCGGGGTTCCCCTTGTAGGGGCCGATCACCGGCCGGTGGCTGCCGTTTCGTCTCTGTGTTCGGCACCCCGCGGGCGTCCTTGCGTTGGGGCACGGGGTCCGTCTTCGCGGTCTTTGGGCTTCTCCGGTTCAGGCCCGCCCCTTCGGCCGCCCCGGAAGTCCCCCCGCCCCTGAGGAGCGCCGGTGGCGACCACCAGCCAGGACCCATCCTTCAGTCGCACCGCGCCGGGATCCGCACCCGGAATGCGGACGTTTTCCTTCGATGGCCTCCAGGAAGCCCCATCCGGGCTCGCGATCGGCCAAGGCCCTGGACCGGTCCCGAAGAACAGGAGCCGGCCTGCGTCGGACACCAGACACCCAAGCCAGCGGTTGCGGGACGAATCCAGGCTCGGATCCGTGAGGCGCTCGAACTTCAGCCCATCCGTGCTGACCGCGTGATAGCCACCCCTGCTGTTGGGTGGCGGACCCGCTCCGGGACCCTGGGGGAACTCGTCCACCGACCCGTTGTCGGGAACCACGAGGTGGAAAACGCCCTCGTGTAGCGCCACCGCGCAGTCGATCACGATCCGGCCTTCGACCGAAAACCGCACGCCCGGCTCGAAGACGTAGTCGACCCCGTTGGTGGTGACCGCGGAATGGATCATCGGCGGGCTGCGCCGGAAGTCCCGCGAGGTGTTGGAGGTGAAATAGAGCCGGATCCGCCCGTCCGGCAACGGCACCAGTGTCGGATCAAAGGGCCGGGTCATTCCGGCAGGGAAGCCGGCGATGAGGATCGTCTCCGCCGGACTCCAATTCCTCCCGTCGTCACCGGAGAAACGGACCGCCACCCGGTCGAAACGGCGCGGCTCGTCCTTGGGAAAATACTGGAAGGCCGCGAGCAGCCGTCCGTCGGCCATCCGGGCCACCGAGGCCACACCGGCACGATCGAAGGTCGCCAGCTTCTCCCGAGCCCCTCCGGCATCGATGCGATGGACCAGAACGTCGTTGTCCCAAGGACCGGGTCCCAACTCCCGCTTCCGCGGTCCAGCAGGCGGCTCCTGCCCGCAGAGGGATCCAGCCAACAACCAGACCCCAATGGTGGCGCCCCGCCACCGACGCAGACCGGAACGGATATCGGAAGGGTTCATGTTCAAAGGGACCCGGAAGGAAGTGGCACGGAGGATTCCCTGCACCCGCTCAGATCCTGAGATGCAAACTCCCGCCGCCCACCCTCCAGAGTCAATGAAGGCAAGTGGGCGAGCTGCGCCCACCCCTTTGCCGGGTCGATTCAGGGCGAGCGAAGACCGACCGCACGCAAATGCGCCAAGACGCCAATGGGGGCGGGATCCGAGTTCGAAGCAGCCATCAACACTCGGGGCACGGTTCCGCGACGGGAATCCAACGGCTTTCTCCCCTCCCCAGCGGCTTTGCGGCTCTGCGTGCCAATCCCTCTACCGCATCCCGCAAACGGGTCGGATTGCTTTTGGGGATCAGTCGGCAGGAGTGGCGCCCTCGCGGAAGCACCAGAGGGCGGAACCGGAGCGCAGGAACAGATCGCCATCGGAGGCCGCCGGTGCGGCGGTGAGGGGTTCCCCGACGGAATTGACCGCGATGAAATCCAAGGACGGCCGGGCCTCCAGGACGGTCACCGAACCGGAACCATCCGGCAGGTAGAGAACGCCCGCGGCGGCAATGGGAGCGATGCGGTTCACTGAGACTTCGCCCGCCCCGGGCAGGGCGCGGCGCCCAAGGACCCGTCCCCCACGGGGATCCAGGCAAACCACCTCGCCCGCGTCGTTCAACACGAAGACCCGTTTTCCTGCGACGAGTCCCGGTCCGGCCACCGATCCCACGGCGGCGTTCGTCCACAGGACCGTTGGACGTCCCTTTCGCGACAGGTTCACGGCAGTGAAGCCCTGCACGGTCCCGGGAACCAAGGCGGCCCGAGGCAGCCAGGTCGGCTCAATGCGGACCGAAGCGGGAACACCTTCGAGCAGCCAGTCGACTTCACCGGAAGCCGTCCGGACTCCGCGGAGCCCTGCGCTTCCGGAAACAAGAAGCCCTCCCACGGCCGGCTTCGGTCCGAAACCGATCGCCTTCTCCAAAGGCAGGGTCCAGCGGGTCTCGCCCGTGGATAGATCCAAGGCTTCGATCCGGGCCGGATCCCGAAGCACCACCAGGCACAGCCCGTTCCACAAGACCGGCGAGGCGGTCGGGCCACCGGCCGGATCGCGGTTCACGACTTCCCGCTGCCAGAGCTCCTCGCCATTCAGATCCAAGCACCAGACCACCGAACCCATGAGGGTCACCAATCGCCGGCCATCGGTCACCGGAGTGGCGTCGCAGTGGGACGGTGATGACAGACGGGCCGAGGGCGAACGCGAGAAGCTGGGTTCAATCCGGGAGACGTCCCGGCGCCACAAAAGCCGGCCGTCGGTCCGCGAAAGACAAAGCACCGAAGCCGAGAACTCCTCCGGTTGGGTCAGGAAGATCCGATCATCCCAAACCACCGGACCGCTGCCGGATGGCCGGGAAAGAGCCACCTTCCAAGCCCGGTTGAGCTTGGGATCCCAACGGCGCGGCAACGGCTTCCCCCGGACCACGCCGTCCCCGGTGCCCCGCCAACCGGGCCAGTTCTCCGCGCTCACCTGCCCGCAAGCCAGCGTCAGCCAAACCCCGAAACCGAACAGGCGCCACTTCCAGCCCCCGCCTCGATTCGGTCGGCAAACATTCCCGTCTGTTGAATCCACTACATCTCGCAAGATGTTGATAACAAGGAGTCAATCCCGCTCGTTTACAAGTGAAACGCCGGTGACATCAGATGCGTTTCACGTCACCGAACCACTTCCTGACACGGGCCGGTGCGCCAACCGGTTCCCAGGAGGGGCGGGCTGTTGGGTCCGGGGTGGGCTCCTCTCGGACGGAACCGGGCAAGGTCCTTGAATCCGGCGACCGCCAATGGTGTCCGACACGGCTTCGGACATGACCGCCTTCTTCCCCACCCTTCTCATCGCCCTCACCGCCGGCCTGGCCGTGCAGGCCGCCACCCCGGTCGATTGGCTCCTGGACCCTTCACCCTACAAGGCCGCGGTGACCGTCGCGGCCGACGGACGGGAAGTCGTCCTGTCCAACGGCCTGCTCCGTCGGGTGATCCGCCTGGCGCCGAACGCGGCCACGGTCGCGTTGGACAACCTGGTCACCGGCGAGAGCCACCTGCGCGGCGTGAAGCCCGAGGCGGTCGTGGAGATCGACGGACGGCGCTTTGAGGTGGGCGGGCTGAAGGGACAGCCCAACTACGCGTTCCTCAGGCCGGAATGGATCGAACAGCTGCGTTCGGATCCGGCCGCGTTCCGGTTCACCGGGTACGAGATCGGCACGCCGAAGGAGCGCCTCGCCTGGAAACGCGTCCGCCACCACGCGTCCGACGCCCAATGGCCGCCCTCCGGCGCGACCCTTCGCCTCGACTTCGCCTGGCCCGTCGAGGAAACCGCCGCCGAACTGCCGTCCGAAGCCGGTCGGGTCCCCGCCTTCGATGACGGATTCGCCGGAATGGATCCTTCCTGGAAACCCCGGAGTTCCCGTCGTTCCGAACGCATCTCGTTCCAGAACGAAGGCAAGGCCGGGGAGATCTTCGCCGAGTCCGGCACACACTGCTTCGCCGAACGGGAGTTGCCCAACGGAACCAGCCTCGTGGAGGCGGTCATCCATCCCGGAACCGACACCGACACGAGCTGGGGTCCGGGACTCGGACTCGTCTTCGCGGACAAAGTCATCAAGGTGAACCTCCGTCCCGGGGACCGCGGCCAGCACGGTCATTTCGAACTCCGGAACGGCGGACAGGAGCTGCTCGCGCGGGTGCCGGCCTTCGCGGAGTCGGACGGCGGCCTCGACCGTGCCCGCGCCTACCGTTTGCGGGCACGAATCCAGTCCGGCTCCATCGTCTGGGACGTCGCCGACGCCGCGGAAACGCGCCCGAGCTTTCAACGGTTGTTCGAGGTCGACCAAGGCGGCCCGGGACCCAAGGCCGTCCGCGTGGGCAAAACCGACCGCCGCGGTGGTGCCGGTGACGAAGGGACCGCCAACGCCGGTGGCTGGGGACGCAGCCGGATCCTGCAAGTCCGCGCCTTTTCCGGATACGACGCCGCGAAGGCCCGCGCCGAGGCCGGCATCCGGCCCCGCGACATCCGCGTCTCCGTCCACTACGAGATCTACGACGGCCTTCCCGCCTATTCGAAGTGGATCACCGTCTCCAACGGCACCGACAAGGCCTTCATGCTCGACCGGTATTCCAGCGAGCAGTTGGCGGTGGTGGAACGGGTCTCGGAGGTGGACGAGCTCAGCGAGGGCCGCATCCCGCCGAACTTCCACGTCGAGACCGACATGGCCTTCGGCGGCATGATGGCCGCCGGGGCGAACCGCCGCTCGTTCCGTTGGCTCCCGGATCCGGACTTCCACACCCAGGTCAACTACGAGAAGCGCACGCCCTGCCTGTTGGACGTCGGCCCCGACCTGGGCCCTTCCCAGAAGGTGGCCCCGGGCGGGGTGTTCGAATCCTACCGCGCCTGGGTGCTGCCCTTCGAAAACACCGACCGGGAACGCAGCGGCCTCGCCGTCCGCCGGCTCTATCGCACGGTCGCACCATGGGTGACCGAGAATCCCCTGATGATGCACGTCGTCTCATCCAACGGCCAGGTGGTGACCAACGCCATCGACCAGTGCGCGGCGACCGGCTTCGAGATGCTCATCCTCAGCTTCGGCAGCGGCTTCGACATGGAGAACGAGAAGCCCGCCACCCTGGAGAAGGC
>CAMASJ010000015.1 GCA_945860685.1 Akkermansia muciniphila
TGCCCTGGGACACCCACGTGTTCCACAACGAGATCTACCAGATGCTGGTGCCCGAGTTCGACCGCATCGCCTTCAACCTCGTCACCGACCTCGAGGAGCGCGGCCTGCTCGACGACACGCTGGTGGTGATGATGGGCGAGTTCGGACGGACGCCCTGGATGAACCAGGCCCGCGGACGCGACCACTATCCCAACGCCTGGTCGCTCGCCCTCGCCGGATGCGGCATCCGTCGCGGCGTGGTGGTCGGAGAGACCGATGCCGACGGCGTGGACGTCGTCGGTTCCGCCCACGACGAGAAGAACCTCTTCGCGACGATCTTCACGGCGTTGGGCATCGACCCGCATGCGCCCTACGACCTCGGCGACCTGCCCACCTTCCATCGCGTGGAGGACCGCGCCGAACCGATCCGTGGCGTGCTGGCCTGAACCGCTTCCCCCGAACCCGCCATGTCCGAGAACGCAACGAAGACCCCGCCGACGAAGGCGGTTCCGCGCATCGAGCGCCTCCGGGAATTCCGTCTGCCGTCGCCCGTGCTGGCCCTCGACGCCACACCCGACGGATCGCTCCTGCTCGCCGCGGGACAGGACGGATCGATCACCGCCCTCGACGCGGAAGCCGGCTCGCCGCGGATTGTCGGACGCCACGAAAGCTACGCCTCCTCGGTGGCGTTGCTGCCGGACCGCCGGACGGTGATCTCGGGCGGCTATGACGGGACGCTTCGATGGCACGATCTCGTCGACGGCAAGGAACTCCGCGTCGTGAAGGCGCACCAGTTCTGGTCATGGGACATGGCGGTTTCCGCCGACGGTCGACGGGTGGCGACGGTGACCGGGCGTTACGAGGTCGGCGGCTACCGCTATGAGCCCGCGCCCGAGACCGAGCCTTCTGTGAAGGTTTTCGACACGACGAGCGGGGAACTTTTGGGTGCATTCCCGCACGTTCCGCCGACCCAGGCGGTGGCGGTCTCCGCGGACGGCTCTCTGGTGGCCGCCGGAAACCTCATGGGAGAAGTTCGCGTGTGGGAGGTTGGATCAGGCCGACAGGTTGGTGGATGGAAGACGGACGACCTCACCGGGTGGGGTGTCATCAAGAGCCATCACTTCGTGGGCGGCGTCTTCGACCTGACCTTCAGCCCCGACGGGAACGAGATCTACACCTGTGGTATGGGGCCGATGGCGGATCCGATGGCGGGCAACGGAGTCCAACGTTGGCAGCGGTTCGAGTGGCGGACCGGGAAGAAGCTCGACCAGACCCATGAAGGCGAGAGCGGACAGGGGCTGATGGAGACGCTGGAGTTCCATCCGAAGGCTGGCATCTTCGTGATGGCCGGTCGCCTGTTCCAAGGCACCTGGAACCTGGCTCTCTTCGACACCGCATCCGGAAAATCGGTGTTCACCGTGGATGCCAAGCACCGGATCAGCCACGTGAGGTTCTCTGCGGATGGCTCCCGCCTGTTCGTGGCAAAAGTGAAGGGGCAGGAGCGGCCGAAGGACGGAAAATGGTCGGACGCCGGGATTGTGGAGGTCCATTCCGTGGTGACCTGAAGGACGGTCTCCCCACCGATGTCCGACCCCGTCTGGGAGTGTGGGGACGTGATCCGGTTTTCCAAGGAGGTCGAGGTCCCGGCCGAGTCGGGTTGGCGGGTGGTGTTGTTCCGCGTCGAGCGCAACGGATTGCTCGCGCCGTGCGCCGAGGTCGAGGTCGCGGATGCGTCTTCGGCTCGCCTGTGGGCGATCTCCGAGGTCCGACGTCGAGGACGTGGTGTGCGTGCCGTGGTGTTCCGCCCTGATGGTGTGCGGGCGTTCAGCGAGGGTGATTGAGTGCGTCCCGGACCGTAACGGACGACACGGATCTCCGCCGAGTTTCTCCGGGTAGGGCGAAGGCTCCCGCCGAGCCGCATTCGCGGATTTCGCCTCCTTCAAACGGCACTGCAGGAGCCTTCGCCCTGCCGGCTTGGAGCTACGCGTCCTTCGAGACGCGCAGACGGAAGTGGACCTCTTCCGGGGTGATCAGCGTGGCGAAGAAGCGTTCGAAGAGGACGGGTTCCAGGTTGATGAAGAAATTCAGCCAACGCAGGACCGCGAAGTTGGAGAAATGGAACCGCTTGGACTCCACGACGAACCGGGCGGGGCTGCCGTAGTTCGTGCGATGGCCAAGCTTCCACTTCTCGTAGAAGCGGAGTCGGCGGCCGCGGATGTCCTCGTAGTTGTCGAAGGAGCGGATGCCGAAGGGAATCCGGTGGTCGGGCTCGGAGTAGAACTTGGTGCTGAGGAAGAAGGGGACCTTCACCGTGATCACCGCATCATGGCGGCAGACCCGCCAGATCTCGGTGACCACCGCGTTGAAGTTCCCCATGTGTTCGAGGATGTGCGAGGCGTAGACCTCGTCGAAGTGGTTGTCCGGAAACGGCCATGGATACCGGTTGAGATCGCAGAGGTCGTTGCCGCCGTAGTCGACCGAATCGAGGTTCACCCACCCCGGTCGGATGTCGAGGCCACACCCGACGTTGAGACGGCGGCCCTGCTGCGGAATTGCCTGCATTGGGTGGCAGGATGCCGATTCCAGTCGATTCCGGCCAGCGTTCGATGGGCCAAGGCCTAGCGGACCACGGTCAAGGCGTAGAAGCCGTCCATGGGAGCTGGGGCCTCGATGAGGACCTTGGTATCGGTTCCCGCGGCATTGATCTCGCGGATGACCGTCCACGCGGAATCGCTGAGGCGATCCTTGTGAAGCAGTTGATATCGGGTTCCGGGAACCGTGTTCCAAGAGATGGTCACGGCGGCGCTGAGTCTAAGGGCAATGCCGGAAAGCGGATCGTTCGGGTTGGTCCCCGCGGTGAACTCCTGGAAGTTGGTGGCGCCGTCTCCGTCCGGGTCGGCGTCCGCGGCGGCTCGCGCATCCGTCAGGTATCCCGAACCGAAGTTCTGCAGCCGCCACGTCGAGGAGATGCCGTCATTGATGGCATAGACCCGGAGATAGGACGCCGTCGCTTCGGCCCCGACCTGATTGGTTCCCTCGAACTGCGCCGCCCGGATGACGGACGCTGCCGTGATCTGGAATGGAGCCAAGTAAAGTGTGGATTCCGGGGTGGGGGAGCCACCGTTGGTCGTGTAGCGGATCGTTCCCTGACCTGAAATGCTAATGGTTAGCGAGTTGGTGAACAACGGGCCGGCGGGCGAGATCGCCACCGGAACGGCCCCATTGAGCCGCACCAACTGGAGTCCATTTACGGCGGGCGTGTTCTTCAGCACTCCGGAGGCCTCAATCTGCAAAGCTGATCCTGACTCCACGGAGACATTCGGGAACTTCACGTATTGAATGCCCTCGGTCCACGGCCGGGTTCTCCATCCCGTACTGGGATTCGTGGTCAAAGGCCCTAGCCGAGTGATCCCCGATTGAACGAAGAAGCGTGTATTGATTTCCTCGTCGGGTCCTCCCAAGCCATACACCAAAACATCATATCTGCCTGCTGGAAGATTGGTGACCGTGAAATACGCAGTGCCACCGAAGTTGTAGAGATAGATGTTCATCATGCGGTCGGTCGAACCGCTGACCCACGTTCCAGAGGCGTTTGTTACGATGATGCCTGCATTGGACGGGGTTCCATCTGACCACACCAGATTTGGCGTGGTTGCGAGAGCCTCGAACGGATGGCTGTGCATATTCCACACATCACCCGAGGATCCAACCGCCGCTGCACCTACCGCAACGGGTGTGACCGCGACATTCCCGAAATCCACATTCAATATCTGGCCAACAACAGCCAAGCCGCCGACCAAAAATGTGGAAATAAGTCGGAGAGATCTTGGGAAACTCGCTGCACTCATGGGAAATAGAACGCTGGGATGAACCTCATGGAATGTCAATCGCGGTGAGTCGTTGGCGCCGGACTGCTGCCCTCGCGGACTGCTGGTCAGGGCGTCGAGTTTCCGGAATCCTTCCGTCAGTGCGCATCCTGATCGTCTACAATTCGGCTTTGGATTCGACCTCGGTTTCCGGTGTGCAGACCTACTTTTCCGGAGTCGTCCGCCGTTGGTCTGAACTAGGGGTCATCACGGATGTGCTGGTGGCGCAGGCGGCCTGGCCGGTTTTCAAATCCCTCTTTCCGGCGTCCCGATTGATCTCCAGTGACAGCCTCTTCGATCCGTCGAGGCATCTGGGTCAGACTTGGAGATATCTGCCGGCGTTTGGCTGGAGGATGTTCAGCCACCGCTTCGCCCATTTCCCGACGACCTATGACGTGACCTTCGCCTGTGCGCAGTTCGTCTATGAGGTGGGGCCTGCCCGGGCGTTGGCGCGCAGGTTCGGGGGCGCCTTGGTCGCCAAGGTCCACCATGTTTTGGGCGCCCAACGGGCCGCGCATGGGATCTTCGATCGGATGCACCTCGCTTCCGAGCGCATTTCCACCCGATGGCTGAACCGGGAGGCGGATGCGATCCTGTGTGGCACGGAGTTGATCGCCCGTGACTTCAATGCGCTGGAGTCCCGGCTGGGTTTGACGCCTTCGCGGACGTTTTCCACGGGCTACGGTCTGGACCTGGAGGCCCTGCCGCTCTCCGTGGATTCCGAGAAGGAGTTCGATGCGGTGCTGCTCGGTCGAGTCCATGAACACAAGGGAGTCTTCGACGTCGTGCCGCTCTGGCAGCGGGTGCTCGAAGTCAAACCATCGGCCCGCCTGCTGGTGGTCGGCGAAGGGCCCCATCGGTTGGAATTGGAGAACCGCGTCCGAGCTGCCGGCTTGGCGCACGCGGTGACGCTGACCGGCGCGGTGTCCGAAGCGGAGAAGTGCCGTCTGCTCTCGAGGTGCCGGATCGGACTGAGCCTTTCCCGTGAGGAAGGTTGGGGACTTTCCGTGAACGAGTTCCTGGGCATCGGCTTGCCGGTGGTGGCGATGGAGGTGCCCGTCTTCCGGTCGGTGTTTCCGCATCAGCTCGATTTGGTCCCACAGGGAGACATCTCCGCTGCGGCGAACCGTGTCGTCCACTGGCTGGACCACCCGGAAGAGTCTCGGCGTCGGGGAATCGAGGGCCGCGAATTCGTGAAGCGCTACGACCATCGGGCGGTGGCGGAGCGGGAACTGGAGATTTTGAAGGAGGCGGTGAGGAGGAGGAGGGTGAAGGGAGGACGGGTTGAAGGGTTGAAGGGATGAAGGGTTGAACGGGAGGAAGACGGACAACGGGCAGCGCTCTGCGTCGACAACGGACGACGAACAACGGACGACGAACAACGGACAACCGGCAACGGACAACGGACAACTGACGACGGACAACGACAAACAACCAACTCCCCAAAACAAGAAGGCCGAACCGGGTGGGAACCCGATTCGGCCTTTTGGGTGAAGACGGAGTGGTCCGTCGTTCAGTTCGCGCCGGGTAGGCTCGGCGCGGTGAAGACCGGGGCGTCCGCTCCGGCTGCCGGTTTGGTCTCGTCCTTCTTGGGATCCTCGAAAAGCTCGGAACGGTTCTTGAAGAGCGGATCGATGGACCAGCGGCTGGTCAGGAAGGTCCACTTCGAGAGGGCCTTCTCCGCGGCGAGCTTGTCCTGCTGCTTCTTCAGCTTCTCGGCGAACTCCTTGTCGAGCTTCTCCTTGTCCTCCGGCTTCTCGTCCTTGCCCGGCACCCGCTGGGTGGCGAGTTCCGCGGCGACGGTGAAGCGGAACGGGTAGCGGTCGGCTTCCTGGGCCTTGCCCACCTGGAATTCGTAGGTCCAACCGGCGGCCGTCTTGACGACCGCCTTGGTGCCTCCGGCGAAACCAAGGGCCTCTTCCTTGGGATCCACGACGACGTCGTCGAAGGACGGCGAGCTGAGCAGGGTGCCGAAGGACCCGAGCTTGGTCGTGTCGAGCTTCCCCGCAGGTGCGGCGTCGGCGAGGGACCAGCCGGCGAACTCGTTGGTCCGGACAAGGGCGAAGCTGTTCGTGGCGACGGGATGGGTCACGGAGACCGTGACGGGCTGCTCCACCTTGATCCAGTCCTTCTCGAGCCAGTCGTCGGGCTTGGGCTCGGCGTTGGCGAGGACCTCGTTGACCATGGCGATGGAGTCGAGTTTGCCGTCCACCTGGACGTAGCGGCCGATGGGCCACGAACCGCCACCGAAGGCGTCGTCGCCCTTGGACTCCTTGTTGACCTTCTTGCCGAGAAGCAGGGACCGGGAGGCCTTGCCGTCGGCGCCGAGCAGTTCGACGAGCACGCCGGGTCCCTTGTCGGGGGCGGTGAGTTCGAGGGCGCCGAGGCGGGAAGGACCGACCGAGACGGGCTGGGTGGCCTTGAGGTCGACGAGCTTCCGGACGAAGTCCTGGATGCTGGCGAAGTTGGCGTTGTAGCCGCCGCGTTCCTGGACCGTCCAGTTGTCGCCGGACTTCACCAGGTTGAGCTGGTTGGTGCCGGCGGTGATGCGGAGTCCCTGGATGGTGGAGGCGTCGAGCTTGCCGAGCACCGGGGCACCGAGGGAGGCCTTGGACTGTTGGAAGCCGGCGGCCTGACGGCTGCGGACGTAGAGACCCGCGCCACCGAGCGCGACGCCGGCGACGACGAGGAGGGCCAGTTGCTGGGTTTTCATTTGGCGTTGGTACGGTTCTTACGGGCGATGGCGAAGGCGATGCCGGTGGCCGAGACGAGGAACGGCATCAGGGCGATGTTCATCCACTTGACGCGGTTCTCGAGGTTCTTGACCTCGACATCGAGGTTGCGGCGTTCCTGGCGGAGCTCCTTGCGGGCGGCCACCTGGTCTTCCTTGAAGCGGGCGATGGCCTCCTGTTGTTCCTTGGTGAGGATGATCTTGGAGGCGTTGCCCTCCTTCTTCACCTGCACCTCGTTCAACCGGTTCTGCAGGTCCTCCACCTTGCGGTTGAGGGCCTCGATCTTGCCCTGGTACCGGGAGCGGGCCTCGGCCTCCATCTTCTGGACCACCGTGAACGGACGGCTCACGGAGGCGCGTCCGCGGGCGCCGACGAGGTTCACGTCGCCGGCGGCCTGTTCGATCAGGTTCTGCACCAGGGCGAGGTTGCCGTTGCGCGGGACCGCGATGCCGAACATCGGGTTCACCTCGACCGAGTAGGCGTCGTAGAGGAAATCGGCGTCGCCGAAGAGGTAGACGGCACCGTCCACCTTCGATTCCTTGAGCACGTCGGTGGCGTTGGTGTCGCCGGGTTTGCCGGACGGGAAGGCGGTCTTGAACTTGCCGGTCAGCCGGAGCGCCAACGGATAGTTGGTCCGCGCGGAGGCGAACTCGTCGAGGATCTTGCCGCCGTTGAACTGCGAGGTCATGCCGTCCACGAGCTGGGCGTCGTCCGAGGACTTGAGCAGCACGTCGGCCCGGAGACCGTCGACCGGCTTGCCGGTGAAGGCGCCGGCGAACGGGATCCAGAGGTTGTCGCTCTGGCCGGTGACGGCGTCCTCCTTGTTGACGCCGTCGCCGTTGAGGAACAGGAACGCAGGAACCGGCTGGGGGCGGCCGTCGCGGCCGGCCAGTTCACGCGAGAAGGTCCGGTCGGCGACCACCTTGGTGGTGTCGAACTGGATACCCCAGGATTCCAGCAGCTTGGGCAGGCTGGAACCGCCGCCGAAGTTGAGGCCCATGGGGTTCGGGCTGCGGTTGTCGGCAAGGCACATGGCGTCGAGGAAGGCCACCACCTTGCCGCCGCGCAGGATGAACTGGTCGATGGCGAACTGGGTCTTCTCGGTGATTTCCTTGGGATGGACGAGGATCAGCACCTGGACGGACTCCGGGATGGCGTCGACGTCCGTGCCGACCGACTCGACGGTGAAGTCGCGCTTGAGTTCGCTGAAGGTGACCCAGGCGGGCTGGGGCTGTTGGCGACCCATTTGCATCATGGCCATGGGATTCGCCGCGGGTCCGCCGAGCACGGGCAGGGCGGACATGACGCCGAGCACGGGCTTGTTGGTGCTGATGACCTGGGAGATGACGCGGGCGAGGTCGTACTCGAGCAGCTTCTCACGCTGGGGCGAGAGGAACGGGATCGCCTTCGTCTCCGGCGCGAGGCTGACCGCGAGGCCGAAGTAGAAGGGATCGCCGCCCATCTGGCCGAGGGAGACCGGTTCGACGCCGTCGAGCTTGGCGGCGTCCTCGGCCTCGGAATCGGGCTCGGGATCGAGCTTCTTGATGGTGATCTTGTTGCCCGACGCGGTGCGGAACTCCTGGAGCAGGTCCTCGATGTTCTGGGCGTAGTTCTTGAGGGCGCTCGGCATCCGGTTCTCGGAGCGGGAGACGTAGAGGCGGACCTCCACCCCGGAATCGATCTTGGAGAGGATCTTCCGGGTGCCGTCGGAGAGCGTGTGCAGCTGGTCGGCGGTGAGGTCGAGACGGACGCGGACCGGGCTGAAGATCAGGTTCAGGCCGGTGAGGGCGATGAAGACGAGCAGCAGGCCCGCCGTGGAGAACAGGATCGTCTGAAGCTTGTTCTGTTTCATGTCGGGAAGGGAAGGGGTGGTGGTTTCAGGCTCCGCGCAGGTTGCGCAGGATCACGCTGGTGCCGAAGAGGCTGAAGGTGATCACCGAGGCGAAGAAGAGCAGGTCGCGGAAGTCGACGACACCGCGTTGGAAGCTCGCGAAGTGGGGCATCACCGAGAAGCCGGCGATCAGCTCCACGAGGTCCGTGGGGGCCCAACGCACGAGCAGGCTGGTGACCGGTTCCCATCCGGCGAGGATGAGGAAGAAGCAGATCACCACGGAGAGGATGAAGCTGATGACCTGGTTCCGGGTGAGGGCGGAGGTGGCCACGGTGACCGCGAGGTAGGCGCCGGCGAGCAGGAGGCTGCCGAGATAGCCGGTGAGGATCGCGCCGCCGTCCGGGTTGCCGAGGTAGAACACCGTGATGGCGACCGGGAAGGTGAGGGCGAGGGCCAAGGCGAGGAACGCCCAGCTGGCGAGGAACTTTCCGACGATCGCCTGCCACGCGGTGACGGGCATCGTCAGGAGCAGTTCGAGGGTGCCGACGCGGCGTTCCTCGGCCCACAGGCGCATGCCGGCGGCGGGAACGAGGAACAGGTACAGCCACGGGTGCCAGTTGAAGAACGGGCGGGCCAAGGCCGCCTCGCCGGCCTCGAAGAAGCCGCCCAGCATGAAGGTAAAGAAGCCGTTGAGCAGAAGGAAGATGACGATGAACACGTACGCCACGGGCGAGGCGAAGTATCCGGTCAGCTCCCGTTTGAGGATCGTCCAGATGTTGCGAAACGATTCGTTCATGGGTTCGAAGGGATTGGGAAAATCAGGTTGGGTTGCGAGGAGCGGCCGGGGGATCGGCTTGGGACCGACGCCTTCGGGCGCTCCAATTCGGGGTTCAGGCGCGGGCCTTCACCGAATCGGGCAGGGTGATGGAGCGGAACACGTCGTCGAGGCGCCCCTCTTCGGTGTGTAACTCGTCGAACTTCCAGCCTTCCTTGAGCACCACCTCGGCGACGGCCTTGGCGAGCTCGCCTTGGATCGACCGGTCGCGGGGGGCGACGCGAGCGAGGACGGTGGTGGCATCTCCCTGGACGGAGACCTTGCCGGCGATGGACAGGGAATTGAGGCGGGAGCGGAGGGCCTCGGCGGCGACGCCATGGACCCGGAGCGAGACCGAGCCGGCGTTCTCGGCGCGCGCCTTCAGTTCGTTCGGCGTGCCGTTGGCGACCACGCTGCCGCGGTCGATGATGATCGCTCGGGTGCAGCAGGCCTCGACCTCCTCCAGGATGTGCGTGGAGAAGATGATCGCCTTGGTCTGTCCCATCCGCTTGATGATCTGCCGGACCTCGTGCTTCTGGTTGGGATCCAGGCCGTCGGTCGGTTCGTCGAGCACCAGGACCTCCGGATCATGGAGGATCGACTGGGCGAAACAGGTGCGGTGCCGGTAGCCCTTGGAGAGGGTGTCCACGCTCTGGTGGAGAACGCCTTCCAAGAAGCAGAGTCCGGCCACGTGGGCGATGGCGGTTTCTATGGCGACGCCCTTGAGGCCACGGAGTTCCGCGGTGAAGCGGAGGAAGCCGTGGACGGTCATGTCCGAATAGCACGGGGCGCTCTCGGGCAGGTAACCGATCAGCTTCTTGGCCTCGATGGGCTGTTCCGAGATGTCGTGGTTTCCGATGCGGACGCGCCCGGATGTCGGCGGGATGTAGCCCGTGATCATCCGCATGGTGGTCGACTTCCCCGCGCCGTTGGGCCCGAGGAATCCGAGGATTTCACCGCGGTTGACCGTGAACGACACGCCGTTCACCGCCCGTTTCGGACCGAATTCCTTGATGAGAGAATCTACCTGGATCATTGACGGATTCGTGGGTTGATCAGCCGCCTTCCGGCGGCGTTCCGCGACGGAATGCAGTTCTTAACAATGATTCCGCCGAGGTCCGCGACTATAGACCGTTCCCCGCCGAATCGTTCAAAAAAAATCCGATCGGACGTCAGGGACGGCTGCCGGATCCGCAACTGCCTTGTGAACAGAAGGATGCGCTTTGGATGAGCCCGACCAGAGGGCGTAACCGAGCCGGAGGACGGGGCGGGCGAGTGGTGTCAATCGAAGGCCTTCGCCACGCCGACGGCAAGGCGTTGACGGTGCTCCGGGGTGGCGATTCGGCGGGCTTCCTCGGGATTGGAGAGGTAGCCGCCTTCCACCAACACGGCGGGCCGGCCTTGGGCGCGGAGGACGTCCATGAACCGGGCGCGACGGATTCCCCGGTCCTTCATGGCGACCGAACCCAGGAGGCTGCGGTGGATCCGCCAGGCGAGGCGGACGTTCTCCGCGTCGAAGCGGTTGTTGGGATGCCGCGAGGACGGGTCGTCGGCGTATTGCCGGGTGATCGTGGACGGCATTCCGGTCGGAGTGAGGCAGTAGGTCTCGAGGCCTTCCGCGGTCTGGCTGGGGAAGGCGGAATTGAAGTGGAGGCTTACGAAGAGCTCGGCGCCGCTGGCCTCGGCGATCCGGACGCGGTCGGGCAGGGAGAGGTCGACGTCGTTGGTCCTGGTGAGGGTGACGGTCCAACCCTTGGCCTCGAGCAGCGGCTTGAGGCGACGGGCCCAATCGAGTGTGAACTCCTTCTCGAACCGGTTGCCGGTGATGATGCGCGTGCCGGCGTTGACCCCGCCGTGGCCTGGGTCGAGCACGATCGACTTGCGGCGCCACGGCGGCGCGGGATCGGTCAGCGGATCGAGGTTCTTGGCGACGTCGAGCGGGTGGAGGAGGACGGAGCCCGAAGTGGGCAACGGTTCGAAGGCGAGCACGGCGGTGACGCCCCCGACACGCAGCAGCTTGGAGCCGGCCCGGATCTCGGGGCGGACTCCCGGATGCCTGGCGGTCCAGGAATCAAGGCGCACCCAGTTCGTGGGTGGCGGCGTGGGCGGAGCCGGCGGAACGGCGTTGGTGGTCGCCGGGGTGGTGGCGACGGAGAAGGGCGGGGCGTCTTCGGGAGCCGCGATCGGGACCGGGGCCGGGATGGCCGCGGGAGTTGGGGTCGTGGGGGGATCAACGGGGATCGGGAACGAGGAGGCCGGCGGGGGGTCGCCTGGGATGCGGGTGACAGCGATGGCGGGTCGCGAGCCGGCGCAACCGGAGGCGAGCAGGAGGATCAGGGCGCCCAGGAGCAGTGAGGTCGGTCCGGCGCGACGGGAGCGAGGCACACGAGTGCCTTTACGTGCAGCGGGTCCGAATCCCAAACCGAAAGTGCGACCAATTTTGCTTTTCGCCCCTCCTTCCGGGAATCCGGTTGAAACGCAGGCTCGGACGGGGCGATAAGAACGGGGTTCCACCTTGTCACACCATGAACAACTCCCCCGACTCATCACGTCGTGAATTCCTCAAGCGCACCGGGACGATGGCCGGGGCCGGCAGCCTCGCCGGCCTGATCGCCGGTTGTGCCACCGAGGCCAAGAAGCCCGTGGCGATGGCGGCTGCGGCCACCGCGGCCACCGCGCTCGAGCCCGCCCGGGCCGCCCACGTCGCGCACACCGACACCATCAACGTGGTGCTGGTCGGCGCCGGTGGCCGTGGAACCGGCGCCGCGGCCAACGCCCTCAACGTCAAGACCGGCCCGATCAAGCTGATCGGCATGGCGGACGTCTTCGAGAACCGCCTCAAGTCCAGCTACGAGGGACTCAAGGGCGAGTTCAAGGACAAGGTCGACGTCCCCGAGGAACGTCGTTTCGTCGATTTCGACGGCTACAAGAAGGCGATCGACCTGCTCACGCCGGGCAAGGACATCGCGATCTTCGCCACGCCGCCCGCCTTCCGCTGGGTGCACTACAAGTACGCCATCGAGAAGGGCATCAACGTGTTCATGGAGAAGCCCGTGACCGTGGACGGCCCGACTTCGCGCCGGATGTTCGAGCTCAACGTCAAGGCCAAGGAGAAGGGCATCAAGGTCGGCGTTGGCCTGATGTGCCGCCACTGCCGGGTGCGCGGCGAGCTGTTCGACCGCGTCCGCAACGGCGAGGCCGGCGACATCATCGCGATGCGCTGCTACCGCATGCACGGGCCGGTGGCCTCCGGCTTCTCGCAGAAGCGTCCCGAGGGCCGCAGCGAGCTGCTGTGGCAGATCGAGCGGTTCCACAGCTTCCTGTGGGCTTCCGGCGGCGCGTTCAACGACTACTACATCCACAACATCGACGAGAGCTGCTGGATCAAGAACGACTGGCCGGTGACCGCGCAGGCCAGCGGCGGACGCCACTACCGGGGCGACAACGTCGACCAGAACTTCGACAACTACTCGGTCGAGTACACGTTCCCGGACGGCTCCAAGCTGTTCCACTACGGCCGCATCATGCCGGGCTGCCACGACCAGTTCGCGAGCTACGCCCACGGCAGCAAGGGTCTCGCGGTGATCTCCGAGAACGGGCACGCCCCGTCGAAGGCGCGCATCTACAAGGGCCAGGAGATGAAGGCCGAGAACCTCGTCTGGCGCGGACCGCGCAACGAGCCCGACCCCTACCAGATGGAGTGGGAGGACCTGACGGACGCGATCCGCAACGACAAGCCTTACAACGAGGTCGAGCGGGGCGTCCGCGCCAGCCTCGTGTCGTCGATGGGCCGTATGGCGGCGCACACCGGCCAGGTCATCACCTACGACCAGATGCTGAACAGCGACCACGAGTTCGCCCCGGGCATCGAGAACTTCAAGATGGACTCCGCGGCGCCGGTGCTTGCGGACGCCTCCGGCCGTTACCCCGTGCCGGCCCCCGGCCTCAACAAGAAGCGCGAGTACTGAGGTCGGGCCTCTGTTTCCGCAGCGATCGAAGGGCCGCATCCGGCGACGGATGCGGCCCTTTTTCCGCTTTGAGCGGGTGGGCGCATTGACTCCGAGGTGCGCGCTTTCCAGACTCCGCGCCTTCCTTTCATGAGCAACGCACCTGCCGCGAACATCACGTCCTTCTCCCAGGAGTCCCGCGTCTTCAAGCCTTCCAAGGAGTTCGCCTCCAAGGCCCGCATCCGTTCCATGGCCCAGTACAAGCGGATGTGGACCGAGTCGGTCCGCAATCCCGAGCGTTTCTGGAAGAAGCAGGCGGAGGCGGAACTGGTCTGGCAGAAGCCGTTCAACAAGGTGCTCCAATGGAAGGAGCCGTTCGCCAAGTGGTTCATCGGCGGCAAGCTCAACGTCTCCGCCAACTGCCTCGACCAGTGGCTCGGCACCGCCCAGGCCAACAAGGCGGCCCTCATCTGGGAAGGCGAGCCGGCCACCGACGGCAAGCCCGGCGAGGAACGCGTCCTCACGTACAAGCAGCTCCACCGCGAGGTCTGCCGGTTCGCCAACGTGCTCAAGCGGAACGGCGTCGGGAAGGGCGACCGGGTCATCATCTACCTGCCGATGATCCCCGAGGCCGCCATCGCCATGCTGGCCTGCACCCGCATCGGCGCGGTCCACAGCGTGGTCTTCGGCGGCTTCAGCGCGCAGTCGGTGGCCGACCGCATCCAGGATTCCGGCGCCAAGATGGTGATCACCGCCGACGGCGGCTATCGCCGGGGCGCCGTGGTCCCGCTCAAGAAGAACGTCGACGAGGCGCTCCGCATCCAGGACGCCTCGGGCAAGGCCATCGCCGCCTCGATCGAGAAGGTCGTCGTCGTCCGCCGCTGCGGCAACGAGGTCCACATGGCCGAGGGCCGCGACGTCTGGTGGCACCGCGAGCTGGACTACGTCTCGGACCGCTGCGTCGCCGAGAAGATGGATTCCGAGGCGCCGCTGTTCATCCTCTACACCTCCGGTTCCACCGGTAAGCCCAAGGGCATCCTCCACTCGACCGCCGGCTACCTTCTCGGGGCGAAGATGACCTCGAAGTACGTCTTCGACCTGCGCGAGGAGGACGTCTACTGGTGCACCGCCGACGTCGGTTGGGTGACCGGCCACAGCTACATCGTGTACGGACCGCTCGCCTGCGGCGCCACGGCCGTCATGTACGAGGGCGCCCCGAACTGGCCCGAGCCGGACCGCTTCTGGCGCATCATCCAGAAGTACGGCGTGAGCATCCTCTACACCGCGCCGACCGCCATCCGCGCCTTCATGAAGTGGGGCGACGAATGGCCCGCGAAGCACGACCTCTCCTCGCTCCGCCTGCTCGGCAGCGTCGGCGAACCCATCAATCCCGAGGCGTGGATGTGGTACCACAAGGTGGTCGGCGGCGGGCGTTGTCCGATCGTGGACACCTGGTGGCAGACCGAGACCGGCAGCATCCTCATCACGCCGCTGCCGGGCGTCACGCCGTTGAAGCCCGGGACGGCGACGCTCCCGTTCTTCGGCATCCTTCCCGAGGTGGTCGACGACCAGGGCCGGCCGGTGCCGAAGAACTCCGGCGGCAAGCTGGTGATCCGCAAGCCGTGGCCCTCGATGCTTCGCGGCATCTGGGGCGACACGGAACGCTACAAGCAGACCTACTGGAGCGAGGTCAAGGGCAGCTACTTCACCGGCGACGGGTGCCGTCAGGACAAGGACGGATACTTCTGGATCGTGGGCCGCATCGACGACGTCCTGAACGTGGCCGGCCACCGCATCGGCACGGCGGAGGTCGAGAGCGCCCTGGTGAGCCATCCGTCGGTCGCCGAGGCTGCTGTCGTCGGTCGTCCGGACGAACTGAAGGGTCAGGCGCTGGTCTGCTTCGTCACCCTCAAGACCGGACAGAAGGCGTCGCCGGAGCTGAAGAACGAGCTGCGGAACCACATCGGCAAGGAGATCGGTCCGGTGGCCAAGCCCGACGAGGTCCGTTTCGCCGATGCCCTGCCGAAAACCCGCTCCGGAAAGATCATGCGCCGCCTGCTCAAGCAGATCGCCAGCGGGATGGAGATCAAGGGCGACACCACGACGTTGGAGGACCTCAGCGTCATCGCGAAGCTCGCCAGCGGCGAGGAGTGACGCGGGGAGACACGGATTTCACGGATTTTCCATGGGGATCCGTGGTCGCCGGAGGGCGGCCGGATCCCCAGGGGGCTGATGCCTCATCAGGCCCGGTCTGTGCCGGTGGTGGCGGCGCGCAACCGTCGGACCTCGGCGAGCAGTTCCCGTGCGGCGTCGAGGTCGTCGGGGTTTCCTATGAAGGGTTGGGCGACGGTCGTCCTGGCGGGGCGGGGGGCGGCTTGGCTGGATTCCTCGGGATCTCCGAGACCTGTCTCCTTCAGGGCGCGTTGATGCCGGAGGATCAGGTCCCGGATCTCCTCCGGATTGTCCACGTTGCGGAACACCGCGGTGTGCCACGATTCGGCGGCCTGACCTTGGGCGTGGTGTCCGACCGCTCCGCCGCCGGCGCTTTTCACCTCCACGTTGGAGAGGCCGAACAGGCGTTGGAACGGGTTCTGGTTGACGGCGATGTTCTGGATGTTGGCGAAGCCGAGGGTGGTTTCACGGACCGTGGTGATGCCCTCGCGGATGCGCAGGCTGCGGTCGGTGACCATGTACCACTGCTGTTCGTACCTCAGGCGCATGAGCACGTAGGTGAACGGCATCTGGAGTAGCCCCAGAGCGATGAAGGGCACCTCGAACATCAGCAGCCATTCGCGGAACTGGGCGGTGCTGACCTTGCGGAGATTGCCCTTCTTGCGGCTTCCGATGGTCATCTCCTCGGGAAGGAACCGCACACCGAGGCCGATCCAGAACACGAAGGGCAGGATCAGCAGGAACTGCTTGCCGATCCATCCCCAGAAGAGGATCCGGGAATAGCTGGCGCCGGCACGGAATACCCGAAGAGACCCGGGGGATCCTGCGGGCGCCTGGGGTTCGCTGGGGACCTTGAGCACCTCGAGGATCCAGACACGAATGCGGACGAGCAGCGCGTTCATCGGGCGTCCTTGGATTCGAGGTGGCGGCGGATCTCGCGGACCTCGGCGGCAATCTCCCGGAGGACCGGGCCGAGGTCAGAGGAATGGGAAGCCGTTGAAACGGAGCCGACGCCCACGGGCATTGTGGAAGGCGGGATCGGCGGGAGGACGGCCTCGGGTCCGCGGTCGGCCCCGGTGGCCGGGAAGCGGGTCCCACGCATCCGCGAGTAGAGGAAGTCCCGCACCGCCTCGAACTCGTGCAGGCCCTCGATGGTCATCTCGGGCGTCGCGCTCCCGCTGGCGGTCTGGATCTGGATGCGGGCCAGCCCAAGGTGGCGCTCCACGAAGTTGGAGACGAGGTGGATGTCCTGGATGCGGGAGTAGCTCAGGAGAATCTCGCGTCGGAACAGGATTCCCCAGCGCATCGAAACCCCCTCGGAGTCGAAGCGGTAGCGGAGGGTGTTGTACCGGAAGTAGTGGACCAACCAGAGGATCAGCGCTGCCGGCGGTATCGGCAGGAGCAGGGCGCTGGAAAGGGAGTAGTAGGTGAGCAGCTTCCGAGCGGGACGTTCAATGGCAAGGATGGCCGCCGTGGCCGTGGAGTCTGGGTTGGAAGCACTCATCGCAGTCGCGGCCAGCGATATCGACGAAGGAGCCCGGGAGCAAGGCGGCGATGGGGAGGCACGGCGGCCAGCTCATCCTCCCTGAAGTCCGACCGCTCCCGGGCCGGTTCCAGCACCCGGCGGATCCGGATTGGTTTCAATCCATTCCCAAGAGGGCCGCCTTGTTCCACCGGGGAGCCGCTGGGGTCACATCTCGTCGAGGAAGAGCCGGCGGTTCCTCCGGAGGTAGGCGGCTCCGCTGTAGAGGGTGAGCGCCACCGCCGCCCATTGGGTGACCTCGGCGGCGAGGTCGATCCATGGACGACCGCCGATCCGGGAGCCGAGCATGAGATCGCCGAACGCGCCCCACTCGGGCCGGCAGAGGGCCAGCAGGGTGACAAGGATGGTGAGTATCTGGGAGATGGTCTTGTGTTTGCCGAAGCGTTCGGCAGCAAGGACGACGTTCTTGGATGCGGCCAGCAGCCGCAGTCCGGTGATGGCAAGTTCGCGGGCCACGACCACCACGACCATCCAGGCCTCGATCCTCTGCAGTTCGACGAAGGCGATGAAGGCGGAGCAGGTGAGGATCTTGTCCGCCAGCGGGTCCATCAGGATGCCGAAGTTGGTGATGAGCTTCCGCTGGCGGGCGATGCGTCCGTCGAGGAAGTCCGTGATCCCGGCGACGCTGAAGAGCAGCAGCGCGACCGTCTCGCAGCCCGGGAAACGGATGAAGACCGCCACCAGGAAGAGGGCGGTCAGCACGAACCGGGAGACGGTCAGTTGGTTGGGAAGGTTCATCCCGTGCGGCGGAAGGCGATCTGGAGAGGCTACCTGCAGGAGGTGCCAGCGATCAACCGCGGTTCACGTCGGCGCCGTGGAAGCGGATGCGTCGGACTTCCCGGAGCAAGGTGTCGACCTCCTCTTCGGTCCCGATGGTGATCCGGAGGAAGTTCTCGATGCCCTGTCCGCGGAACCAGCGGACGAGGATCTTCCGTTCTCGGAGGGCCTCGAGCCAGTCCTTGGCGGGAGCGGTCGGGGGTTCGGCGAGGATGAAGTTGGTGGAGGACGGGAGGACCTTCCAGCCGAGTCCGGCGAGTTCGCGGGTGAGCCGGGTCCGCGAGGCGATGACGCGCCGAAAATTCCTCTGGTAGTAGGGAAGATCCTTCAGGGTGGTGGCGGCGGCGACCTGTCCGAGGCCGTTGACGTTGTAGCTGTCGCGGATGCGGTGGAGGGCCGCGATCAGGTCGGGATGGCCGACGAAGTAGCCGACGCGTTGGAAGCAGAGGGAGTACGCCTTGGAGAAGGTGCGCGAGACCAGCACGTGCGGATGGCGCAGCGCGAGTTCGAGGGCGTTCTCGCCGGCGAAATCGACGTAGGCCTCGTCCAGGATGGTGACGCCCTTCTGGGCCTGGCAGAGCGCGTCGAGCTCGGCCGTCGAGTAGCCGCGTCCGCTGGGGGCGTTGGGCGTGGTGATGAAGGTCAGGGCCGCCCGGAAGTCCCAAAGGCCGCCCTTCTTGAGCTCGGCGACGGAAGGGAGTCCGAAGTCGGGGCGCAGGGGGACCGGGTGCGGGGTGGCGCCGTGGGTCTCGACGAGGACGGGATAAAGAGAATAAGAGGGAGTCGGGAACTGCACCCGGCTGGCCGATTCCGGGATGGGTTGCAGCATGGAACCGGAAGCCTCCTTGGACCGGAGAGGGATCTCGCGGAAGCCGCCGGCCGGTTCGGCGAAGGCGCGCACGGCGAGGGCGAGCAGTTCGTCCGAGCCGTTGCCCACGATGATCTGGTCCGGGGAGCCGCCGTGGAGCGCGGCCAGCGCGGTGCGCACGGCAAGCGCCGAGGGATCGGGATAGAGCCGCAGGCGTCCGTCCACGGCGTCCCGGACCGCCTTCAGCACCTTGGGGGAGGGCGGGTAGGGGTTCTCGTTGGTGTTGAGCTTCACGAGGCCCTTCACCTTGGGCTGTTCGCCGGGGACGTAGGCGTGGATCCTTTGCACCAGGGGACGCACGAGTCTCGAGGGCGAGGGCGGGACGGTTTTCTTCGGCACGATGGGAACGGTGTACCAGCCGGGGAACCGCACGCCAATCGCGGAAGCCTCTGTGGTCGCCGGATTAACCTCAGGATAAGCTGGGTTGACGGCGGTTTCATCCGGCGCTTGCCAGCCGGGCGGCTGCTCCTACGGTGGCCGGCGCCCGCGGACAGCGGGCCCGACCTACATGAGCCAAGGATCCCTTCAGCATCCCGACCGTTTCGCCCTACGCCACATCGGACCCCGTCCCGGGGAGTTGGATGAGATGGCCCGCGCCTGCGGGTATGCCTCGATGGACGCGTTGGTCGACGGCGCGGTTCCGGCCACGATCCGCCGGGCCGACGGCATGAAGCTTCCGGAACCGCTCGGAGAGACCGCGGCGTTGGCCCGGCTCCGGTCGATTGCCTCTCGCAACCAGGTGTTCCGGTCGTACATCGGGACCGGCTACCACGACACGATCACGCCGCCGGTGATCCAGCGGAACATTCTGGAGAACCCGGGCTGGTACACCCAGTACACGCCCTATCAGGCCGAGATTTCGCAAGGACGCCTCGAGGGGTTGCTGAATTTCCAGACGTTGGTTTGCGACCTCACCGCGATGGAGATCGCCAACGCGTCGCTCCTCGACGAGGCCACGGCTTGCGCCGAGGCCATGACCCTCTGTCGCCGTGCCAAGGAGTCCGACGCCCAACGGAACACCTTCCTGGTCGCGGACCACTGCCATCCGCAGAACGTGGATCTCGTCCGCACCCGCGCCGAGGCGCTCGGACTCAAGGTCGTGGTCGGCGACTGGAAAACCTTCCAGCCCGACGCATCCGTGTTCGGCGTGATGGTCCAGTATCCGGCGAGCTGCGGTTCGGTGGACGATCTCGGTTCGCTGGTCGCGGCAGCCCACGCCGCCGGGGCGTTGGTCGTGGTGGCGGCCGACCTGCTCGCGCTGACGCTGCTCAAGCCTCCCGGGGAGTTCGGAGCCGACGTGGTGGTCGGAAGCGCGCAGCGGTTTGGCGTGCCCCTGGGCTATGGCGGTCCGCATGCCGCCTTCTTCGCGACCCGCGACGCCTTCAAGCGTTCTATGCCTGGCCGCCTGGTCGGCGTTTCCAAGGATGCCCGCGGACGTCCGGCACTCCGGCTTTCGCTGGGAACCCGTGAGCAGCACATCCGCCGGGAGAAGGCGACGTCGAACATCTGCACCGCCCAGGCGCTGCTCGCCAACATGGCCATGGCGTACGCCGCCTACCACGGCCCGCAGGGACTCAAGGCCATCGCCACCCGGGTCCACACGCTCACCGGCATCGTCGCCGCCGCGATCGCCAAGTCCGGGCTCCAGGTGGTGAACGCCGCCTTCTTCGACACCCTCACCGTCCGCGTGCCGGATGCGGCCGCGGTCCATCGGGCCGCCGAGGCTGCGCGGATCAACCTCCGCCGCATCGACGCCACCCACGTGGGTGTCTCGCTCGACGAGACGACCGACCCCGAGGACCTCGCCCCGCTGGTCGCCGTGCTCCGCGCCGGGTCGGTGCCCGACTTCGACGTGACGGCGCTCGCGCCCGCGTCTCCAGTGCTGCCGGTCAGGACTTCGTCGTATCTCGCGCACCCGGTCTTCAACAGCCACCACAGCGAGACCGAGATGCTGCGCTACCTGCGGAGGCTGGAGTCGAAAGACCTCTCCCTCTGCCACAGCATGATCCCGCTGGGCTCGTGCACGATGAAGCTCAACGCCTCGGCGGAGATGTTCCCCGTGAGCTGGCCCGAGATCGGGCGCATCCATCCGTTCGCGCCGCTTTCGCAAACCCGTGGCTACCGCCAGATGTTCGAGGAACTCGAGGACTGGCTGAAGGAGTGCACGGGCTTCGCCGGGGTCTCCCTCCAGCCGAACTCCGGTTCCCAGGGCGAATACGCAGGTCTCCTGATCATCCGCGCCTGGCACCTCAGCCGTGGCGAGGGTCACCGCAACATCTGCCTGATCCCCGCCAGCGCCCACGGCACCAACCCCGCCTCGGCGGTGATGGTCGGCATGAGCGTCGTGCCGGTCGCCTGTGACACGGACGGCAACATCGATGTCGTCGACCTGCGCGCCAAGACCGCGCAGCACGCCGCGAACCTCGCCGCGCTGATGATCACCTACCCGAGCACCCACGGCGTGTTCGAGACCACGGTGAAGGAGATCTGCGGGCTGATCCACGAGGCCGGCGGACAGGTCTACATGGACGGCGCGAACATGAACGCCCAGGTGGGCCTCACCTCGCCGGGCACGATCGGCGCCGACGTCTGCCATCTCAACCTGCACAAGACGTTCTGCATCCCGCACGGCGGAGGCGGGCCCGGTGTCGGACCGGTCTGCGTCGCCGAACACCTCGTCGACTTCCTGCCTGGCCATGCCGTGGTGAACCTCGGCGGGGAATCCCCCATCGGCGCGGTCAGCGCCGCGCCGTGGGGCAGTTCGTCCATCTGCGTCATCTCCTGGATGTACATCCAGATGATGGGAGCCGAGGGCCTCACCCAGGCCACCCGCGCTGCGATCCTCAACGCCAACTACATCTCCAAGCGCCTCGAGAACCACTTCCCGACGCTCTACCGCTCCAACGGACTCGTCGCCCACGAGTGCATCCTCGACCTGCGTCCGTTCAAGACGGTCACCGCCGAGGACGTCGCCAAGCGGCTCATGGACTACGGATTCCATGCGCCGACGCTGAGCTGGCCGGTGGCCGGGACCCTGATGGTCGAGCCCACGGAGTCGGAGCCGAAGGCCGAGATGGACCGCTTCTGCGACGCCATGATCGCGATCCACGCCGAGATCATGGAGATCGAGTCGGGCAAGTCCGACCTGAAGAACAACCTGCTCAAGAACGCGCCGCACACCGCGGACCAGATCGCGTCCGATGCGTGGGATCGTCCGTACTCGCGCGAGCGGGCTGCGTTCCCGGTGCCGGGTCTCAAGGACTTCAAGTTCTGGCCTGCCTCGGCGCGGGTGGACAATGTCTACGGCGACCGCAACCTCGTCTGCTCCTGCGTCGGCATGGAGGCCTACTCGGCCTGAACCGTTGGGAACCCGCACCTCCGACAAGATGAAGCGCACCCTCGCCCCGCTGTTCCTCGCCGCCGCCGTCCTCGGTCCGCTGCGTGCGGACGAAGGTATGTGGCTCTACAACAACGTGCCCAAGGAACGGATCCGTTCGAAGTACGGGTTCGAGGTCACGGACCCGTGGCTGGAACATCTGCGGCGTTCCTCGGTGCGTTTCAACAGCGGCGGTTCGGGCTCCTTCGTCAGCGAGGACGGCCTCGTCCTTTCCAACCACCACGTCGGTGCGGATGCGATCCAGAAGCTGTCGAGCGAGGGGCGCAACCTGCTCCGGGACGGCTTCCACGCGAAGAGGACCTCCGAGGAGCTGAAGTGCGTGGACCTCGAGCTGAACGTGCTGGAGTCGATCGAGGACGTCACGGCGCGGGTCAACGCGGCGGTCTCCCCGGGCTTGGCCCCGGAGGCCGCGGCTGCGGCGCGTCGGCGGGTGATGTCCGAGATCGAGAAGGAGTCGCTGGACCGCACCGGACTCCGTTCGGACGTGGTGACGCTCTACCAGGGCGGGGCGTACCACCTCTACCGCTTCAAGAAGTACACCGACGTCCGGCTCGTCTTCGCGCCGGAGCAGCAGGCGGCGTTCTTCGGTGGCGATCCGGACAACTTCGAGTTCCCGCGCTTCAACCTCGATGTGTGCTTCTTCCGGGTCTACGAGGACGGCAAGCCTGCCCGCGTTTCCCATCATCTCGCCTGGTCCAAGCAGGGGGCCGCGGAAGGTGAGTTGACCTTCGTTTCCGGACATCCTGGCCGCACCAGCCGCGCGCTCACCGTGGCCGAGCTGGAGTTCCTGCGGGACGACCAGTTTCCCCACACCTTGGGTTTGTTGAAGCGGCGTGAGGTCCTGCTCACCTCGTGGGGTGCGCGGAGCGCGGAGAACGGGCGTCGGGCCAAGGACGAGCTGCTCGGCATACAGAACAGCCGGAAGGCGCGCGACGGCGGCCATGCAGGTCTCCACGACCCTGCGCTCATGCAGGCGAGGCGCGAGGCCGAGGCCCAGTTCCGCAAGCGCCTGAAAGCCGATCCGGCCCTCGCGTCGGCCGATGCGGCCTTCGACCGGATCGCCTCGGCTCAGGCGGCGATGGCTCCGATCTCCCGCCGGTACCGTCTGTTGGAATCCGGCCATGGCTTCAACTCGGAGCTGTTCGGCATCGCGCGGCGTCTGCTGCGTTCGTCCGAGGAACGCGGCAAGCCCTCAGGGGAACGCCTCCGGGAGTACTCCGACTCCGCCCGCGAATCGTTCGAGCAGGCCCTCTTCTCGGCCCAGCCGATCCATTCCGACCTGGAGATCCTCACGTTGGGCGATTCGCTGACCTTCCTCAGCGAGCAGCTCGGGACGTCGGATCCGCTCGTCCAGGCGGTCCTCGCCGGGCGTTCGCCCCGTGACCGTGCGACGGACCTGGTGAAGGGCACGCGGTTGGCCGACGTGGCGGAACGTCGCCGGCTGCACGCGGGCGGGGCGTCCGCGGTCGGTGGTTCCCAGGACGCGATGATCCGGCTGGCCGGAATCGTCGACGCCGAGGCACGGGCGTTGCGGAAGCAGATGGAGGCGTTGGACGAGACCAAGAAGCAGGCCCATTCCGAGATCGCAGCGGCGCGGTTCCGGCTCGAAGGCGCCTCGCAGTACCCGGACGCGACCTTCACGCTCCGACTCTCGTATGGCGTGGTGAAGGGCTACGAGTCGCAGGGCGTGACCGTCCCGGCGCAGACCCGCATGGCCGGGATGTTCGAGCGGTCCAGCGCCATGGAAGGACGTGTGCCCTTCGACCTGCCGCCGCGCTGGTTGAAGCGCCGTTCCTCGATGCGGCTCCAGACGCCGTTCAACTTCGTCTCCACCCACGACATCATCGGCGGCAATTCCGGCAGCCCGATGGTCAACCGCGCCGGCGAGTTCGTGGGGATCATCTTCGACGGCAACATCGATTCGCTGGTGCTCGACTTCGGCTACGACGAGGTGAAGGCCCGGGCGCTTTCGGTCCACAGCTCCGCGATTCTCGAGGCGCTCCGGAATGTCTACAGCGCGAAGGAACTCGTCGCCGAGCTCGGTACCGGCCGCCGCCGCGGCTGACCGCGGACTCAGCGGGGACCGGTTGCGGTCCGCGGTCCCACGCGGCTCATGTCGATGGGACGGAACCCAAGGGCGAACGCCGGGGAACCTGGACGCAGTCCCTTCTCCGGATGCGCGCGGTCGACCAGTTGCGGGTCGGCGATGACGGAACCGGCGTCCTGTCCGCGGGCACGCCAGGCCTCCCAGGTGTCCTTGCCGAACCGGACCTCCGATTCCGGGAGTCCTGCCGGATCCCACCACAGATTGGACCAGCTCAGGAACTGGTTGGTGGAACCGCTCCAGTCCGAGCCGAGCCATTTCCTTCCGTCCCCGACCACCACGTTGCGTTCGAACACGAAGGAGCGGTGCGCCTCGGAACGGGTGCGCATCACGGAGTGGTTCATGTTGTCCACGATCAGGTTGTTCCGGACCCGGTTTTCGCGTCCGTAGTGCTGGTGGAAACCCGCGTCGGTGCAGCGGTACACGACGTTGTCCTCCACCACGATCCCGGTGCTGCCTTCGTCGGTGTAGAGCGCCCAGCCGCCGTAGCGATAGCTGCGGATGTCGTGGAACAGGTTGTTCCGCACGATCGTTCCCGGCTGCGGGCCCAGGGTGTAGATGCCGCCCATGTCGCTGAGCAGCCCTTGGCCGATGTCATGGGCGTGGTTGAACTCGATGACGTTGTGGTGGCACGGCGACGCGGAGTAGCCCCAGTTCCAGCCGACCGAGATCGCGGTATAGAAGAGGTCGTGAAGATGGTTGTGCGCGATGTGGTTCGAGGCGCTGTGGAAGACGAGGATCCCGCAGGCGGGCGGGAAGACCCTGCCCAAGGCGTGCAGGTCGTTGTCCTCGATCCGGTGGGAGTGGCAGGACTCCGTCGAGACCGGCCCGGATTCCGCGGCGTCCTCCGCCGGAAATGAGGTTGAGCCGATCCGGATGCCGCCGGCGCCAAGTTCCTGGAACCCGTTGGCGCGGACGCTCCAGTTCCTGCAGCCGACGCCGATCTCGAGGCCGTAGCCGCCGAGGTTGGAGAAGCTGGACTGCTCGACCGAGATCCGATGGGCGTAGACCGCCGAGAGGGCTCCTTCGACCTCCACCGCAGCCTGAGGGGAGATGCGCCCCGAGCCGGGCATCTCGTAGTCCGACTCGGTGAACACGAGGTTGCGGAACACGACGTCGTGGACCGGGTTGGCCGCGGTGCCTTCGATGCGGACGAGCGTGGTCAGGCGGGCGGCGGTGACGCTGGCGCGGTTCGGGTCGAAGTCGGTGGTGCCTCGGAGCCAGAAGCGGCCCTCGGCGGGATCCCATCTCCATTCCCCGGGCTGGTCCAGGGCGTCGGCGGTGTTCTCGATCCAGTAGCGGGCGTCGGGTTCGTCCATCCATTCCGGGAGCTTCGATCCGGGGAAGCGGATCACGCCGGCCGCTTCGTCGACGGCCAGGACCGGGACATGGAGATCGGTCCACTTCATCAGCGCGACCAGTTCCGCGCCGGACGATTTCCAGGAAGCCCGGGCGTCACCCGCATGGAACGGCAACTCGACCGGGTTCGCGCCGCGCAGGCGGCCGTTGGCCCGCAGGAAGCCCGAGTCCGGGGTCCGGGCACGGCGCCAGCGGACGCCGTCCACGAAAAGTTGTCGGGTTCCACGGTTCCACACGTCCGCCGTGTCGGGCTTGAGGCTCCAGAGTCCGGGCGTACCGGGCTCCCGCACCCAGCCCAGAAGCCGGACGCTGCCGGTGAGACGGCTGCCTCCGCCGGGACGGCCTTCGATGATGGTCGGCGAACCGGGCGTGCCCGAATGCTCTGGACCGATCCGAAGCGTCTCCGTCAGCGCCGTCGTGCCCGGTCCTAGGACCAGGCGGTCCGGTTGCTCCTGAAGGATCGTGGAGCGGGAAATCCGCCGTGATAGCAATGCGACGGCCTCGCTGGCGGTGCTGGATGGGGAGTACCGGAAGGACGTCCCGAGCAACGCGGCGACGAGCAGGGAGCGGTACTCGGAACGGTGTCGTGCGAAGGAGCGGGGCATTCCGGTGCGACGTCGTCGGCGGGGCGGCGATTCAGCGCGGGGATGGCGTTCCTGTGGCGGTGGACTCGGTGTTGCGACGGAACTCGACCGTCGTCCGCAGGCGGCTGTCGACGGCGACGCCGGCCTTCAAGGCCGGTTCGAAACGCCAAGAGCGGGTCGCTTCCAGCACGGACTCCTTCAGGATCTTCGGGAGCGGCTCGACGAACGCGACCTCGGTCACCCTTCCGTGGCGTGTCACCACGAAGTCGATGGTGGAACGGCCGCTGACCCCTCCGTCCAACGCCTCGTACGGATACCTGGGCGCCGGGGTCGCCAGGGCCTTGGGAGGAGTGTCGTAGGTCTGGATGATCTGGATGTCTCCCGGTCCGGAAGCGCATCCGGCCAACCAGGCGGTGATGAGGAGCGTCGGGATGAGGGTCTTCAAGCCGCACGATTCCGCCGCCGGTTGGCTCCCGCGGGCAACTGAAGAATGGCGACAGCAGGCTCGTCGTCCGTTGTTTGTTGTCCGTTGTCGTTCGTCGGGCGCTGTCGGGGCAGGCGAGGTCGATGGTTCTCCAGGGACGACCAATCCCAACCCGGATTCCGGCTCGAATCGTGACACCGTGGTTGGCGTCCTTCATCCTG
>CAMASJ010000016.1 GCA_945860685.1 Akkermansia muciniphila
TGTATAGCTTGTGCGAGAGTAGGTTGCCGCCGAACCTTTCCTTCTTCAACCCGGTCACTCCAGGTCCCAAAAAAACCCAAGAGTGCCCGGGTTGTTGCTTTTCAGACCCCAAACTCCAGTCCCGCACTCTCTCAAGTCTCAGCCTATCCGAATACTCCATGTGCCTTGACGACTTCACCAGGTCGAGGGACCCGGAACGCGGGACGAGAGCGTTAGAGGTCTGGTTCCGCGTAGAGAATCGGAATCCATTCACTCGGGTCCTTGATGGCATCTCTCAGGATGCTACGGTACGGACTCTTCACCAAGATTGCGTGGAATCGCACGCTTTCCCCAGAATCAGCCATGCCGACCTACGAGTACCAATGCAAGAAGTGCGGACACTGTTTCGATGTCCAGCAGTCCATTTCAGCCGAAGCGTTGTCTTTGTGTCCCAAGGAGTTGTGCCCGAAGAAGAGCTGGGGCAAGGGGAAGGTTCAAAGGGGAGTTGGCGGCGGTTCCGGTCTGCTCTTTAAGGGTACAGGCTTCTACATCACCGACTATCGGTCGAAGGGCTACTCGGCGGCGAAGTCCAAGGAAGGAACGAGCGGAGGCGGTACCGCTGCAGCCGCACCGAGCCCTGCGCCCAGTACAACGGCCAAGCCGGCGCCTGCTCCGAAGTAGGCTCTGGATTGTGTTTTCCCGGATCCAGCCTCCGAATGGCGTGACCCCACCCACGATGACAAGCCCGAGAAGTTCGGTCCTTTTGGCGGCTTGCCTACGCATTCTTGGAGGACGGAGTGCAATGCGGACCTTTTGCCTACGTTGTGTCCTCGCATTTCTGCTTGTTCCCGCGGGCCTTTCAGCGGCGGGAACCTTGGGGTGGGTGGGTGAAATCTCGCTGCCTGTAACTGCCAGAAGCCGATCTGGGCTTTTTGTTGTCCGCGGTGGTGCCCAGAATCCCAATTCCTCACCTTCAACCGCCCTTGGGGGCCTTTCGGCTCCCGGGCAGTTTTCCCGGATTCAAGCATCCGACAGCTCGGAGATGGTTTCACTTTCCCCGGCGTTGGTGGCGGTTTCTGGAGAACGGGTCCGAGCTGTGCTTTCCAGGATTTTAGGCCTTCCGGAGGTGCATCATGGGCGAATTCAGGTGGTGATCCAGGCCGGTTATCCCGGGAATGTGCCGCTCCGGATTGATTCCACACCTTTCGCCGATGGTTGGCAGTATTCTATCACCGTTCCCGAGCGAATCGGGTGGCCGAGATTTGTTCGGGCCATCGCCGAGGCCGTTCTCCTCGATTTCTCGAATCCGGATCCAGGACGGGATTTGGCTCCTGTCCCCCTCTGGCTCTCGGAAGGGGCGTCGCTCCTTCTGACAATCAGTTCCGGACGTGAATTGGTCCCGGAACCCAACCGCGAGTTCAAGGACCCCAATCGACATTTCGATCCGCTGCCCGCCGTGCTTCAACAGATGGAGGGACGGTCGGCCTTGGATTTCGCGTCATTGAGTTTTCCAACGGAGGCTTCCCTCTCGGAACCGTCGATGTTTTCCCTCTATCAAGCCAGCGCAGCCTTGTTTGTGCATGAGCTTCCAAGGGCCCCGGGAAGGCCGGACTCGATTCATGCCTTGCTGAGGCAGTTGCAGAAGCACCTCAATTGGCAGGCTGCGTTGTTGCAGGCCTGGAACGGGCGTTTTCAGTCACTTTTGGAAGTCGAGAAGTGGTGGGCGGTCCAGTCCAGCTACCGGCGGATCCGGAATCCGTTTCGTCTCTGGTCCCGCGAGGCGACCTTGGGGCAGTTGCGTTCGATCCTCACCGAGGCTGTGGTCTTCAATGGGACGAATGCACCCGCTTCCGTTTCGACCCCGGCCGCGCTTCGCCTGTCCCAGGTGGTTTCCGAGTGGGACTACTCCGCCCAGTCCGAAGTGCTTGATCGAAAGATCACCCAGCTGCTGAATCTCTTCCCGATGGCCGATCCGGACCTCCTGCCGCAGATCAAGGAGCTGCATGGACATCTGACAGTCTACAGGACCGCGAGGACGGCTCCTTCGACGGGTCGGCGAGGGGAGCCGGACCCGCGCGCCCGTCTTCTCGCTGCGACGGCCGCCGGCTCGATCCGGCGGGTGGAGGACTCGATTTTCGGGGTTCCTTGAGGGCGGAATCCACGTGGTTGGGAAGCGTTCTCCCAATTTCCACTTCCACCTCGTCCTCAAACCCAGTTGGCTGGCGCGGAAGGAGATTCCATGAAACCACGCCGATTCCTGACCTCGTTTCTGCTCGCCCTTTGCCTGCTGCTGGCGCCTTCGCTTTCCGCGGCAACCGCCGAGAAGTCCGTCGCTCCTGGCTCTGGGATGGTCAACGAACTCTCCAGCGCCATTTCCCAGATCACTGGAATCGCCATTTCCCCCCTTCTCGGAATGGGCGCCGTCGGAGCCTATCAGTGGTTCAATGCGAAGTCCGACTCCGCCAAGGCGAAGTTGCCTTGGTTTGCCCAGCCTTGGTTCTGGGGGCCGGCACTCCTTTTGGTGGGCCTCTGCTTCGCCAAGGATTCGCTCGGCACCGTGGTTCCAACGGCTCTGAAGAAGCCGCTGGATGTCGCCGAGGTCTTCGAGAACAAGCTGAGTGGACTCGTTGCCACCGGCGCGATCGTCCCGCTGGCCATGACGGTCTTCAAGGCGCTGGAACCTTCCTCGGCATCACTCTCGGACCACGGCTTCGCCTCGATCGATTTCTCCCCGGTCCTGAACATCCTCATGGTTCCCGTCGCATTGTGCGTCTATGCCTGCGTCTGGGTCGTCTCCCATTCCATCAACATCCTGATCCTCATCAGTCCCTTCGCCACCGTTGATGCGGCCCTGAAGTCCTTTCGCACAGCGATCCTCGCCTCGGTGGTGGGATCCCATTGGCTGAGCGATTTCTTCGGCGCACTGTGGGCGTTGGTCATCGTGGGGGTTTGCATGATCCTGTCCGGATGGGCCTTCCGTCTCCTCGTGTTCGGCAACCTCTTCGCCTGGGACATCCTGACCTTTCGCAGGACCCGGTTTACCCCGGAAACCGACAGCGCCACGGCGTTCCTCGCCAGGAAGATCGAGGGTGTGCCTGCCCGGACTTTCGGGAAGCTCCGTCCTGAAGCCGGCGGATGGGTGTTCGAGTACCGCCCTTGGCTTTTCCTGGCCCGCCGGACCCTGAAGCTAGACCTGAATCACGGGAATTCCGCCATCGGCAAGGGCTTGCTGCATCCCGAAGTCCTTCGGACCGATTCCGGGGATTCGGTGGACCTCCTCGACTTACCGCCTCGGTATCGCGGGCATGAGCAGGCTGTGGCCGCGGCCCTGGGCATCGCCTCGGTCGAGGACGTCGGGCTGATGGCCGCTTGGAATTGGCTTCGCGGCCTTCTGGGCTTTCGGCCGGCCTGAAGTTCCGCAATTCCCGTTTGATTACGGCGGGTGGTTTTCCGTCCACTAGGGCTCATGAATCTCCTGAGAGGACTTTGGCTGGGGCTTTTCTGCGCCCTGCGACTGCTGTCGGCAGAAGCGCAAAAGCCGACGACCGGTACTGGCGGTCCGGCCACCACCGATTGGCTCCCGCCTGAATCCCACTTCGCGAAGGTCGTCCTCGACCAAGACGCTGTCGTCGATGGCGAGTTGAAGGACACGATCGTGGATCCCATGGAACTGGCGGTCGCCTCCGACGGCCGGGTCTTCTGGGTGGAGCGTGCGGGTGTAGTGAAGATGTGGATTCCGGAAGGCAATCGGACAGTCGAGATCGCGCGGTTGCCGACCTTCACGGGACTGGAGGATGGCGCCTTGGGCATCACGCTCGACCCGGGTTTCGACAAGAACCGCTGGGTCTATGTGAACCGCTCGCTGCCGGAGACCTACGAGTCGGGCGGCGGCAAGGCCGGGAAGATCCGGGTCGCACGTTTCACGCTGGTCGGTGAGAAACTGGATCCCGCCAGTGAGACGGTCGTGATCGAGGTCGAAACCCAGCGCCGCGAATGCTGCCATGTCGGCGGATCGTTGACCTTCGATTCGAAGGGCAACCTCTACATGTCCATCGGCGACAACACGAACCCCTTCGATTCCGACGGCTTTTCCCCGCATGACGAGCGCCCGGACCGCTATCCTTGGGACGGTCAGCGCACCGCGGCCAACGCGAACTCTTTGGTTGGGAAGATCCTCCGAATCCGTCCAAAGGCAGAGGGCGGCTACGACATCCCGGAGGGCAACCTCTTCAAGCCCGACACCGCGGGGACCCGGCCGGAGATCTTCGTGATGGGGAACCGCAATCCGTTCCGGGTTTCGACCGACCACCGGACTGGATTCGTCTATTGGGGTGAGGTGGGACCGGACTCCGGTTCCAATGATCCTAAGCGCGGATCAGCCGGATTCGACGAGGTAAACCAGGCGCGGCAGGCGGGCTTCTTCGGTTGGCCGATGTTCGTCGGCGACAACCGCCCTTACATGAAGGTCGATTTCGTGGCGCGGGCCGCGCATGCGGATCTGCGTCGTCAATATGACGAGGCCCGCAAGCGCAACGAGGAACGCAAGAAGCAGGGCAAGACGAACGAGTTGGAAGTTCTTCCGACGAAACCTGCCGATTGGGATCCCGCCGGTGTCGCTTTCGATCCGTCCCACCCGCGCAACACCTCTCCGAACAACACCGGAATTCAGGACCTGCCTCCGGCTCAACCCGCGTTCATCTACTATCCAGCGTCCCCGTCGACCCGTTTTCCCGTGGTGGGTTCCGGCGGACGCACTGCCATGGCCGGTCCAGTCTACTACTACGATCCGAACCATCCTTCGAAGAAGCGCCTGCCGAAGGAGTTCGACCACACGCTGTTCATCTACGAATGGTCGAGGAACTGGATCATCGCGGTGAAATTGGATGCGAACGACCAGATTGCCCGGAGTGCCGACGGGAAGCCGATGATGCAAAGGTTCATGCCGTCCACGGAGATCAAGCGGCCGATGGACCTGGAGTTGGGACCGGACGGCTGCCTCTATGTGATCGAATACGGCAAAGAGTGGGGCAACAACAAGGACACGAAGATCCTCCGTCTGGAATACCGCGGCGACACGGCCGCGGCCCTCTGAACGAATCGCCGGATGGCCTCACAGACCCGACACTTCGACTTCGTCGTCCTCGGCAGCGGCATCGCGGGCCTGACCTTCGCCCTGAAGGTCGCGGCCCGCGGCACGGTTGCGATCGTCACGAAGAAGAACCGCGCCGACTCCAACACCAACTGGGCCCAAGGCGGGATCGCCGCGGTCACCAGCCGTGAGGACAGTTTCGAGCTGCATGTCCGCGACACCTTGGAGGCCGGGGCGGGCCTTTGTCGGGAGCCGGTGGTGCGGTCCATCGTCGAGGAGGGGCCGGAGCGGATCGCGGAACTGATGGAGCTGGGAGCCCGCTTCACCGAGCGGGAAGTCCCGGGTGGCGGAGGTCGGCGCGAGCTCGACCTCACCAAGGAGGGGGGACATTCCAAGCGCCGCATCCTGCACGCCCACGATGCGACCGGACGCGAGATCGAACGGGCGCTGCTCCGCGCGGTCGCGTCGAATCCGTCCATCACAGTCTTCGAGAACCACGTCGCCGTGGACCTCATCACCACGGCAAAACTCGGCATGGAAGGCCCCGACCGCTGCGTCGGCGTCTATGTGCTCAACGGCCCTGAGAGCCGGGTCGATGTCTTCGCGACGCCGGCGGTGGTGTTGGCCACGGGCGGCTGCGGGGTCGTCTACCTCCACACGACGAATCCCGGTATCGCCACCGGCGACGGCGTCGCGATGGCCTACCGGGCTGGTGTGCCGGTGCGGAACATGGAGTTCATCCAGTTCCATCCCACCTGCCTGTTCCATCCCAAGGCGAAATCCTTCCTCATCTCCGAGGCGGTCCGAGGGGAAGGCGGTGTCCTGCGCGGAGCGGACGGGGAGCGTTTCATGGACCGGTACGACGTCCGCGGTGAACTGGCGCCGAGGGACATCGTGGCGCGTGCGATCGATTCCGAGATGAAGCGGACCGGGGCTCCGTGTGTCTTCCTCGACATCACCCACCGGACGCCGGAGTTCATCGCCGGCCATTTCCCAACCATCCATTCCCGTTGCCTCGAGTACGGCCTCGACATCACCCAGGAATGGATACCGGTGGTGCCTGCCGCCCACTACCAATGCGGCGGCGTGGAGGCCGCGTTGGATGGTGCGACGCCGCTTCCGGGTCTTTGGGCGGTCGGTGAGGTCGCCTGCACCGGTCTCCATGGCGCCAACCGCCTCGCCAGCAATTCGCTTCTAGAAGCCTTGGTCTGTGCCCATCGCGCGGCCGAAAGCCTCCTCGCCTCACCGTCGCCGGGGCCGCTCCCGGTAATCCCGGGCTGGCAGACGGGCAACGCCACCAACGCCGATGAGATGGTCGTGGTCTCCCACAACTGGGACGAGATCCGTCGGCTGATGTGGGACTATGTCGGCATCGTGCGGACCACCAAGCGACTGCGCCGGGCCGAGAAGCGCCTCGGCAACCTCCAGGACGAGATCCGCGAGTACTACTGGAACTTCATCGTCACCGCGGACCTGCTCGAACTGCGGAACCTCGCGACGGTGGCGGAGATCATCGTCGCCAGCGCCCTGCGACGGCCGGAGAGCCGCGGACTGCATTTCACCCTGGATTTCCCTCAACGGGATCCACTCTGGGACTGCGTGGATACGGTCGTCTCGAGACCTCGCAACTGCCCCCCCGGGGGAAAGGGCGTCCGCGGCGTATTGGAAAACCGAATCGACCCGCAACTTCCAGCCGATTGTACCTTAAGGGCACCCCGGGAGGTTCCGATGGGACAATTTAGCCGAGGGGTTGTCCCCGGCCCCGGAGAACCACCGTGGAACTCAAGCGACTCCAAAGCCTGATCAAATGGATGCTCGTCACCGCCATCGTGGCGGTCCTCGGAGGTTCCGTTCCGTCCCTTTGGGTGACCGTCGCTTCGGGACCCAAGCCTCTGAAGGCGTTCCGGCAGCATGACCAACTCCGCCGCGGGCTTCATCAGCTCCGCCTGGAGGTGAACCACCTGGCCGTGGTCGCCTCCGACAGTGCACCGCCGTCCGATCCCGCGACCCAGCGACGGCTCGACGGCATCAGCAGCTCCATGGAACGTGCGCTGAAGCTGGTTGAGAACTCCGCCGCCGGAACCCGGGCGGGTACCGCATGGAGGCAACTTTCCGAAAGCTACGAATCGAGGCTCCAGCCTGCATTGCTCGCCTTCCGCCGGCCCGGGGAGTCCGACCTCGGTGTCGTCCGCGGACAGCTCCTTTCCTCGCGGGACGAGTTCGAATCCCTCCTGGGGAGGATGGACCGCGCCGCCGTGGAGGGAACCGAACGTGGGTTGAACGAGGTCTCAAGCCAACAGCTCACCACCGCCGCGGTGGCCTTCTTCGTCGCCGTTCTGATCCTGCCCCTGCTGGTGATCCAGCGGGCCAACCTGAACCGTTCCCTCGCTCAAATGTCGACGGAGGTGAAGCAGGTCAAGGTCACTGTCCCGGATCCCAAGATGTCGGAGGACCTCATGAAGGTCGCCGGCCGCGTGAGGGAGCTCGAATCGGCCAACGAGGCCTTGGAATCGGAGGTGATCCAGCTCCGTGACCTCGCCGGCCGGGCGGAGGCCCTCGAGCAGCATCCGGTTGAGACGGGACTCGAGGCCGCGCTCAAGTTCCTCAAGGGACGCAGCCGGGCGACGCTCGGCAAGGACGGCCAGCTGGGCATCGTCTTCAACCTCAAGCCTGAGGAGCTCGAGAAGGTCCAGCCGTTGCTGCAGACCGAGACCGAGTTCGTGAAGATCGAGCCGCCGGCCGCGCCGGAACCGCCGGTGGTCGAGAACGCGAAGCCCACGGTACTCATCATCGACGACGACCGCCTCAACCGCACGATACTCCGCTCCTGCATCGCGGAGCTCGAGGTGAACGTCCACGAGGCGGAGGACGGCGAGAAAGGCTGGCAGGTCCTCGACAACGGCACACATGTCGACCTTTGCCTGTGCGACCTGATGATGCCGGAGCTCGACGGGTTCGGCTTTGCGAAGCGGGTCCACGGCGATCGCCGGTTCGAGTCGCTCGACATCATCTTCTGCACCGCCTCCACGGAGAAGGAACACATCGCCCAGGCCGCCGAGATCGGCGTGAAGCAGTACGTCGTCAAGCCCTTCAACAAGGAGGACGTGCTCAAGAACGTCCGCATCGCGCTGGAGAAGTCCCTGTCGAAGCAGGACCCGATGGCGGTGGCTCAGGAGCGTCTGGGCATCGACGCGGAATCCTACGCGCAGCTCATGTCGATGCTGAACCGGGAGGTCACCGAGACGATCACCTTCGTCCGAACGGCGCTCACCCGCGGGCAGCGTCGGGCCGCCTGGACACGGATCAATTCCCTCAGGGGTTCAAGCCAGATGGTCGGCGATGCCGGCCTGGTGCAGTCGATCATGTCCGTGGAGCGGGAGCTGGAGCAGGGCGACGTCTTCTTCATCATCACCGAGCTGGAGAAGCTCGAGGAGGCCAACCGCCGCATGGGGCAGGTTGCCGCCCACATGACCAAGCCCGGCCATCAGGACAAGCCCGTCGAAAGCTTCGCGGAGGCGGCCTGACCTGCGGCGCAACGACCGGCGAAGTCCTTGGCGGCATCCACGATCCGCAGGGCCGTCGCCTGACGGCTGTCCGTCAGGTGGCGCAGCAGTCCCAGCCTTCCAAGGAATCCGAAATCCGCCCCGACGATCTCGCCAGGAGGGGCCCCGTCGCAGAGGTCGGCCAGCAGCACCGCGAAGGCCTTCAGGGTGACCGCGTCGGAATCGGCGGCAAAACGACAGGTGCCGTTCTCCCACGTGGCGACCCACCAGGTCCGGACCCGGCAGCCGGGGACGAGGTGTTCCTCCAGCCTCGAGGCGGCGGGAAGCGGCGGGCGGCTCCGTGCGCGTTCGACCATCCAACCGAGGCGGGCCTGGGGATCGGGGATCGACTCGAGGCGTCCGACCAGTTCCGCGATGCGGTTGGCGACGGCGACTCCGGAGAAGTTCATCGGTTCCGTCCGGATCGGGTTGGGGCGGATCAGTCGAGGAAAGCGGTGAGGGGGCTGGTGGCGCTGGCGGTGGGGGAGGCGTCGGCCAACCCCAGCTCGAACGCGGTCCGGCCGCACTCGACCGCTTGGCGGAAGGCTCCGGCCATGCGGTCCGGGTCGGAGGCGACGGCGATGGCGGTGTTCACGAGCACGGCGTCCGCGCCCAGCTCCATGGCCTCGGCCGCGTGGCTCGGGGCGCCGATGCCGGCGTCCACCACCACCGGGACGGTGGCCTGTTCGATGATGATCCGGATCTGGTCGCGGGTCTGGATGCCGCGGTTCGACCCGATGGGGGCACCGAGGGGCATCACGGTCGCCGTGCCGATTTCCTGGAGGCGTTTGGCGAGGACCGGGTCCGCGTTGATGTAGGGAAGGACGACGAATCCCTCGGCGACGAGCTGTTCGGCGGCCTTGAAGGTCTCGATCGGATCGGGGAGCAGGTAGCGGGGGTCCGGATGGATCTCCAGCTTCACCCATTTGGGCAGGCCGGCCGCGGCTGCGAGCCGGGCCAACCGTACCGCCTCGGCGGCGTTCATCGCGCCGCTGGTGTTGGGGAGGATCAGGTATTTCGCCGGATCGATGAACTCGAGGATGTTGGCGAAGGGATCCTTCTTTCCCGAGAGGTCGGCGCGGCGGAGGGCCACGGTGACCATGGAGGTGCCGCTGGCCTCCAGTGCGGAACGCATCGCCTCGGGCGAGGCAAACTTCCCGGTACCGACGAAGAGCCGGGAGGCGAACGTGCGTCCGGCGATGGTCAACGGCTTCGACATGAGCGGTGGAAACTGGCGGCAAGGCACCCGTTTGTCGAGACGCCCCGCCCGCCGGCGCCCCTAGGGGCCAGCCAGCCGGATTCCGCTCAGGCCGGATCGTAGGCGAGCCACGGCCCCAGCCAGCGTTCCATCTCCGAGGTGGGAACCCCCTTGCGGGAGGCCAGGTCCGCGACCTGGTCCTTGCCGAGCTTTCCGACGGCGAAGTACTTCGATTCCGGGTGGGCGAAATAGAGTCCGCTGACGCTGCTCCCCGGCCACATGGCGCAGCTCTCGGTAAGCCGGATACCCGTCCTGGCCTCAATGTCCATGAACGACCAGAGCGTCTGCTTCTCGGTGTGGTCGGGACTGGCCGGATAGCCGCCGGCCGGCCGGATGCCCCGGTACTGTTCCTCGATCAGTTGCTCGCGGGTGAGGTTCTCCGTCCGGCCGTAGCCAAAGGCGTCGCGGACCTTCTTGTGCAGGTATTCGGCAAACGCCTCGGCCAGCCGGTCGGCGAGTGCCTCCGCCATGATGGCGTTGTAGTCATCAAGGGCGGCCTTGAAGCCCTGGACCAATTCATCCAGGCCGATTCCGGTCGTCACCGCAAACGCACCCATGTAGTCCGGTGTTCCCTTCGGCGCGATGAAGTCGGCCAGGCTCCAGTTCGGCGAGCCATCCTCCTTCGGCATCTGCTGGCGGAGCATGTGGAAGGAGGTGAGGACGGTCTGCCGATCCTCGCCGGAGTAGATCTCGATCGAGTCCCCGACGCGGTTGGCCGGGAACAGTCCGTACACCCCCCGGGCGCGGATCCGGCGTCCGGCGATCAACGTCTCCAGGAGTTCCTGGGCGTCGGCGAACAGCTTCCGGGCCTCCTCGCCGTGCTTCTCGTGCTGCAGGATCGACGGGTAGCGTCCGCGCAGTTCCCAGGTGTGGAAGAAGGGCGACCAGTCGATGAATTCCCGCAGCTCGGCGAGGGAGACGTCCTCCAGGACCTGGATGCCGGTGAACTCCGGCGTGGGCACCGAATCGAACTTCAGCACCGGAGCATTCGCGCGGGCCTGGGCGAGGGTGAGCAGCTCGATCTTCTGGCCTGAATGCTGTGCGCGGATTCGTTCGTAGTCGGCGCGGTGCTGGCGGATGAACTCCTCGCGGCCGTCCTTGCTGAGCAGGCTGGTGGTGACCGGCACGGCGCGGGAGGCGTCGAGCACGTGGACGATCGGCTGGGAATAGTGGTGCGCGATCTTGATCGCCGTGTGCGCCCGGCTGGTGGTGGCGCCGCCGATGAGCAGCGGGACCTTGAAACCGGTGCGCTCCATCTCCCGGGCCACATGGACCATCTCGTCCAGCGAGGGCGTGATCAACCCGCTCAGGCCGATGAGGTCGGCGTTCTCCTGGCGGGCGCGCTCGAGGATCTTCTCGCAGGGCACCATCACGCCCATGTCGATCACCTCGTAGTTGTTGCAGGCGAGGACGACGCCGACGATGTTCTTGCCGATGTCGTGGACGTCGCCCTTGACGGTGGCGAGGACGATCCTGCCCTGGGCGCGAACGACCTGTCCGGCGGCCTCGGCGGCCTTCTTCTCGGCCTCCATGAACGGGGTGAGGTAGGCGACGGCCTTCTTCATCACGCGCGCCGATTTCACCACCTGGGGCAGGAACATCTTGCCGGCGCCGAACAGGTCGCCCACCACGCCCATGCCGCTCATCAGCGGCCCCTCGATCACCAGCAACGGGCGTCCGAGCTTCACGCGGGCTTCCTCGGTGTCGATGTCGATATGGGTGTCGATGCCCTTCACCAGGGCGTGCGAAAGGCGTTCCTCGACCGTTCCGCGGCGCCATTCCTCCTCCTTCTTGGCGGTGGCCTCGGCATTTCCGGAGCTGGCGGCCTTGAGACGCTCGCCGTAGGCCACCAGGCGCTCGGTGGAATCCGGACGGCGATTGAGGATCACGTCCTCGACCAGGTCCTTCAGTTCCGGGTGGATCTGCTCATACACCTCGAGCATGCCGGCGTTGACGATGCCCATGTCCATGCCCGCGCGGATGGCGTGGTAGAGGAACGCGGAATGCATCGCCTCGCGGACCGGGTTGTTGCCGCGGAAGCCGAAGGAGACGTTCGACACGCCGCCGCTGACCTTGGCGTGGGGCAGGTTCGCCTTGATCCAGCGGGTGGCCTCGATGAAGTCGACGGCGTAGTTGTTGTGCTCCTCGATGCCGGTTCCGACGGTGAGGATGTTGGGGTCGAAGATGATGTCCTCGGGCGGGAAGCCGACCTCGTCGACGAGGATACGGTAGGCCCGTCCGCAGATGCGGATCTTATCCTCGTAGGTGGCTGCCTGGCCCTTCTCGTCGAAGGCCATCACCACGACCGCGGCGCCGTAGCGCAGCACCTTGGTGGCCTGCTCGCGGAACTTCTCCTCGCCTTCCTTGAGGGAGATCGAGTTCACGATGCCCTTGCCCTGGAGGCATTTCAGTCCGGACTCGATCACTTCCCACTTCGAGGAGTCGACCATGAAGGGCACCTTGGCGACCTCGGGCTCGCTGCCGAGCAGCTGCAGGAAGCGCGTCATCGCGGCGACGCCGTCGATCATGCCGTCGTCCATGCACACATCGATGACGTTCGCGCCGTTCTCGACCTGTTGTCGGGCGATGGCGACGGCTTCCTCGTAGTTCCCCTCGCGGATGAGCTTCGCGAACTTCGGCGAGCCGGCCACGTTGGTGCGTTCGCCGATGAGGATGAAGTTCCCCTGCTGCTGGGTGAACGGCTGGGAACCGGAGAGGCGCAGCGGAAGGGATTCCGGGGTGCCCGGGAGAGTGCCGCCGGAGAGGCCGCCCAGACGTTCGGTGCCGCGTTCGCGGGGGGCGAGGTCGCGCGGGTGCCGTCCCGCCAGCGACCGCGCGATGGCGGCGATGGGGTCGGGGGTGTTGCCGCAGCATCCGCCGGCGATGTTGATCAGCCCGCCCTCGGCGAACTCGCCCAGGAAGCGGCCCATGTCCTCGGGCTTCAGGTCGAAGCCCGTCGGCGAAAGCGGATTGGGCAGGCCGGCGTTCGGATAGCAGGAAATCGCCGCGCCGGAACGCGCCGAGAGTTCGGCGAGGAACGGCCGCATGAGATCCGGCCCCAGGGAGCAGTTCAGTCCGACCGACAGCGGCCGGATGTGCTTCACCGCGTTCCACATCGCTTCGACGGTCTGCGCCGAGATCATCGTCTCGCCACCGAGCCCGACCGCCGCGGAGATCGACACCGGGAGGCGGATGCGGTCTTCCTCGAAGACCTCCTGGATCGCCACCAGCGCCGCCTTGGCGTTGAGCGAGTCGAAGATGGTCTCCACTAGCAGGAAGTCGGATCCGCCCGCGATGAGGGCCCGGATCTGGCTCCGGTACGCCCGCTTCACCTGGTCGAAGGTGACGACCCGGAATCCGGCGTCGTCGGCGTCCGGCGAGTTCGAAAGGGAGACCGTCAGCGGCCCGATCGCGCCGGCAACGAACCGTTGGCGTCCGTCCTTCGAGGCCACGCGGTCGGCCCACTCACGGCACTGCCGCGCCGAGGTCTCGTTGATCTCCCAGGCGAGTTCGTCGAGGAAGCGGTCCTCGATGACCTTCTGGTAGAACGCCGGATCCTTGCGGCCGCCGTGTTCCCGCGGGTCGTCCACGAAGAACTCGCTCTGGCCGATGCTGGTCGCGGAGAAGGTGTTGGTCTCGATGATGTCCGCCCCGGCCTCGAGGAATCGCCGGTGGATGTCGCAGATCATCTCCGGCTGCGTCAGCGAGAACAGGTCGCCGTTGTTCAGCAGGTCCTTCTTCGAGTCGGCGAAGCGCTGGCCCCGCATGTCCGCCTCGGTCTTGCCGTAGGTGCGGATCGTGGTTCCCATCGCTCCGTCGATGATGACGATCCGTTCGCGCAGAAGGCGGACCAGCTCGTTGCCCCGGGTGTACTCGACGTTTTCTTGGACCGGCTTCGACATGTCCGGAAGTTATCGGGTTCCAAACCCTGTTTCCAATAGATAAATCAACGCATCCTGATTTGAGGATATGAGCCTATCCTCGGGACTACGTGGGTTTCAGCTGGAGCGGATCCGAGGAAGGGCTGGACGTTCCGGTCAAGTCACCCCTCCGTCACAGGGTCGACACCTATCGGTTCGAAATTGGCGTTGTGAAGAAGACGTCCTCCAGTACCGAGTCGGATTTCCCGGCGGTACCGCAGGATCTTGCCGAATGGGTCGGTGCGGTGCGTCTGATGCAGATGACGTTGGAAGCCACCGAGGGGGTCCGGGTGGAGTCGGACCGGTTTGCGACGGGGCGGCCGGGTGAGGTCGTGCCATCCCGCATGCTTTTTTCCCTGCTGGCGTACGCCTACGCGCGGGGCATCTACGCCTCGCAGGACGTCGAGGATGCCGTCGCGCGGTTGGCCGATTTCCGATACCTGGCCTCCGGCGATGTCCCGAACCTGGCTGTCCTACGTCGCTTCCGTCGCGAGAACTGGACCGAACTCCTGGGTGTGCTCACCCGGTTGCTGGTGGCCGTGGTCGACATCCAGACTCCGGGCAGCCGGGCCGCCGCCGAACTGGAGGCCGAAGCTCGCCTGGTGGCCGCCGTCCAGGCCGACAGCCTCGCCGCCGAGTGAGTTGAGTTCCGGACCCAGGGCTCGAAGGCGACCCGCTGAACTGCGGAGCTCCGCTCTCGGGCGGCGTCCGAGGTCCCTGGCCGGGATTCCCGGTGGAGCTCCCCGTAACTCCTGCCGAATCCACCAACGCCGGAGGGTCGATCGACTCCGAGCGATTCCCGATCCCAATTCCCCCTCCGCTCCGTTTGGCGGCTTTGCGTATCGGCGTGAATCCCGTCTGCGCTCGCGTTCATCGATTTCCGCTCAGCGCCGCGGAGCCAACTCGAGCACGGCGGCCGTCATGGACGTGACCGCGGTCCGAAGGCTTGGGCCGGGCAGGGGACGGAAGTACGGCGAATGCAGGCTCGGCAACGGCTTCCCGGCCTTCAGCGCCTCCGCGTTCTGTTCCGGGGAAACGATTCCCAGCCAGAACTGGCAGATGGGGATCTTGTCCTCGGTCCGGCCGTATTCGCTGAAGTCCTCGCCACCCATGGTCGGCAGGAGCGTCTGGACCCGTTCGGTGCCGAACCACTCGCGGCCGGTCTCGGCGATCTTCCGCGTCAAGGCGGGGTCGTTGTAGAGCGCCGGTGTGAACTCGTCGGCCACCTTCACCACCGGATGCAACTCGGACGGTAGCCCCGCCGCCTCGGCCTGTCCCCGGCAGATGCGCCGGATCGCCTCGACGGTCTGCTTCCGCACCTCGTCGGTGTAGCTCCGCAGGGTCAGCTGCAGGCGGACCTCGTCCGGGATGATGTTGTGCTTCGAGCCGCCGTGGATGGATCCGACCGTGACCACCGCCGGGTCACCGGGACGGATCTCCCGGCTCACGATCGTCTGGAGCGCGAGGACGATCTGCGAGGCAAGCACGACCGGGTCCTTGGCCTGGTGCGGGTAGGCGCCGTGGCCGCCGACGCCGCGCACGGTGATGTCCACCGAGTCCACGTTGGCGAAGGTGAAGCCCTCGACGAAGCCGAGTTGGCCGGCCAGCAGCGTCGCGTTGCAATGCAGGGAGACGCAGGCGGTCGGCTTGGGGAATCGGGTGAACAGGCCGTCCTTCAGCATCGCCCGCGCGCCGCCGCCGCGTTCCTCCGCGGGTTGCCCGATGCAGACCAGCGTGCCCTGCCATTCCGACTTCAAGGCCACGAGGACACGGGCCGCGCCGACGAGGCCGGTCATGTGGATGTCATGGCCGCAGGCGTGCATCGTGGAAACGACCTCGCCGAGTTCGTTCGTCGCCTTGGCGGTGCTCGCGTAGGGCAGGCCGGTCTGTTCCTTCACCGGCAACCCGTCGAGGTCGGCGCGCAGCAGGATCACCGGCCCCGGACCGTTGGTGAACACGCCGACCACGCCGGTCCCGCCGACCTTCCGCGTCACGACAAGACCCGCCTTCTCCAATTCCTCCGCGATCCGGTTCCCCGTCGCCACCTCCTGGAACGAAAGCTCCGGCGCCCGGTGCAGGTCGAGGTACAGGGCCTCGAGCGATGGCTGCTCCGCCTCGATCCGCCGGCGCACCGCGTCCCGGTCCAGGGCGGCGCAGGGCAGGGCGGCGGCGAGGGCGAGGCCCGTTCCAAGGAGGACCTTCAGCGGGAGACGACGGAGGGCTTGGGCGGTCATGCGGCTCTCCCATTCCCCAATCTCGGCCCCATGTCGAGCCTTCAGGCGGGGCTCACACGAAGCCGGAACGAACCGGATGGAACCGGGACCGGCCTCACGCAAAGGCGCCAAGACGCGAAGGGAGGCCTGGGATCCGGCGCGGACGACGAAGGTCCCCATTCGGTGTCCGGTTCCGGTTCCGGCGACTCGCCGAGTCCCACTTCGCCTCCGCGGCTTTGCGCGTGAGGCCCGTCCTCGCTCCTCCCGAATCCGTTCCGCTCAGGCCATTGAGGACGGCATGTGGATCTCTCCGTCCGTACAGGCGTAGCGCTCGATGTCCGCGGCCCGCGACGGATGGCTGGCGAACATGGCCGCACGCGTGCCGCCCTCGAAGCATCCGGGGATCCAGCCCGGCGACATGGTGCATCCGTACAGCGACCAGGCCCCACCTTGGATCAGGTGCGCCGCCTGCCAGACGCCGGCCGGAACGATGTACTGGGCCCGGTGACCGGCCATCGGATCCGGTCCGAGCACCACGTCCTCGCTGGTGCCGTCGGGCCGCAGGAGGATCAGGCGGAACGGATCGCCGCCGTAGAAGTGCCAGACCTCGTCGAGCGTGAGCCGGTGGAACAGCGATTCGCTGCGGGGTTCCTCGCAGTAGAGGCCGACCATCACGGTCCCGGCGGGTTGTCCCGGCGCCAGTTCCGCGGCCGAGCGGTAGGTCTGGGCGAAAAGCGTGCCCTCCACCGGCAGCGGTTGGAGCCGGTACTGTTCGATCAGCTTCTGGACGACGGGGTGCATGGAGGCGAGGCGGTCTGGGGGTTCAGGCGTTGCGATTCAGTTGAAGCGAAGACGGGCCTCACGCAAATGCGCAAAGGCGCCAAGGTATTCGTGATTCCTGATTCATGATCTCCGATATCCCGAAGCCGCGGCCATCAGGCTGCGGATTCTTCCCGATCCCAGTAGCCGTGGCCGCCAGGCTACGGACTCCCTTCCGAGTCCCTTCCGATCGTCCCTCCGCGTCTTTGCATGCCAATCCATTGGGCCTTCCCGGGGCTTCATTCCCCGAGTTCCAGGGATCCGAAAATCGTGTCGACGAGGTGCTGGGTGTACTCCGACCGGCGGATGCTCGCCTCGACGTCGGGACTCCGCGGATCGCGGGCGAGCCGTGCGAACTCTTCCATCATGAGGGCCGCCTGGCGTACCGGGCTCGGGGATTCCACACGGACGAAGCCCGACGGGTTGGCAGGTCCGTTCCGCTGGGTGAAGCCGACCACGCGCGAGTGGTCGGGGAGGAAGTATCCGCCGGCCCAGTCGAGGACGAAGTCGTCGACCTGGATCACGCCCGTCTCGCCCATCAGGTCGAGATCCATCAGGCAGGCGCCGACGGTGTAGCCGGCGTCCCAGGTGGTGGTGAGGCCGTCGGCGAACCCGATCACGCCGGCACCGCGGAGGAACGCGCCGTTGGACGCGTCACGGCGGGCCATGCCGCGGCTGCAGACCACCGCCGGATGGTGCGGCGCGTACTCGGCCACCGCGCGCATCGAGTACCAGGCCATGTCGCCGATGGCGCCCGTCGGCTCCTTGTCGGGCTGCAGGCGGATGTTCGCCTTGTCGGCGTTCGGGAAGAAGAAGGAGGTGCGGATGACCTCGAGCCGTCCGGTGCGTTCGGGCAGTTCCGCCCGGATCTGCCGGGTGCGCGGGTGGTGCGTGAAATGGGTGGCGTCCATGAACGCCACGCCCGCCTCGCGGCAGGCCGCGGTGATGTTCCGGAGCGAGGCGAGGTCGCGGAACGGCTTGTCGCCGAGCACGTGCTTGCCCCGCTTCGCCGCCTCCACGCAGATCGCCTCGCGCGCCACCGTCGGCGTGGCGACGTACACGGCGTCGACGTCCCCGCTCGCCAGCAGTTCCTCCCACGTCCCGTGCACCGGCACGCAGTCGTGTCGGGCCGCGAAGGCCGACGCCGTCTCCACTCGCCGGCTCGCCACCGCGGAGAGCCGGACGGCCGAGGTCTCCTTCATGGCGGTGGCGATGACATCTGCGATGAAGCCGGTGCCGACGATCCCGATGCGCAGGGGCGAGTTCATGTGGGCAACGCTCTTCGTTCGACCGCTCCCGATCAACGCCGAAGGACCGGAGGCATTGAGGATTCGTGATCCGAGATTTTCCTGTGGCTCACCAGCCATCCATCCAGGCTCTGGGGTGTTCCGAACCCCTCAGTCAGGATTCCAGCCTGCCGACTGGGTCCCGATCTCGGCCTCCAGCTCTGGACTCCCCGTTTCCAGCTCCTTCGCCCGACTCCTGACATTTTCCTGACACTTCCCCGGCGGTCTTCGGCAACGTGGGGAAGTCCTGTGCCGCTCCCGTCCTTCATCCCGGAGTCCTTCCTGCGCGACGCGGCCCCGTGGGCGGCGTATCTCGGCTTCCTCGTTTCCGCCGGCGTGCCCGGATTCCTGGGCCGGCTTCCCGAGCTTCTTCGGGGAACCCTGATTCTCCTGTTCTACGGCGTCGCCCTGATGGGATTCGGAATCCGCAGCGGCACCGTCGGCAACCGGTCCCCGCTCCTGCTTTTGGGCCTCATGGCCGTCGCCTTCGTCGTCCTGCGTCTCCGGCTTCCGCGGAAGCCGCCGGAGCCCGAGGTGCCCGACCGACGTCTCTGGACCTGGGTGCTCGCCGGCGCGTGGCCGGTGCTCATGGGGCTGGCGACGCTGCTCGACCTGCTCCATGCCGATCTCCGCCGGGCCGAGACCCGCGCCGCCGAGGAGGCCGCCTCCATCGCCCCGGCCGCGGCGGCGACATTTCAACGGCCCTTCCTGGAACCCGCCTCCAGCGCGTCTCCGGCCCGGTTGTCGCTGCCGTTGGAGGAATGGCGGGATTCCGGAGCGAACCGCATGGAACCACCGGAATGGTGGCTCGCCGCCGCACCCGGACTCCGCCTCCGGTGGGAACAATCGGCCGCGTTGCCATTGTCTTCGTCCACGAATCCGTGGGTGGGTTTCCCCGCGACCGAGGCGGGTCCCGAGGCCTCGGCGGTCGCCCATTTCCTCGAGGTCTGCCACGGAATCCGCTCCGGATCGTTCCCGGATCCGGTCACTGAGCTGGAACGCGTCCGCGAGGCCGCACCCAACGTCCGGACGCCGGCCGGGCTTCCGGTCTCGATGCTCGCGTGGAGGGAGCTTTTCCGTCTTCCGAAGCCCGCCGACGCGCGCCACGGCTCGGCGCTTCGCGGCGCCTTCCTGCAGGATTTGCGCCATCGTCCAGCGGTCCTTTGGCCGTCCGTGCGGGAGTCCCTCCAATCCGGCTGGGCCTTCGGCGACGCCGACTGGGAGAAGGTCGTCGAGACGCTGCGCCGCCTCGAATCCGAGACGCCGTGGCGCGAAGCCGTCGCCCGCGGACTCGCCCGGGCTCGGGCGTCCGGGGCGTTCTGGGTCGGCGGGCCGGACGGACGACGCCTCTTCTGGAGTTCATCCGCCACGGGGAACGCCCTTCGCCCCGGTGGCGCGGTCGGCGAGACGGTCGGCACGCTCTTCCCCGAGCAGACGGTCCGATCCGCGTTCCGTGCGGCTTCCGAACTGCCAGCACTCCGTGCCGGATCGGGCTGGGGTATCCGCTTCCGGATCGGCGACGAGACCTGGAACGCGGTCGGCGACTCCGACTCGTCCGACTGGAAGTCACTCGCGTCGGCGCCGCTGTTTCCGGGCGTCGAGGACGGCTCCCGGGTGGAGGTCGGACTCGCGGAGCCGGCCGCGTACTTCGCCTCGGTGCGACGGCAGGTCGCCTGGTCCGGGAGCCTTGGGGCGGCGGCCGCGGTCGCGGTGATCGCAGCGCTCTTCCTCGGACGTCGGGCCTTCCTCCGTCTTCAGGACCTCACCGAGGCCCAGACCAACTTCGTGGCCGGCGTCACCCACGAGTTGCGGGCCCCGTTGGCCTCGGTCCGTCTGCTGGCGGAGAACCTCCAGCGGGGCGGCGACGCCTCGGCGGAACGGCGGCGGGAGTACTACGACCTCATCGTCCGCGAATGCCGTCGGCTCGGCACGCTGGTCCAGAACGTCCTCGACTGGTCCCGGATCGAGCGCGGGCGCCGGGAATACGAGCCCCGACCGACCGACCTCCCGGCGCTGGTCTCCGAGACCGCGCGGATTCTCGAACCGCAATTCGGTCCCCGCCGCGTCCGGCTGGTCCTCCGGCTCCCGGAGCCAGTGCCCGATTCCGCGTCGGACCTCGTCGATGCCGACCCCGACGCGGTCCGGCAATGCGTGGTCAACCTGCTCGACAACGCCCTCAAGCACGCGCCGGAGAACTCGGAGGTGGTCCTCGCGTTGGAACGCGGTGCGGACGCATGGGCCCTCTCGGTCGCCGATTCGGGCCCGGGCATCCCCGAGTCGGAACATCGTCGCATCTTCGACCGTTTCCACCGGCTGGGCTCCGAGCTGCGGCGGGAGACGGAAGGCATCGGTATCGGCCTCAGCATCGTGAAGCACATCGTCGAGGGACACCGCGGAACGGTCCGCGTGGAAAGCCATCCCGGACGGGGCGCGCGCTTCGTCGTGACCCTGCCTGTCGCCCGGAAGGGGAACACCATCGGAGGAGCGCCATGAACCGGATCCTGGTCGTCGAGGACGAACTCGCCATGCGTCGCGGACTCGAGGACGCCCTCGCGTCGGCCGGCTACCGCGTGCTGTCGGCCGCCGACGGCGAGGTCGGCCTCGCGCGGATCCTGGAGGAGAAGCCCGACCTCGTGGTGCTGGATGTCATGATGCCGCGGCTCGACGGATTCGCGCTCTGCGCGGAGCTGCGGCGGTTGGGTTTCCGGGCTCCGGTGCTGTTCCTCACCGCCCGCGGCCGGATGGAGGACCGCGTCCGCGGGCTCGACCTCGGCGGCGACGACTACCTGGTGAAGCCGTTCGGCGTCGACGAGCTGCTGGCGCGGGTGCGGGCGTTGCTGCGCCGGGTCGAACGCGCGGAGAACGCGGCGCCGACTTCGCTCCGCCTCGGCGAGGTCGAGGTGGACTTCGCGCGTCGGGAGGCCACTCGGGCCGGCGAACCGTTGCGCCTCTCGCCGAAGGAATTCGCCATGCTCCAACTGCTCGCCGAGGCCGACGGCGCGGTGGTGAGCCGGGAGCGGTTCCTCGACGTGGTGTGGGGCGTGAACGCGTTCCCGACCACGCGGACCGTGGACACCCACATGGCGTCGCTGCGCGCGAAGGTCGAGCAGGACCCGGAGAACCCGCGGTTCCTCAAGACCGTCCACGGAGTGGGCTATCGGTTGGAAGAGGCGTCTGGTGCCGGGCGTCGGGCTTCAGGGGATCGCCCGAAGCCCGACGCCTGACGCCCGACAACTCATTTTCAATTCCCTGACACGACGACCGGACGGAACCGCTAGGAAGGAACCCGATGAAGACAACCAACAGTTGGAAAGGAATGGTGGCGGCCGGTTTGGTGGCCGTCGTGTCGTGCGGTGTGATGGCCGAGGACGTCGTGCAGGAGCGGTTCCGCAAGGCGTTGTTCGCGGAGGAATCCGACCAGGACCTGGCGGAGGCCGTGAAGGGCTACGAGGCGGTGCTGGAGGGGGCGGAGACGCCGCTCCGGACCGCGGCGACCGCTCTGTACCGTTTGGGCGAATGCCACCGGAAGCTGGGGCGGACCAACGAGGCCGCTGCGGCGTTCGGTCGTCTCGCCCGCGAGTTCCCCGGCCAGACAAACCTCGTCCGGTTGGCGCGACAGAACCTCGTCGCCCTTGGAAAGGGTGAGCCTGCGTCCGTCGCCGCAGCGTCGTCGGACCTCGGTGGTGGTGCCGGCGCCGGCGCCGGCGCTGAGGCGAACCCGGCGCTGGCGAAGGCCAGGGCGGACCTCGCCGAGGCGGCACGGATCGAAGCGGTGGTCTTGATGATCGAGGGTTTCCAGGAAGCGGAGAAGGATTGGCGGACGGCCCTGCGTACCGCTTTTCCGTCACCGGCCTTCGAACGCGCCGAGGAGTCGATCCGCGAGGCCCAGAAGCGGCTGCGGCGGTTGTCGACGGAAATGGGACCGCAGCATCCAGAGGTGAAGGCGGCGGACCGGGAGTTTCATGATTCCCAGGATTTGTTGGAGAGGGAGCTGTTTCGGGCTCGGAGCTCCAAGAAGTTGGAGGTCGAGGTGCTCCGGCGGGGCGCGGAGGCACAGATCAAGGCGTTGGGCGTCGCGGCCTCCATGGCGGTGCCCGCGGCGCCGGTGGATCCCGAGGACGCCGAGATCGAACGCCTCAAGAGACTGGAGAAGGACACGCCCGACCTGCTGCGCACCGGCCCGGCGAACGACGTCGCGCCGATCGAGCAGGCCGTGGGTCGCGGCCAGACACGGGTGGTGGAGCATCTCCTCGGACGGGGCGTCGCGTTGGAGGCGTCCCGGAGACTGAACCAATCCACCCTGCTGGAAATGGCCGTGATCAACGGACGTGTCGCCATGGTGGACCTCCTGCTGGCCCGTGGGCTCGACGTCAACCAGCGCGGCTCGGTGAATTCCACGCCGCTCCATTGGGCGGTCGTGCGGCAATATGAGGCGGTGGTCGAACACCTTCTCAAGGGAAAGCCCGACCTGGAGCTGCTGAGCGGACCCCTGATGGGAAATCCGCCTTCGACGCCGCTTGGCCTGGCCGTTCACGGCGGCAACCTGTCCATTGCCCGGCGACTGATGGCCGGCGAGGCAAAGCTCCGGCAGCCTGCCGGCAGCGAGCCCCTGCTGTTCCGCGCGCTGAAATCCAAGTCCGTGGCGATGCTCCAACTGCTCCTCGAAGCCAACGCTGATCCCAGGGAGGTGTTCTCGGGCCGGACCGTCCTCCACGAGGCCGTGTTGGCGGAGCAGCCGGAGAAGACCGTGCCGCTCCTCCTGGCCAAGGACGCGGACGTCAACGCCCTGAATCAGGGTGGCGAGTCGCCGCTTCTCCTGGCCCTTCAGCGGAACCTTCCGACGTCGCAGTCGCGGGCGGCGCTGGTGGCGCTGCTCCTGAAATCCGGCGCCAACCCCAATCTTGGGACGGATCAGGCGACGCCGCTGATTGCCGCGGTGTCGGCCGGAAGCGCGGAACTCGTCCGACAGCTGCTGGATGCTGGGGCCGATCCCAACTTCCGTCCCAAGGATGGCGGACTCCCGCTCATCGTGGCGTTGGACTCCCACGACGAGATCTTCGGGCTGCTGCTGGACCACGGCGCCAAGCCGGACACCGTCGTTTCCTTCACCGAGCCCAGGTCCGGCCTGCGTGCCATCAACTGGGTCTTGGATGTCGGTTCCCGTCCGAAACTGGAGCTTCTGCTGAAGCACGGGGCCGACCCCAACGCCCGGAATGGGCAGGGGCTCACGCCTCTCGAATGGCTCCAACGCGCGACGGGCCTGCCCCAGGTCGCCGTTGCTCCAGGGCCGCGTGCATCGGGTTCGGCGCGGGCCTCGGCGGAGGAGCTGGCCGAAGTGCTCCGCAAGGCCGGGGCCCGGGACGACGTGCCGGATCCCAACTCGATCCGCATCCGCCGGGACTCGACGAGGAGCGTTCTGGCCGTGATCCGCCGTGATGCCGCGGACTTGAACCGGCTGACCGCGCTGGAAGCCGTCGCTACTTTCTACGGTTGGCTGGACCCTGTCGCCACGGTCCAGGATGTCCGTCGCATGGCCACGCGAAAGGGCCTGGTGCCCACTCGGCCAAATGTCGGCATTTCTGGTCCGGGTTTCGAGTGGCCCGCCTGGGACCAAGTCACGATCCAGCGTCCCAAGGAGGTCGGCACCGGATGGGACCTGGTTCCCCTGAACCTGTCGAACCTCGTCACCGGGGCGAACTGCGGGGATTCGCCGGTGCTCCACTGGGGAGATGTGATCCAGATTCCCGAGACCGTCCATGCCTTGGGCGTGTCCGATCCCTACAAAGGCAAGGCACTTTGGCCGGCCGTTACCAACTGCCTTTTCTCGGCCAGGTTCACGATGGTGGTCGCGGGACGCACAAGCGTCTTGGGCGCGGGATTCGAGAAGCTCGGCAACGGGATGAACGTGGTGTCGCGGCCGTCTGGGCTATGCGACTGGCTGGTGAAGTCCGGCCTGCCAACCAACGCGGACGTCTCCCGCGTCCGCGTCCGCCGCCGGGCATTCCTCGACCAGCCCGCCTGGGACCGGATCTTCGACCTCTCCAAGGACCAGCCCGAGCAGGCCGACCTTTTCCTACGCGACGGCGACGTGATCGAGGTGCCGGAGGTGGGAGCAGTCCAGTCGGACGCTCCAGGCAAGGCCCGGTTTTTTGGAGAACTCAACGGCACGGTGCCGATTCCACCTGGGGAGGAGATCTGGCTTTCCGAGGCCATCATAGGCCTGGGCCACAGCGGAAAAGCCAACCTCAAGATGGTCCGGGTTCACAGCCGGCCCGGTACGGATGGGAGGGCGGAGAGCGTCACGGTCAACGTCGAGAAGATCCTGAAGGAGAACCTGAGAAGCGAGGACGTCCGGCTTCGCGACGGGGACCGTATCGAGGTGCCTGCCAGGGTCTTGTAATCGGCGCGGCGGCGGACCCAGGGAGGGCGGGCATCCGGAGTGCGGGTTTTCCGAACCGCCGGATTGTTGCCAGGCCTTCGCCACTTCGCCCTTCGCCTTGCCCGGCGGACGGCGGATGCCACCCTCCGCGGCCCGGTCCCAGTCCCGGATTTCCCCGGGACCGGCCCGGTTCCGCCTCGATGTCCGTGCCTTGCCAGAAGCCGCCGCCGTCCATCCGCCCCGCACGGGCGCTGTGGACGGTCGTGCGTTTCCTGGGACGCCGCCCCGGCTGGGTGGCGCTGTCGGTCGGGCTGCTCTCCTGCAACATCGCCGTCGAGCTCTCGCTGCCCCAGTTCCTTGGCGACGCCATCACGGCGCTCCGCTCGCCGGAGACCGCGGCCACGTTCCCGCTCGGTCGCATGGTGGCCGTGGTCTTCGGGCTGGTCGTCCTGCGGACGCTCGTCGGGCTCGTGCTGGGGCCGATCCGCAACCGGACCGCGGTGCTCACGCTCGGCGACATCCGGTCCGCGGTGTACGACGCGCTCCAGCGGAAGTCCTTCGCCTGGCACGACAACGCCCGGACCGGCGAGCTGATCTCCCGGTCCGGCACCGACGTCGGACGCCTGCAGGACCTCATGTTCGTCTGCCTGCTGTTCAGCGTGGACGTCACCGCGGGGCTCGTCGGCACGCTGGTCCTGATCTTCCTGCTGAGCCCGCTGCTGGGCTGGATCGCCCTGGCCTCGATGGTCCCCACGGTGGCGGCGATGGCCTTCTTCGCCGTCCGCCTCCAGCCGCGGTGGCGCAGGGTCCACGAACGCCACGGCGCCATGAGCACGGTGATCCAGGAGAACATCGCCGGCGTCCGCGTGGTGAAGGCGTTCGCCCGCGAGGCGGCCGAGGTGGCGAAGTTCCGGGCGAAGCGCGAGGACTTCCTCCGCGAGGTCTCCGACACGGTGAACTACTGGGCCGCCCGCGTGCCGTTCGCGCAGTTCCTCTTCGGACTCGGCCTTCCGCTGGTGCTGTGGCTCGGCGGACGCCAGGTGGTCCGCGGCGAGATGCCGCTCGGCGACCTCGCCAAGGCGGTGTTCTACCTGCTCGCCCTCGGCGGACGCATCGGCGTCATCGGCCAGGTGACCAACATCCTCCAGAACGCCAGCTCCGCGGCCCAACGGGTCTGCGAGGTCCTGCGGGACGATCCGCGGATGGCCTCGGCTCCCGGCGGTCACCGGGGTCCGGTCGCCGGAGCGGTCCGTTTCGACGCCGTGGGCTTCGTGCACGCGTCCGAGCCGTCGTTGCGCGTGGAGAGCGAGACGCCGCCGTCCGCGCCGGCCGGGGAGGCGAAGAAGCCGGCCCGGACCGTGGCCTTGGACGGCGTGTCCTTCGAGGTGCGCGCCGGCGAGACGGTCGCGGTCGTGGGACCGACCGGCGCCGGGAAGTCGACGTTGCTCTCGCTGGTGGCCCGCTATCAGGAGGCGACCGCCGGCACGGTGTTCGTGGACGGCTTGGACGTGCGGGCCTGGGACCGCACGGCGTTGCGGCGTGGCGTGGCCGTGGTGTTCCAGGAGACCTTCCTGT
>CAMASJ010000017.1 GCA_945860685.1 Akkermansia muciniphila
CCCGCGTCTACAATCCCCTCACGGACGTCTCCCCGGTCCTCCGAACCGACTCCGGCGAGGCCCAGCACATGGCCGTGCTGAAGGACTACCGACTGGACTACACGACGACCAACCGCTTCGAGATCGAGATCCCCCGGCTGGAGGTGGAAGCGGACCGGATGGTCTGGGACAGTCCCGCCGGTTTGTCCTGGCGCCTGGAGAGTTCCGTGGACCTCACCTGGTGGACGCCGCTGGCCACCAATTCCGGTCCCGCGCTCCGTCGTTCCGTGCCGCTGTCCCCGGATTCTGCGGCGTCCCGATTCCTCAGGATCGTCTTCATTCCCTGACGAAGGGCGGAGTCGTTCGTTCCTTCCCGGTGGAAGTCTCCGGTGGTCCATCCGATCGAAGGCGCGTCAACGTGGGAGAACCGTGTCTTGACCGCCGGGCGCGTCGCGTGCTGGAATTTCGTCCCCGGTGGAGAGGTGGCCGAGTGGCTGAAGGCGCTGGTTTGCTAAACCGGTTTACGGTCAAAAGCCGTAACGGGGGTTCGAATCCCCCCCTCTCCGCCATTTTTCCCGGTGAAGCCGCTCTCGCCCGGATTCCATTTCTCCTGCACGGTGGGCCGGAGGATGAAGCTTTCGTTCCGCCGGTTTGATCTCGCCCTGACCCATTCCTGGGCCATCGCCACCGACCTCTCCGCCGGCAAGGTCGGCGGCAAGGACATCTATCCGGTCGTGTTCGTGGAGCTCCAGGACGCGGACGGCCGTTGCGGCATTGGGGAAGGTTCCCCCTCCAGCCAGTATCACGAAAACTGGGAGACCGTCTTCCGCTTCCTGCGTCAGGTGGATCCGGACCGGCTCTCCTTCGACGACGTCGCGGGCGGCATGGAGTACCTCGCGTCGCTGCCTGGCACGAGCATGCCGGCCCTTTGCGCCGTGAACCTGGCGTTGCTGGATGGCGCGGCGAAGGCGGCGGGGCGGCCGTTGCACGGGTTCCTTGGACTGGACTTCCCGGCGGAGGGAAGGATCTCGTCGTTCACCATAGGCCTGGACACGCCGGAGATGATCGAGCGGAAGGTGCACGAGGCCTCGCGGTACCCGGTGCTCAAGATGAAGCTGGGTTCGCCCGCGGACCGCGAGAACCTCGCCGCCTTGCGACGCGCCGCTCCGGGCAAGACCGTGCGGGTGGACGCCAACGCCGCCTGGAAGTCCAAGGAGGAGGCCTTGGAACGGATCGAATGGCTGGCCTCGGACGGCGCCATCGAGTTCGTCGAACAGCCGATGCCCGCGTCCACACCGCTGAGCGACCTCGTCTGGCTCCGGGAACGGTCGCCGTTGCCCTTGGTGGGGGACGAATCGTACCAGGGAGCCGCCGATGTGGACTTCTGCTCGCAGGCCTACCACGGGGTCAACGTGAAGCTCGTTAAGACCGGCGGAGTGAGCGCCGGCAAGGCGGCCCTCGAGGCGGCCCGTTCCAAGGGACTCAAGACCATGCTGGGGTGCATGATCGAATCGAGCGTCCTGATCAGCGCCGCGGCGCACCTGGCTTCGCTGACCGACTGGTTGGACCTCGATGGAAACGTGCTGATCACCAACGACCCGTACCGGGGCGTCGCCAACGTCGACGGGCGCCTCGGATTCGGTTCCGGTGGGAGTCGGCCGGGAATCGGCGTGGTCGCCGCCGGAGCCTGATGACGAAAAAGGCCGCCCCTTTCGGGAGCGGCCTTGGATCGGTTGGATCCGACGGGACAGATCCGGTCGTCGGATCAGTGCTTCTCGGGCTTGTGCACGCTGTGGCAGGCCTTGCAGTTGGCCGCGGCCTTGTAGGCGTCCATCGCGCCGGGCTTGCCGGCGACGAGGTCGGCGGCGGCCTTGTTCAGCGCCACCGTCTTCTCGGTCCAGCTCGCGAGGTCACCCTGCGGCGGCTTGTTCAGGGCCAACTGGGCGACCAGCTCGGCGAGATGGGCGATCTCGGCCGGGGTGCCCTGTCCCTTGGTGACGCGGGCGTTGAGGGATTCCTTGCCCTCGAAACCCTCTTCCATGACCTGTTCGACGGTCTTGGTGGGCTTGGAGGACATGGACGAGCAGCCGGTGGTGGCGAGCAACGCGACACCGGAGAGCAGGGTAACGGTGATCTTGTAGTTCATGGGCGACATTAGACCGGCGGATGGAAACGGATCTCCCCGAGGAACTCAAGCCATGGGAACGAAACCGATGCGGAAGGGAGAAAATCAGCCAAGGCAATGGGGAGCCTCTTGCCGAGTGAACGCGACCTGAGGCAGCGCGCGAGCGTCGTGGAATGCGCGAGTCCTCTCTCGCTTTTTTGGGGATAGACACGGTTTGACACGGATTCCACGGAGTTGCTTCGAACCTCCGAATCAGCGGCTTCAACGGGGAGCCTCGCGCAAAGCCGCAAAGCCGCGAAGGAACGGCGTCGGGCGGCAGGCGTTGGGCGTTGGAAAGTGGTTCGCTGAGAACGGTTGTAGAGAAGGGAACCCGGAGTTGGAGACAACGCTTCCCGACGCCAAATGGCTGCTTTCGAGGCGGACCAGTGTGACAGCCCGTACCGTTGCGTTCAATGCCCGCCCCAACACCTTGCCATCCCATCTCGAAGCGGTAGCCTACGGACGTTTCCCCAATGGCCCGATTAACTGATCACAATACGATATCGATTATTGTTGATCATATTCTTTTGATTGCCGCAGGGCTCCTTTTAAACCTGATCGATCCGCATATCGCCACAGGAGCCGTTTATGCAATCGTATTCGGTTGGGTGATTCTAAGTATATCGCTATTGTTGGAATTGTTTTTCAAGCTCTCTGATGGAAATCGAATTTGGGTGCGGTTGGTTGCTGGGAAAACATCTGTTCTTGCAATAATATTTGCGTTCTCGATTCAACTTCTTAGACATAAGTTTACATCGTAAGTTGTTGGAATGAGTATTCGAGGGTACGGAGTCCCGGCTTTAGCCGGTGTAGATCTAGCGCTATCGAAGCGCGCTCACTTGACACCAAGTCGACCTGCCCGTGGGTCGCGTTGATGCCCTTTAACAAAGTAGTCACTCGAAGAAGTTTCCCACGGGATCCTCATGGATAATAAATCAAATGACTTTTTTGAACTGGCTGTGGCAACTGGAGTGCCTGATATAATTGCTGCAGTCGAAAGGATCAACGCGAGTGTAAATCTTGAATGTGTCCCTAGTAGACATTCACTTTAACAAAGTTGTAACTTGAAGAAGTTTTCCACGGGATTCTCATGGATAATAAATCAAATGACTCTTTTGAACTGGCTGCGGCAACTGGAGTGCCTGAAATAATTGCTGCAGTAGAAAGGATCAACGCGACGAAGGCTCAGCCTCAAAAGCGAGCCAAGCTGTCGGGATTTAGAAGGCTGATAAGGAAGATCCATAAACGGATTGATTTAGAGGGGGCGTTTCAGGTGGCGGTTGAAAATGGGGTGGTTGTTAGGTGGGTATGGTGTGGTCTCGAGTTTACAGACAAGGTGGCCCGCTCTTTTCTCGATGCCTGCGAAGGGGTCATTACCGAAGAGGTCAGTCAGTTGAAGGAGTTGCGACTGGTAAACACATCGTTGAATAGACCTATGATTGGGGAGTTGGCTAGAGCTTTGCCTTATACAAAAATCACCGTCTTCTCCGAGGTGGATGAAAAAGCAAATTGGCGGATATCACAGGCTGCTTATTGCGGAGAGAATCCCACTGAATGGGATGAAGCTGCACCTGCTCGCCTAAAAAAGATTCGGCATGACGAATTCTAAAGTTCGTCGGTACTCGATTTTGATCTGTCGCTGGGCAATGGAGAAGTCATGCGCCAAGGAGCTTCCGCAAGCTGGGACGAGTCTTCAGGGTTACGGAGTCCCGGCTTCAGCCGGTCGAGATCTACCGTCAGCGAAACGCACCCTATTTCAGACCCGTCCCCAAGGCTGCGCGCGCTGAGGGAGTCGACGGCGATCTGAGGGAGCGCGAGAGCGTCGTGGAGTGCGCGAGTCCTCTCTCGCTTTTCTGGGGAAAGACACGGATTTCCACGGATTCCACGGAGTTGCTTCAAACCTCCGAATCAACGCTTTCAGAATGGAGCCTGACTCTCAGTCGCAACGCTGCGAAGGGGCGGGAAGAGGAGCGCAGGTCTTTCGGCGGGGAGTCTGAACACGGTCCATTTGTGGCCAATTCGCTTCGGGGTTGCGATGACCTCAGTCGCCCGACCCGAGGGATCCTTCTCCCAAATCTCCGAGAGCTCCGCGCCTCCGTGGGAAAGGCTAATCCTACCGGACCCAATTCCGCATACGCCGCAGTGTCGAAAGAATCCCGCCAAGGCACCGGATCCGTTCAGGAATCAGACGACAAATTGCTAGGTTGAGTTCATTCCAGGTTCAGGATCGCACACCTGAGCCGCGGAAACTTCCGAAAGCCTTGGTCGAAGGTGACGAGTGTCACGTCTGTCGACACCGCGAAGGCGGCGAGATAGGCATCCTGCCACAACTTGGGGGAGTACGGAAATCCCTTGGTCAACCGGCGGAGCTCCTTTTCCAGAGTGGGCGGTTCCGCCTCCTGGATGAAGCGGGGATCTCCAAACAGCCGGTCATTGAGCTTCCAGGCCGTGTCCGTGTTGCACACGTCGGTGCCCATGACGGCCGGATTGTTCAAGAGCCGCAGCAAGCCCATCTGGGCCTGACGGCAAACAACCACCGCCCCGCCCTCGGGCAACGCGTCCAGCCAACGGCGGGCTGGCTCATGGTGCTCATGTCCGCCATAGCACAGCGGCAGGAGCCAACTAACGTCGGCCAGGGCGCGCATGGCTCGAATCCTCGGCCTGGTTTTCCGACGCCTCGATTTCCTGAACCCGGGCCGCGGTCAGCCGGGGGGCTCCAGGCTCACCCGGGATCAGCGGGAATCTCACCCGGCGTCCCTTGGACGGGGATTTTCCCAGGACCAGCCGAAGTCCGTCTGCAACGAGATCCTTGAGCTTGGAGCCGTTCCGTGCCGCGGTGGCCTTGGCCTCGCGGAACAGGTCGTCGGGAATCTCCACCGTCGTCTTCATTCCCCACATTCCCATAAAGCCATACGCGTTTCAAGGAGGTCCAGGAACCGGCGACCTCACCCGCGATCGCCAATTCGCCTATGGGGAGCCGAACCGGCATCCACTCGCCGAAGGTTGGCTTTGCCGTCGGAAAATCCCCGGGCTTTCGCCGGTTGGTGCCTTGGCGGGAAGGTTCTTCTCCTCGGGCGAACCCGCTCGTCGCAGCCGGTCGGTGATTCCCTCCGTTGATTTGCCGTCGGTCTTGGGTTTCAATGCGCCTGTGATCCGGGAATTCAAAGGGGCGCCGTGGCTGTGCCTGCTGTTGGGAATCTGGCTGGCAGCCGGTTGCCAGAGCGGGGCCAAGGAACTGTGGACCGGCCGGGTCGGGACCTACTCGATGGATGAAGCCATCAAGGAACTGGGACCGGCGGACCGGCAGGCGACCACGACCGACGGCATCACGGTCGCACAATGGCTTGTCTCCCGGTCCCGCGTCTATTCGCGGAACCCGGGTTTCGCGAGCTGGGGGATGTTCAATGCCGACATCTCCTCGACTCCCGACCTGTACCTGCAGCTCACCTTCGGCAAGGACGGGCGGCTCGCCTCCTGGAAAAAGGTCATGAAATGAAACGGCAACGCACGGACTCCGGTGTGGACCACGGCTGGATGGGCGCGATGAACCGCGCCATGCGCTGGTGCCTTTTCCTTGGGATCATCGGCTTCATCGTCGCGCAGTACGTTCCGCTCATCCAAAAGAACCACCGGCTCCGGAAGTCCCTGTCCGAATGGAAGGAATCCGAGTCGAGGCTGGCCTCGGTCCACGCCGCCAACCGGAAGCGCATCCACGACCTGAAGGAGAATCCCGTCGTCATCGAGCGCACCGCGCGCGAGATGCTCCAGCTGGCGCGGCCGGGTGAGAGTGTCGTCACCTTCCTCAATCCCACCGGCGCGGGTCCGTCGTCTTCCCCTTCACCCGCCGCACCGGCTGCGGTGGTGACCCCGGCCCTCGGTACCGTCCGTTGAGGGCCGGCCTCCTGGACCCACCCGATCGGCTCCCCACCGCGCCACTTCCGACGCCGAGCCACGACGAATGGGCCAGACACGGGATCAGCAGGGCGTTTCCGTCCGGATCGGGACCGGACTTCCGGAATCCGCGCCGCTGTCGATCCTGATCCTTGGCGGCGGCCAACCGGATCCGGCTTCGTCCTCCTGGCTTTCCGCCGCGGCGGGGTTGCCGCTGGAACTGGTCCACGTTGCAGAACCGGGTGCGGTGGCCCGCAGGCTCCTTGAGCTGGCCCGATCGGGACGTCCGCCGCTATTGGTCCTCGCCGGACCAACCCTGCCGCTTTCCCACGTCCGCAAGCTGCTGTGGGAATGGAGGTCGGTCATCGGGGACCTCGAGGTGCTGCTGGTGGGCGCGCCGGGTGTCGCCGCGCGTCGCGAGGAGCCCTGCATCCAGGTCGTTCCTTCGGGACTGCAACCGGACCTGGTGACCGTGGTGGCGGGCGGGATTGCCCAACGGGTGGCGCAGGGACGTTCGCTGAGGTTGGAGCTGGAACGGGAGCGCTGCGAACGCGAGGTGCGGAGCGCCGAGATCCGGGAGACGGAATCGCGTTTCGCGGCCGCGTTCCGCTGCCTTCCGGTTCCGTTGGCGTTGCTCACCCCGGACCGCGGACGCGTCCACGAGGCGAACGACCGCCTGTTGCAGCTCCTGGGACGCGACGTCCTGGGACTCGTCGGCTACACCTTCGAGGAGTCCGGATGCCTGCTCGATCCCTATGCGTGGAGGGGCCTGCTGGAACGGTTCGCGGTGGAGGAACGCGTCCGCGACCAGCCGCTGCCGCTCCGGTGTGGTTCGAGGATCCTGGACACGCGGGTTTCCATGGAACCGCTGGGGCTGCCGGACAGCCGGTTGCTGCTGCTCATCATCGACGACCAGACCGAGCGGTTGGCCTTGGAACGGCAGCTCCGGCATTCTCAGAAGCTGGAGGCCGTCGGCCAATTGGCCGCGGGGGTGGCCCACGACTTCAACAACCTGCTCACGGTCATCGACGGCTACACGGGGTTGCTTCTGGCCCGCGAGGACCTCGACGGCGAGCTGGTCGACGACGTGCGGAAGATCGCGCAGGCCTCGGAGAGCGCCTCGGCGTTGACGCGCAAGCTGCTCGCGTTCTCGCGCAAGCAGGTGCTCCAGCCCCGACCGGTCCAGCTCAACGAGCATGTCCTTTCGCTCCAGGACATGCTCACGCGGCTCATCGGCGAACAGGTAGAGCTGCGGTTCGAGCTGGGGCCCGGCGCGCCGACAGTGCTGGGCGATCCCTCGGGAATCGAACAGGTCATCCTCAACCTCGCCCTGAACGCCCGCGACGCGATGCCCGCGGGTGGCGTCGTGACCATCGGGACCCTGGTCCGAGAACTGGCCGCGCCGATGCCCCGGAACGCCGATCCCGCCCCGCCGGGCCGCTACCTTGAGCTGTCGGTGAGCGACACCGGGACCGGGATGACCGAGGAGGTGCGCGCGCGCATCTTCGAGCCGTTCTTCACCACCAAGGAACCGGGGAAGGGGACGGGCCTGGGGCTCTCGACGGTGTTGGCGATCCTGCGTCAGCACGGCGGCTGGATCGACGTACGGAGCCGCCTTGGGGAAGGCACCGTGGTCACGGCCTACTTCCCGGTCATCGAGACCGCGGCCCCCTCCGTGCAGCGCGTGCCGGTCCCGTCGTTGCCGGCGGTGTCGGGCAGGAAGGTGCTGCTGGTGGAGGACGAGGAGTCGGTCCGTTCCTACGCCCGGATCGTGCTGACCCGGGCGGGGTTCCAGGTGACCGAGGCGGAGAACGGGGACACCGCCCTGGAGCTGTGGAAGGGGGCCGAAGGCGGGTTCGGGCTGGTGGTCACCGACATGATCATGCCTGGCAGCCTTTCCGGCGGCGCGTTGGCGCTCGAGCTGCGGCGTGGCAATCCGAAGGTCCCGATCCTGTTCATCAGCGGCTACTCCGCGGAGCTGTCGGACCATGAGCTGGTCCACGAGTCGGTGTTCCTCGCCAAGCCCTTCTCGCCGGGCGCCCTGTTGGCCAAGGTCCAAAGCTGCCTGCAGGACCCGGTGGGAACCGGCGGCTGACGGATTTGCTTCCAGGCCCATGCGGTCCCGCCATGCTTCGCCCATGGATCAACAGGACCAGCTCCGGGAACTCTTCCGCATGCAGAAGGCGCTCAACGAGCGCATCGGCGTCGTCACCGACGGGATGTCCGAGGCCGACAAGACCAAGTGGGTGCTGAACTACACGCGTGCCATGACCCAGGAGTTGGCGGAACTCACCGACAGCGTCCCGTGGAAGTGGTGGGCGAAGTACCAGAAGTTCGACGAGCAGAACGCCCGGGTCGAGGTGGTCGACCTGCTCCACTTCCTGATCAGCCTCGCCCAGGTCCTCGGGATGGGGGCCGACGACGTCTTCGCGGCCTACGTGAAGAAGAACGAGGTCAACTTCAAGCGTCAGGACAGCGGCTACACCGCGAAGGACGCGGACGACTCGAGGCACATTTGATCCCGGACGTAGTTGGGTTAGATAGGGCCCATGAACGGTGACCGAATCCTGACGCCGTGGCTGCGGTTGATCCTGGCCCTGCTTCTTTCCGGGGTGGCGGCCTTGGGATCCGACTTCCGCACCGAGCTGGGGCGCCTCCAATCCGAGCTGGAGGTGCGTCCCACCGACGCATCCCTCCTCCTGAGGCTGGGGAAGCTCTGCCACAACGAGTCGGCGTTGGGTCAATCGGACGCCAAGGAGACCGAGAAGCTCGCATCGCGCTACCTGGTCAAGCTGCGCGAACTCCAGCCCACCAACGCGTTCGCCCGCGCGCTGCTCGGCAGCACGCGGACCCTTGGAGCCCGGCACGCCTTCCTTCCGACCACCAAGCTCCGGATGGTGCGCGAGGGGCTGAAGGAGATGGACGCAGCGGTGGATGAGGCCCCGGAGGATCCCGACGTGCGCTTCACCCGGGCGGCGAACAACGTCTTCCTTCCCGACCTCTTCGGACGCCGTGAAAAGGTGATCGCCGATTTCGTCTGGCTTTCGGAGAAGGTGGCCGCAGAACCCGCCCGGTTCGGGGACGAGTTCCGTCAGTATGTGGCGCTGTACCATGGAATCGCGGCGCGGCGGTACGGGGAGTTGGACAAGGCCACGCGGCTGTGGCAGTCAGGGCTGGCCATCAACCCAGGCTCCAAGGTGGCCGAACTCATCCGACTGGAACAAACCCGAAAGCCCTCCTGATGCCCCTTTCCAAACCCCGTCTCGCCGACACCCTCATCCGCAGGATCCCGCCGAGCCATCGGGCGGACCTTTCCGGCATCCTCATCTCCGAGGCCGAACTGCAGACCCGCATCGCGGCCATCGGGCGCGCCATCGCGAAGGACTACGTCGGCAAGGAGGTGCTCGTGGTCTCCCTGCTCAGCGGAACGGTGCTCTTCCTCGCCGATCTCCTGCGCCAGCTTCCTTTCCCCCTGCGCGTCGACTTCATGGGGGTCTCCTCCTACCATTCCGGTACCGAATCCGGACACCTGGTCTTCAACAAGGAACTCAAGCTGGAGGTGAAAGGAAGCCACGTCCTGCTCGTGGACGACATCCTCGACACCGGCAAGACACTGCGTGCGGTCACCGCGAAGCTGGAAGCGCTCCAACCGGCCTCGATCCGCACCTGCGTGCTTCTGGACAAGAAGGAACGACGGGTCGGGACGTTCGAGGCGGACTACGTCGGCTTCGTGATCCCGAACCTTTTCGTGGTCGGCTACGGACTCGACTACGCCGAACGGTATCGGAACCTGCCCTTCGTCGGGGTGCTCAAGCCCAGCGTCTACTCCGAGGTCGCGGAGGCTCCAGAGCCGGTGCGAAAGGTTGCGAAAAAGGCACCCAAGGTGTCCAAGGCCGTCGGGAAGTCCATCCCGGCCAAGAAGGGGAAGAAGGCCGGATCCACCGGGCGTCCATGACGGTCGAAGTCACCTTCTGGTCCTACTTCGCGGACCTCGCCGGCGCGGGTTCCGGGAAGTTCGAAGTCCCCGCCGGAACCTCGGTCGAGGAGCTGCTGCGAAGCGTCTACCAGTCCCATCCGCGCCTGTCCGCCCTTCGCAATTCCACGTTGGTGGCCGTCGGCGTGGAGTACCAAGGCGGATCCTACCTGCTCCAGCCCGGGGACGCTGTGTCGCTGTTCCCTCCGGTTCAGGGGGGCTGAACGCCTTCCGTTGGCCCACTGAAAATCCAGTTCCGGTGAAGCAAGAGATCCTGATCACGACGGAAGCCATTGATGGCACTGCGTTGGCCGCGGCCCGAGCTTCGGGGCCGGGCATGGGTGCGGTGGTCCATTTCCTTGGCGTCGTCCGGGGCAGCGAGGAGGGCGCTTCCATCGAGGCCATCGACTACACCGCGTTCGTGCCGATGGCCGAGGTGCAGTTCCGAAAGCTGCTGGATGAGGCCGCCCGCCGCTGGCCGTTGGAGTCGGTCCGGGTCGTCCATCGCCTGGGCGTCGTCCGTGTCGGCGAACCGTCCTTGTGGATGGAAGTCGTCTCACCCCACCGCGCGGAGGCCTTCGACGCGTGCCGGTGGATCATCGACGAGATGAAGCGCGTGGTGCCGATCTGGAAGCGTGCCGTGCCGGTGGTCACTTGAGGCCACAGCGGTGTTATCGCTCAGCCCGCCATTCGATCGGGCTCAGGGAGGTACCTCGCGCGTAGAGGCAAAGCCGCGAAGAAAAGGGAAGGGAGCGGGTTTGTACCTGTGGTGGAGCGGATCACAGGACCTTGGTTTCGACTTCTCCTGCGGTTGATTCAGCCGGGCGGTTTTCAGGTGTTTTCGCACTTGCAATGTCGATTACCCCGGTGCCGCGCCCTGACGCCGTCTCGCCTTTGTCGAACCCGCCGAATCGTCCGAAGGTTTCGGTAGAGTGACGAAAACGTGACCCTTCGACATCTCGCGGACTCCTGTCTGCCATGGAATCGTCGCAACATCGTGGGTGCCGCCACCCCGACGCGTCGATGTAGCGTGTACCTTCGTTCCTTGGGCGGCATGCCGCCTGGACCGGAGAACCACTGCGGACCAATGAAAAGACTACGATTTGACGATTCGACCCCCTGGGATTCCCTGCGACGGAAGGTCGGGAACTGGGTCTCCTTGACTGGATTGCTCGGACTCCTCGGCGAGACCGCGCTTCCTACGAACGCCGGCGTGACACCGCCGCACGGCGTTTCCGCCATCAGCATTTCTGTAACGCAGAACGACACGGGCAACTCCGTGGATTCGGTGACGTTGGAGTCGCTGCTTTCGATCAACGACCTGCGGATCCGTCCCGGATCGAACCGGGGCGACTACAACCTCCAGGTTGGCGACACGGGCGCCGACGACGTGGACGCCGGCATCATGCTGGTCGCCGTCACGGAAAACGGCCGTGACAACGGCGAGCTCGAGAACCTGCTCGGCTATTCCGCGCCTTCCTTCGACTACGGCGCCGCGGGCTACTGGGCCGTGGTCCAGGACACCACCGCCGACCGCGCCGAATACAACATGAACGTCGCCGCGGCCTACTTCCGGTTCAGCGACTGGATCGCGGGCTTCGCCCGGAACTCGAACCGTTCCAACGGCGCCACCAACAACTTCTTCGTCGGATCGCCCGGACTCGTGTTGGGAACCCACTTCCGCGGCATCTCCGCCGGCCGCTCCCGCGTGGACCTCCGGACCCTCGGCATCTCCTCCACCAATTCCGGCATCCTCCTCGTGAACCACGCGAAGAACGAGGGCAACTACGCCAACTCCGTGGTCAATGCCGATGGCACCTGGGAGGTCTACGTCAAGGACAACTTCGGCAGCGCCACGAATCCCCGCGCTTTGGAACAGGATCCCGCCGGATTCGTGTTCATCCCGCGTTCGAACACCAACGTCGTCGCCGGTCGGTTCGGCGTCGACGCGACGGGCACCAACGCCGTCGTCCTGCTCCACAACGACGTCACCCCCCGGTTCTCTGTCACCCTGCTCGAGCCCGGCCGCTTCCGCCTCGAGGTCACCGGCGGTTCCCCGAAGGCGGGCGTTCTGATCACCTCCATGGAGGGTGGCTTCACCAACAACTTCGACAACGTCCTCAGCTACCAGGCCGACGGCAACGGCTGGATCCTGGAGCACCGCGACACCGGCGTGTACCCGCCCGTGCTCGAGGCCTGCACCAATGAACCCGTGGCCGCCTTCGTCTACATCCCCGGCGCCACACCCGGAGTCTCGGCCTCGCCCGCCCGCACGGTGATCACCACCGAAGACGGCGGTACCGCCTCAGTCGACGTCGTCCTCGACGTTCCGCCGGCGACTGCGGTCACCGTCCGGGTGGCAACCAACGATCCCGACGAGGCCACCGTCTCGCCGGATCTCCTCACCTTCCTCCCCGAGAACTGGAACGTCCCGCAGACCGTGAGGGTCTTCGGTCAGGACGACCCCAACGCGGACGGTGCCGCGGAGTATCAGATCATCCTGTCGGTCGCTGCGGGTTCCGATCCCGCCTTCGTCGGGACCCCTGACCTGCGGATCCCCGGCGTGAATTCCGACGACGAAACCGGCGGCATCACGGGCTTCCCGGTGGACGGCCTGCGGGTCACCGAAGCGGGTTCCACGGCCAGCAGCGTCTTCCAGCTGACCCGTCCGCCGACCGCCGTCGTCCGGATCCCGATCACCGCTCTGAACCCGGATGAGGCCACCGCCGAGCCCGCGGAACTGCTCTTCACCCCGCTCAACTGGAACGTCCCCCAGACCGTCACCGTCCGTGGCGTGGACGACGGCCGTCAGGATGGTTCACAGCCCTTCGCCTTCCGCGTTGGACCGGCCGTCTCAGACGATTCCGCGTACAACGGCCTCTCCGGCCGCCAACTCCTCGGCGAGACCCAGGATGACGACGTCTCCCGGCTCGTCTGGAACTACTCCCTCCCGCTCACGGTGGTCGAATCGAGGACGCTCACCTACACGCTCGCGCTCGGCACCCAGCCGGATCTCCCGGTCCAAGTGGCCATCACCTCCTCTGTCCCGGCCGCGGTCGTCGCCACTCCCTCGGTCCTGACGTTCACCCCGGACGACTGGCGGACACCGCGTGTGATCACGTTGACTGCAACGGACAACACCACGAACCAGCCGACGCTCCTGCTGAACATCAACCACACCCTCGTGTCTTCGGACCCGGTCTACGCCAACTTCGCCGGCGTCACGCCGCTTCCCGCGGTCGTCCTCGACAACGAGACCACCATCAGCCTGCCTTCGGGTGCCGCGTTCTATGGATTGGGCATGCCTCCGGTCGGCATCGATGGCCGCGCCACCCTCGCCGACCAAGATGCCACCAACTTCAACGGTGGCCGGCTGACGTTGACCCTGTCCTCCGGCGGCACTGCCGGTGACCGTGTGGAGATCCGGTCCGCCGTCTCCAACGGATTCCCGGTCGAGGTCATCGGAACCCGGGTTGTCCACGCCGGTCGCGAGGTCGGCACCTTCACCGGAGGTGCTTTCCCGGCTCCGCTGGAGATCGCCTTCGGTCCCGAGGCCACCGGCCCGGCCATCGAGGAAATCCTCCGCTCCATCACCTTCGCCGCCAACGCGGCCGGAACGGGTACCCGCCTCCTGTCGGTCCGGTTCGACGACGGGCTGGGAGCGTTCGGCAGCGTCGACAAGGTCGTGCGCGTGGGACGCGTCCGTCAGACCCAGTTCCAGGAAGGCGCCGACTATGGCTACGGCATCTACACCGGTGCCGGTGACATCGCGCTCTCCGAGGTCGGAAGCGCCACCCCTTGGCCCATTGGTCGTACGCCTTCGCCCGCGGAAGGTCTGCTGATGGACTGGCCGGATGGCGGTGTCCCCAACGAGTCCCACATCCTGCTCCGTTTCGACGATCTCGTCGGTACCAACAGCTGGCAGGTTCCGCCCGGTGCCACCGTGCTCCTCGCCGAGCTCGTGGTCCACGTGAACAACCCCGGTGACGGCGCCAAGCTGCACCGCATGCTCATCCCCTGGGACCGCGACGCCGAAACCTGGGACAGCCTTTCCAGGGGCGTTTCCCCGGACGACGTCGAGGCCCGTTCGGCCTACGAATCCCAGTTGGGACTTGAGGACGGCAGCGGCGACACCGGCCTCGGCTTCGCCACCATCGGCGTGACCCCGGACATCCAGGCGTGGGTCCGCGGCGAGACCAACTACGGCTGGGCCTTCCTCGGCTGGCCGTTGCGCACCGACGGCACCGGCATCTCGCCGTCCGAGATCGACGACGTCAATCAGCGCCCCCGTCTGCGGGTGCTCTGGACGGACGCCAACGCCCGTGTCGTCAGCTTCCAGCAGGGAGTCGACGGCTATGAGGGAACGCGCGACACCCTGATCCGTCAGGCGTTTGCGGACGCCCCGCAGGTGGCTTCCGAGATCCTCTGGTCCGACTGGCCGGACGGTGCCGGCACCAACACGATGCAGTCCCTCATCCGTTTCGAGGAGATCTTCGGCAACGGCGCGGGTCGCATCCCGCCGGACGCCCGCATCGAGATGGCCTTCCTCGTCATGCCGTCCGTGGGTCCGGACAACATGGGAGACGGCGGTGCCTTCCACCGGATGCTCCAACCGTGGGACGATTCGCTCGCCACTTGGAACTCCTTGGTTGGAGGCATTCAGGCGGATGGCATCGAAGCGGCCATCGAGCCCTCGGTCGTGATCGGTTCGAGGAGCCTGACGCCCGACGTCCAGGCGACCATGAACACGGTCGAAGTCACGTCGGACATCATCGCGTGGCAGGCGGGCGCCGCCAACAACGGCTGGGCGTTGCTCCCGTTTACCGGCGGTTCCAACGGTTGGGGATTCCGGTCCTCCAAGTTCATCAGCTTCGTCGATCCGCTGCGCCCCGAGGGTGAGCGTCCGCGGCTGCGGGTGTTCTACTCCGTCGCCGGTGCCGCGGTGGCGGCGGTCCTCGAGACCCCGTCCTTCCAGGGTTCCTCGGTCCGGATCGGATTCACCGGTACCCCCGGTGCCGCGTATCGCGTGGTCCGTTCCACGAGCCTGACCGGGACCTACGACACCGTTGGCACCGTCACGACGGATTCCAACGGCCGCGGTTCGCTCCTCGACGGCAATCCGCCGGGCTCCGGCGCCTACTACCGCGTCGTCGCCAACTGAGCCAAAAGGCCACTGACCCACAACCGGAGGGGTGCGAATGCACCCCTCCGGTTCCTTCGTTTGAACCCACATCGCTTTCCAAAGATCCGCAGATCCCCATGAACATCCGTGAAGTGTCCCAGCGCGGTGCCCGCCTCGGGTTCACCCTGATCGAGCTGCTGGTGGTGATCGCCATCATCGCGATCCTAGCCGGCATGCTCCTGCCCGCGCTCTCCAAGGCCCAGTCGCGCGCCCGACAGGTCGCCTGCATCAGCAATCTCAAGCAGCTGGGCATCGCCTCCGTCCTCTACGCTCAGGACTTCCGTGGCCACCTCACCGCACCCACCTGGGTCCAGACCGACTACCAGCCCACCGAATACTCGGACCGCAGCGGTTCCGACGACGACGCCTCCTGGCTGTGGCCTTCACTGGTGACGCCGTTCAAGAGCTACGTCTGTCCGTCCACCCGGAACTCGATCCGGACGAACATGTATCGCAAGCCGTTCAGTCCCCTGACCTTCGTGTACGACCTCACGGACAACGCCGTGAACCGGAAGACGTTCGGAACGAGCTACGAGATCTTCGGGACGATGTCCGAGCGACTCGCCGACGGAACGGTGGTGGGGGTCAAGAAGACCGAGGCCTCGGTGAACTCGAAGATCATCACCCGTTACACCGAGGCGCTGAGGACCGCCCCGGGGCCTTCCAACATCCTCCTGATGCTCGACGCCGACGACAGCGGCGCCGAGGGCCTCGGGAGCTCCAACAACAACTGGCCCAACAAGGAGGACAACCACGGCGACTTCGGCACCTGCATGAACTTCACCGACGGCCATGCGCAGTTCGTGAGGCGCAAGGAGTACCTCCGCGTGCTCAACATGAGCCAGGACTCCAACAACCGGGCGCCCGACGGGTTCTGATCCTATCCTGGGGGTCGGCGACGGACCTCACGCAAACGCGCCAAGATGCGAAGGCGAAGCCGGACCCGGAGACGAGGAATCCAGCGTTGTTCGGTGTCCGGCTCCAATGTCGCGGCCTTTGCGTGAGGGTCACTTCCAAGTCGGCCAGCCGCCGATTCGACGTTGTGGCTCGCGTCTCCATACCGCGCCGCCGGAACCCGAATCCGACGGCGCGGGGGGGATGTCAGATGGCCACCCATTTCCGCGAACGGCTGCTGCGCAGGACGGCTTCGCAGAGCTTCACCTCGTGGTGTCCGTCCGCCGCCGTCGCGAACAGCACCGGGGATTTCCGATCCCCGGCGATGTGCTCGTACACGGCCCGGTAGTGCATCTTGTGGCTGTCCGGAAATCCTTCCGGATGCCCGCCCGGGTAGTCGGTGAATCCGGCCACGTCCGCCGAGAAGCCTGCGGTGCCACGCTGGAGCACCTGGTTCGGTTCGTCCCGTCGGCCGACCAGGATCTCGTTCGGTTGCTGCAGGTCCCAGCGCACGCTGCCCTTGGTCCCGTAGATCCCCACGGAGAGGCTGCATTTCCAGCCGGCGGCGACCTGCGAGATGGAGGCGTTGGCGTGCACCCGGTCGGCGAATCCATGGGACGCCTTCCCGAACCGGAGCAGCACGCTGCCGAAGTCCTCGGTGTCGACGCGATAGGGCACCATGTCGGCGGGATCCACGGCGGCGAAGGTCTGGACCTCGCCCTTGGGCCGGAGGCGGTTCTTGTGGAAGGTCTCGACGTGGGCGAAGACCGATTCCGCCTTGGCGCCCAGGATGAACGAGACCGCATCGATCCAGTGGGTGCCGATGTCGCCGACAGCCCTCAGCTTCCCGCCCTCCTTGGAGAGGATCCGCCAGTTGTAGTCGGTTTCGTGGAGGAGCCAGTCCTGGAAGAAGTGCCCCTGGACATGGATGATCTTTCCGAGGTCCCCACGGGCCACCATCGCGCGCATCTGCAGCACGGCGGGGAAGAATCGGCACATGTAGTTCACGGCGAAGACCGGAGCGCCGGGCTTCGCGGCCGCCGCCACCACGCGGGCGGTCTCCCGCGTGTTCATGCCGAGGGGCTTTTCGCAGACGACGTGGCGTCCGGACTTCAGGCAGTCGAGCGCCTGGGCGACATGGGCCTTGTTGGGTGAGGTGATGTGGACCACGTCGATGTTGGGCGAGCGGAGCATCGCCTTGTGGTCATAGTCGCCGTAGACCTCCGGGATTCCCCATTGGCGGGCGCAGGCGGCCGCGGACCGCGTGGAGCCGCAGATGGCCGTGACCTGGACGCCAAGGCGTCGCAGGGCCTCGATGTGGACCGGTCCGATGAAGCCCGTTCCGATGACGCCGGCGCGGAGGTGGTGCAGGGAGGACATGGCCTCGTCCTAGCCGAGCGGCGTTTCGGCGGCCACCGTAAACGTGAAACGGCGGCCCAACGTTGGCCTCGGGGCTTGGAGCCGTGCCGGACTCCTCCTAGGATGATCTCACTTCCATGGCCACCATCGCTGTTCTCGGGACATTCGACACCAAGGGTGAAGAACACCGCTATGTGGCGGATCTGATCCGCTCCCGTGGGCATTCCGTGGTGATGGTCGATGTGGGTGTGCTGGACTCCGGCGCGAGCGGTGCCGACGTCGGTCCGGCCGAGGTGGCGGCGGCCGGTGGCTCCGTACTCTCCGAGGTGGCGGCCCGGAGGGACCGTGGCGAAGCGGTGGCCGCGATGACCCGTGGGGCACCGTTGATCCTCTCCCGTCTGCAGAAGGACGGCCGCATCGACGGCGTGATCTCCCTGGGCGGCGGCGGCGGCACGGCGATCTGCACGGCCGCGATGCGCGCCCTTCCGGTCGGTTTCCCCAAGCTCATGGTCTCGACGCTGGCCAGCGGCAACACCGCGCCCTACGTCGGTGTGAAGGACATCGTCATGATGCCCTCGGTGGTGGACGTGGCCGGCCTGAACCGACTTTCGCGCCGGCTCCTCGCGCAGGCGGCCGGCGCCATCTGCGGCATGGTCGAGATGCCCGTCCCCGCGGCGTCGACACGGCCGGTGATCGTCGCGTCCCAGTTCGGCAACACCACTCCTTGTGTCACGGCGGCCCGGGGCATCCTCGAGGGTGCCGGGTTCGAGGTGATGGTCTTCGCCGCCACCGGGACCGGCGGGCGCACCATGGAGTCCCTGGTCGAGAGCGGCATGGTCTCCGGGGTGCTCGACATCACGACCACCGAGTGGGCCGACGAGGTCGCGGGCGGGGTTCTCTCCGCAGGACCCACCCGCTGCGAGGCGGCGGCGCGCGCCGGCGTCCCGGCCATCCTCACACCCGGTTGCGTGGACATGGTGAACTTCGGCGAACCGTCCTCGGTGCCCGAACGGTATCAGGGCCGCCGCTTCTACCAGCACAACGCACAGGTCACGCTGATGCGAACCAACGTGGAGGAGAACGATCGCATCGGCCGGATCCTGGCCGAGAAGTGCAATCTCTCCACCGGACCCGTCGAGGTGTTCCTGCCCCTGAAGGGCGTCAGCGTCATCAGCGCGCCCGGTCAGCCGTTCCATTGGCCTGAGGCCGACGCCGCCCTGTTCAACGCCTGGAAGTCCGCACTCCGGCCCGACATCCGCGTCACCGAGTACGACGGCAACATCAACGATCCGGAGTTCGCGAGGATCTGCGCCGAGGGACTGATGCGGCTGGTGGCGTCGGCGACTGCGGCGCGCTGAGGCCGTTGCCATCGGATTCCGTGGTTGAGTCCTCGGCTGGAGGAGTGCCTGTTCCGCACAAGGCCATTCCCCGCGGCCTGATTCCTGGATGCACCGCCTGCATTCCCGGTATCGCCTCAATCCCGTCCGCAGCTATCGTCAGGCATGACCATCGTCCACGATCCCCGATGCTCCGGCTACCACCAGCCGGGCCACCCGGAGAAGCCCAACCGGGTGGTCCGCTCGGCCGAGCAGCTGCGTTGGCAGAAGGCCCTCGAACTCCGCTGGGCCGAACCCGTCGCGGTCTCGGACGAATTGCTGCTGCGCGGCCACACGCCCGCGCACCTGGAACGGATGCGCCAGCCCGTGGATTTCGACGCCGACACCCCATGGCATCCCGAGATCGAGGCCCATGCGCGGCGTGGGGTCGGCGCCGCGGTCCGCGCCATGGAGCTGGCCTTGGCCGGCGAATCCGCCTTCAGCCTGATGCGGCCTCCCGGCCACCACGCCGAACGCGGCCGCGCCATGGGCTTCTGCTACTACGGATCGATCGCCCTCGCCGTCCTCGAGGCCCGTGCCCGGGGTGTCGGCCGCATCGCCGTGTTCGACTTCGACGTCCACCACGGCAACGGCACCCAGGACATCCTCGCGGGCGTGGAAGGCGTGACGTTTGTTTCCGTCCACCAAGGCGACGCCTATCCGGGCACCGGTGTCGGGGACTTTGCCGGGAACTGCCTCAACTTCCCGGTGGCCGGTGGTCTCCCGCGCCGGGACTGGATCGCCGCTTTCGAACGGGGCCTTGCCGCGGTCGCAGCCGCACGGCCGCAGCTGCTGGCGGTCTCGGCCGGCTTCGACGCGTACGAACGCGACCCGCTCGCCGATGGGCGCCTGGAGCGGGAGGACTACCATTGGCTCGGATCCCGGATCCGTTCGCTCGGGGTGCCGCACTTCAGCGTGCTCGAGGGTGGCTACAGCCTCGACCTCCCCGACCTCATCCAACTCCATCTGCTCGGACTGGAAGGACGCTGACCATGGAGATCGATCCCGAGGCCATCAACACGCGGCGGATGTACGAGTGGATGATCCACACCATCCTGCCGCGGCCCATCGCCTGGGTGAGCACGGTCTCGCCGGAGGGGTTCACGAACCTCGCGCCCTTCAGCTTCTTCCAGGGCGTCTGCGCGAAGCCTCCCACGTTGATGTTCTGTCCGGTGAACAACCGGGATGGAACGCCCAAGGACACGCTGCGGAACATCCAGGCCACGGGGGAGTTCGTGGTCAACCTGGTGCGCCACGCCGACGTGGCCTCGATGAACGAGACCTCGGAGAACCTTCCTCCCGGCGACAGCGAGTTCGAGCACTTCGGCGTCTCCGCCGTGCCCTCGGTCGTCGTCCGCCCTCCGCGCGTCGCCACCTCCCCGGTCTCGTTCGAGTGCCGGCTCGACCGCGTGATCCACGTCGGCGAGGGACCTGCCGGAGGCAACATCGTCCTTGGTCGCATCCTCCGGATCCATGTCGCGGATGCCGTGGTGGGTCCCGACGGACATCCGGATCCCGCGTTGCTGGATCTGGTCGGCCGGCTCGGCGGCGAGGACTACGTCCGCACCCGTGACCGCTTCGGCCTCGCCCGGCCGTGACGTCTCCTCCATCGGGAGCGGGAATGGAGTCCCGGACCCGGAGAAGCGGCTTCGTAGGGCTTGCCAACCGGTGTTCGCGGCGGAAGCTGCCCGCTTTATGAACCTGATTGCCCGCCTGCTTCTGGTGTCGCCCCTGCTTTCCGCCGCGCTTCTGGCGGGCCATTCCGCCGTCGATCCAGCTCCGAGGACCGACAAGGGGTGGCAGGACAGGCAGGCGCTCCTGAACCAGCGTGCGGCCGAGGCCAGCGCCAAAGCCCAGGTGATCTTCGTCGGCGATTCCATCACCCAGGGCTGGGAAGGCGAGGGGAAGGAGATCTGGGCCCGCTATTACGCCCATCGCAATGCCGTCAACCTCGGCATCGGCGGGGACCGTACCCAGCACGTTCTGTGGCGACTCGCCAACGGAAACCTCAAGGGACTCAAGCCCAAGGCCGCCGTGGTCATGATCGGCACCAACAACTCGAACGGCGAGGACAACACCCCGCAGCAGATCCTTGAGGGAGTGACCGCCGTGGTCCGGCGCCTGCGCGAGGACCTTCCGGAGACCAAGGTGCTTCTCCTTGGCATCTTCCCACGGGGCGAGAACTTCAATCCGCAGCGGGGCAAGCTCGCGATGATCAACCAGGCGCTCCGTCGCGTGGCCGATGGCAAGAATGTCTTCTGGTCCGATCTCGCCGACCGTTTCCTGGCCGATGACGGCACGCTGCCCCGTGAGCTGATGCCGGACTATCTGCACCTTTCCCCGAAGGCCTATGGGATCTGGGCGGAAGCCATCGAAGACCAACTCGCGTCGATCCTCGGCGACGCCCGGGTGAGCGCCGCCGCCCCTTCGGCAGCCGGTCCGCACCCGCTTCAAGGCGAGTGGACCTGGACCATCAACGGCCCGGACGGCAATCCGGTCTCGGCACCGCTTTCGATCCGAGTCGAGGGTGGCAAGGTCACCGGACGGTTCCAGCGTGGCGGTGACCGCTGGCTCGACATCTCGGGTGGGACCGTGGAAGGCAACCGCTTCCGTTGGACCGTCAAACGCGACCGCCCCGACGGCACTTCGATGACCTACGAGATGAGCGGGACCGTGGACGGCGACGCGATCACCGGGGAAGCCAAAACCGACTTCAATGGTCCCCAGACCTCGTCCTGGACCGCGAAGAAGAAGTGACCCAGGGCGTCCCGCCCGGGTAGCGGGTGATCGGGACGGCATCCATGCCGCTGGGAGCCGGGCAGGTCGCCCGGTGCTGCCGAGGGCGAGGTAATGGACCCATGACCTCGTCTCCTGCGGCGTGGGATCGGATCTTCGATCCGAATCCGGGACCGATCCAGATCGCCTCGCCGGCCCAGTCCCGCGGTGTTAGGAAGGCTCCCATGTCTCCCGCCTCGAAGCCTTCCAACTTCCGGAGCGTCTCCGGCGTCCTCGCCGTCCTGATCCTCGCCCTTGGGGTGGTCGGATGCCATCCGTTGAAGCGCTCCCGTTCGAGCCTGGTCCTTGGCGAAAGCGTGGTCCTGGTCGGAGGGGAAACGGCCCATCTCGCGTGGATCCCGATCGCATCAAAGCAGATCCAAGTCCGGAACCGTTACCTGCCTGAACCGGGAGCCGAGACCTACGTTGAGGGGCGTGATTTCGTCTTCGACCCCACGCAGGGGACGCTCCGTCGCACCCCGGGTTCCCGCATTCCCGACTTCCGGACCAACAGCCTCTTTGGAAAAGAGGACTTCGACCACTCGAGGTTCCCCGGTTTCGGCAACACGGGGTTCTTCGTCTTCGTCGACTACCAGTATCGGATGGAGTCGCCGTGGCTGGTGCAGCGACCGCAGGTCGACCTGTTGCCGGGTGCCTTCGCGAAACTGGCGAAGGGTGGACCGTTCCGGATCGTCGCGTACGGGGACAGCATCACCGCCGGCGGCGACGCCACCCGGCCGGAGTGGATCTTCTGGAACCGTTGGGCCGAGGGGCTTCGGAAGCGGCACCCGGGTTCCGAGATCACGATCCTGAATGGCGCCACGGGCGGCGACAGCACGGTCCAGGGACTGCAACGGCTTCAGGCCAAGGTGCTGGATCAGAAGCCGGATCTCGTCCTGATCGGATTCGGGATGAACGACCACAACCGGGGAGGGGTTCCGATCCCGCAATTCGAGGCGAACCTCCGGGAGATGATCCGACGAATCCGGGAATCCAACGGCGCGGAAGTGCTGCTGTTCTCCGCGTTTCCGCCGAACCCCAAGTGGAAGTTCGGTTCGCATCGCATGGAGGATTACGCCGCCGCGACCCGCCGCGTCGCCGAGCAAACCGGATCGGCGTACGCCGACGTCCACGGCAACTGGCTGACCTGGAGCGTGCGGAAGAAGCCGGAAGACATGCTGGGGAACAACATCAACCACCCCAACGATTTCGGGCACTGGCTGTACTTCCGGGTGTTGGAAGCCTGCGGTCTCTGAACCCGACGCCTCGCCCTCTCCCTCGCCCCATCAACCACCCCTTAGACCTTTCAACCTTTCAACCCCAGCTCCTCTCACTCCACCGCGAGCACGTGGTCGAGCAGCTGCGGGAGCTGTTCCGGCAGGCCCTTCTCGGCGGCGACCAGCTTGGCCCCGGCCTTGACCGCCGCATCGACCAGCTTCTGGTTCTTGGGATCGCAGTAGCCGAGGATCGGGACGTGCTCGGTGTCGGCAGAGGACTTCAGCGTCTGGATGACCGACACGAAGTCGCCGGCACGGAGTTGCAGGTCGGCCACGATGACCATCGGACTCTCGGCACGGGCGAGCCGGGGGACCTCGGAGGCGAGCTGCGTGGCGGTGACGCGGTATCCGAGGTCGGTCAACCGGTTGACCACCTGGCTTCCCGGGAGGAGTTTCTCGTAGAAGACGATGGCGAGCGGCTTCGTCACGGGCGCGGAGGTTGGGAGACGTCGGGCATGAAGGCAAGGGGCGGTCCGTGCCATTGTGCCCCGTGGGTTTTCGGTCGACCTGGGGCCATCCGAGGACGAATCCGACGGTTTCGTCACCCGGGAGTTGCCACAGCCGGATTCGGCCGATACTGCCGATTGGACTGCAGGTCCATAAACCTCCGGCTGCCGTTCCATGGACTCCTCCATCGCTTCGAGGGTTGGCGTGAAGCTCCGTCAGACGGGCGAGCTCAACCGCAGATCCTTCCTGTGCCGCGCCGCGACGTGGAGCGTGGCCGCGGGTATCGGTGTCCACCACGGTTTCGCCGCCGAATCCAATTCCATGAATCCAAGGCTCTTCACGTTTGTCGGCGGGAACTCGGGTCCGTGGACCGTGACCCGGTTCAAGACGGTGGTTGGCGACCCGATCGCCGAACCTTCGAAGATCGACATCGTGCCAGGAGGATTGCCGGGATTCCCGGCGGGAGCGCAGTGGATGCTGAAGGGTGTGACCAGCAACGTCCGCTATGTCGCGCGGGAGGAGAAGGTGGAGCTCGAAGCCAGGCAGGCGGCGCTGGGGCGTCCGGAGGCCACGCACGGCGCGCTCATTCCCATCCGCAAGAACGCGAAGTGGTGGGCCCTGACCCAGGATGAGCGTCGGGCGATCTTCGAGGAGAGGTCCCACCATACCGCCGTCGGCATGAAGTACCTGCCGTCCATCGCCCGCCGGCTGCACCACTGCCGCGACCTCGAGGTAGCCGAGCCGTTCGATTTCCTGACCCTGTTCGACTACGCCGCGAAGGATGCGACGGCGTTCGAGGACCTGGTGGCGGCGTTGCGGGTGACCGAGGAGTGGAAGTATGTCGACCGCGAGATCGACATCCGCATGATCCGCCCCGGATGATTTCGCGTCGCCAATTCATCCGGCTCGGCCGCGCCGGATTGGGCGTCGGACTCGGGACCGGGCTCTACACCTGGCGCGTCGAGCCGCATTGGGTGGAACTGGTGGAGCGTCCCCTGCCGATCGCCAACCTCCCCGCCTCGTTGGCCGGGTGCCGGTTGATCCAGCTCAGCGACCTGCATATCGGTCCGCGTGTCGACGATGGTTACCTGGAGGAGTGCTTCGCCCTGACCCGACGGCTCTCTCCGGACTTCGTCGTCTGCACCGGCGACTTCACCGACTACGAGGGCGGCGACTTCACCCATGCCGAGAAGGTCCTTTCGCGCCTCCCGTTGGGCCGAAGGGGAACCCTGGGCATCCTCGGCAACCACGACTACGGCCCCAACTGGTCGCACGACGACATCGGCACGCGGATCGCCGGTCTCGCCACGCGTGCCGGCGTCCGGATGTTGCGGAACGAGGCGGCCGAGATCGAGGGGCTCCACTTCTTCGGACTCGACGACCTGTGGGCGGGACGGCTGGAGGTGAAGCTGGGACTCGAGACGATGGACCGGAAGCGCGCCAACCTCGTGCTGAGCCACAACCCGGACACGGTGGACCTGGACGGCTGGGAGAACCACTCGGGTTGGATCCTCTCGGGCCACACCCACGGCGGTCAGTGCAAGCCGCCGTTCCTGCCTCCGCCATTGCTGCCCGTGGTCAACCGTCGCTACACGGCCGGTGCCTTTTCCCTGGAAGGCGGACGCAGCCTCTACATCAGCCGCGGCGTGGGCCACGTCATGAGGGTCCGCTTCAACGTGCGGCCTGAGATCACGCTGTTCCACCTCCAGCAGGCCTAGACCGCAACCCTTCCATGGGAGCCAACACGGACCTCACGCGGGAACGCCAAGAAGCCAACCGGTGCTCCGGATCCGGGGCCGAAATGGTCAACATCGGACGGCGTTCGCTCCATCCAGAGGAAGCCCGAAAGGCTTTGGTCCGACGTTCGAGGCGTCGCGGCCGCCTGCCGACCTGGGCCTTGTCGGTTGCCTGCAGTTGGGTTTCCGGCAGGGTCGATACCGTTCGGGGTCGCAAGCAACCAACCCGCTTCTCCTTCATTCCCGAAATCGGTCCGCGGCCCGGAATCAGCGGCCGCTTCAGCCATTCGTCCCAACCCCTATGATCAGGCGCCTCACTGCAATCGGACTTCTCCTCGGAATCGCCTTGGATCCGGCCATCGGACGCGACTCGGACGCAGGTGCGGCCCGGTTGGTCCTGGACGCGGATACCGGGATCTCGATCCGGGAGGGTTTCGATGCCGAGTTGCTCTACGAGGTGCCCAAGTCCCAGGGATCCTGGGTCGCGATGGCCTTCGATCCCAAGGGGCGACTCGTCGTCTCCGACCAGGACGACAAGGGGGTCTTCCGCGTGACGCTGCCGACGGAAGGGGCCCCGATCCGGGTCGAGAGCCTGCCGGGGTTTCCGTATGACCCC